>JBGSNN010000482.1:0-2405 GCA_041739655.1 Albidovulum sp. | reverse complement strand
GGCGACCTCGGCGCCGTCGGTCAGCATCACCCTCGCCGCGCTGGCGCGTGTCAGCACCGACCGCGTCGCGGTGCCCGGACGGAACTGCACGTTCGGCAGGTCAGAAAGCCGGGCGACGGTTTCGCGCCTGAGAAGCCAGTTCGGAAAGTTCCAGCCGAACGGCTCATCCCCGATCTCGTCGGCATCGAAATCCTTGACCAGCCTTGGCTCCGGCGCAGCACCGCCGGCATCGACGATCCGCATGATCCTAAGGGCAGCGGCATGGGGCGCGAGGCGGGCCCAGAGCCCGGCCTCCTCCAGCACCCGGCGCGACGGTTGCAGAAAGGCGGTGGTGCGCAGATCAGCCGCTGGATCGGTCGCATCCGTGACCGGCGGGGCGGGATCGACGCAGATCACCGAAAAGCCCGCAGCGCCGAAGGCGGCAGCGGCCACAAGCCCGGCGATACCGCCGCCGGAAATCAGGATGTCGGTTGTCTCGGCCATCGCCCAATGCTCCCTCGCTTTGGGCAAACCTATCGGGACGGGTGGTGCGCTCCAAGAGGCATCCGCGCCACCGCGACTATTTGCCGAGGGTCAGGGCGATCAGCACGCCAAACATCACCGGAACCATGGTCAGCGCCACAAGGCCGAGCGCCACCAGACCCCAGGTCTTGATGGCGAGGGCGAGCCCTGCCAGCGCCAGCGCGAGAACCAGCAGCACGAAAGCCAGCGGGCCACGGCGCCCGTCCGTGGCACTGGAAAGATGGGAATGGCTATCAATCCCGCTGAAGCCGGTGCTCATCGTCATGGGGGTTCCTTCCTGTTCGCTGCGGCCCTTCTAGGCGGGCTGCCCGCATCGCGCTACCGGACGATTTGACGCGCCCAGCTGTCCCGCGCTCTCAGCGCCCGAGCGGACGGAGGAACGCCGCGAGGTCGGCGGTGTGATGTTCGATGTGGGCTGCGGGTTCCGGCGCGGGTGCGACATGGACCGTGCGCATCCCAAGCGCATGCGGCGCGGCGAGGTTGCGCGGGTCGTCCTCGAACATCGCCGCCGTGGTGGGGTCGACCTTGGCGCGGGCAAAGACCGCCTCGAAGGCAGCGCGGTCGGGCTTGGGGCGAAATCCCGCCTCTTCGATGCCATAGACCGCATCGAAGGCGGTGCGCAGGCCGCGCGCGGCAAGTACCCGTTCGGCATAGGGCGCGGAGCCGTTGGTATAGACGATCCTGCGCCCCGGCAGAGCGGCGATGGCGTCGCTGAGGGCCGGGTCCGGCGCCAGATGGTCGAGCGAGATGTCATGGACATCGACAAGATAGGGATGCGGGTCGAGATCGTGTTCGTGCATCAGCCCGGCCAGCGTCGTGCCGTAAAGCCGCCAGTACTCGGCGCGAAGCCGGTCAGCCTCTTCCTGCGGGACCTTCAGCGCCCGCATGACATAGGCGGTCATGCGCCGCTCGATCTGATCAAAGAGCCGCGCGGCTGGCGGGTAAAGCGTATTGTCGAGGTCGAAGACCCAGGCCTTCACATGGCCGAAGCCGGGGCGGTTGGTCGCGCGTGTCATGCCGCCGCAGCCTACGCGCAGGCCCTGGCCTTCGCAACGGCCGCTTGCCTTGGCGACCCTCCCGTCGCTAGGGTTTCTGCCGGAACCGCGAGAGGGACGGAATGCAGAAGGACGCCTATACGCTGATCCTCGAAGCGATCGAAGGCGGCATCTACCGCCCCGGCGACCGCCTGGTCGAGGCCGATCTGGCCGAACGCTTCGGCGTGTCGCGGACGCCAGTGCGCGAGGCGTTGCAGCGGCTCGAGACGCAGTCGATGCTGGCGCGCGACGGGCGGTCGCTGATCGTGGCCTCGCTCGATCACAATCAACTGGCCGAGCTTTATGTCGTCCGGGCCGAGCTTGAGGGGCTGGCGGCGCGGCTGGCGGCAAAGCACGCGACGAAGGAAGAGGTGCGGGTGCTGGCCGATATGGTCACGGAAGACCGGGCCTATCTCGGCGATCCCGCAGCGCTCAGCCGCGCCAACCGGCGGTTCCACAAGCAGATCCACCTTGCCTCGCACAACCGCTACCTGGTCCAGCAGCTTGGGCTTGTGCACCGGTCCATGGCGCTGCTGGCTACGACGTCCTTGGCGGCCGAGGGGCGCGGCGAGACGGCGCTGGCAGAACATGCGGCGATCGTCGATGCCATCGCCGCGGGCAATGGTGATGCCGCGCAGGAGGCGCTGCGCGCCCATATCTCAAAAGCCTTCGAAACACGCCTGAAACTCGATGCCGGGGCGGCGCGAAGCCTGGGCGATCGTTGATCCGGTGACATAGGGCTTTTTCGGGCTGGCGGATACCCGCCGGATTTGCGCGCGCAGCGCCGCGGCGTCGGGCGGCGGGGTGGCGCGGACGGGGTCGGGTGTGGCGCGATCAACGGCCAGCGCG
>JBGSNN010000462.1:0-49159 GCA_041739655.1 Albidovulum sp. | reverse complement strand
GGCGCGCGGCGAGGTGCATCTGGGCGCCGAAAGCGCCACGGGTCAGCGCGCGAGAAAGGCGAAGAGCCGGTCGAGCCGGGCCGGCGCGACCCGCGACCAGTCATAGGCCAGCGACGCCGCACGGCTGAGTGCGCCCTTCTCGCGGCGCAGTTCCTCATCCGACGCATAGGTCGCCAGTGCGGCACGGAGCTCCCCGAGATCCTGCGGATCAACGATCTCCACGACTCCGGTCTCGGCCCCGAAACGGCCCGCGCCGGGGACCGAGGCGATCACCGGCAGGCCGTGGGCTGCCGCCTCATAGGTCACGATCGGATCGCCTTCCTCAAACGAGGGCAGGACAGCGACATCTGCGGCGCGGTACTCTGCGGTCATATCGGCGCGAAACCCGCCCGCAGAGACCGAGGGCAGGTTCAGGACATCCGCAAAGAGCCGCCGGATCAGCGGCGAAATCTCCCCGACGATCCGAAGTTCCGCGTCGGCGGGCGGCTCTCGCCAGGCCTCGAGCAGGCGATGCAGGCCCTTGCGCACGTCATCGCGTCCGACGAAGAGGAAACGCACCGGTCGGCCCGGCGCAGGCAGGCGCTGCGGCAGGTCCGCCGGCACCCAGGTTCCAAAACCCGCAGGGACGACGCGGGCCGCATAGCCTGTCGCACGATATGACGCCTCGACACCGGCGCTCGGCGCGAAGATGGCGGCGCAGAGCGCGTTGCGTTCCTCCTGCATGGCGATACGCGCGTCGGTAATCCCGTGCTCCGGCGCCGCGCCGAGCGCGTCATAGGCGGCGTCGAGAATATCCCGCGCCACGGCCATCCGGGTGTTGACCGCCTCGGTCACGATGGGAATGCCGCGCCGCGCGACAGCCTTGAAGGTGCGCAGCGGGACGCCCGGCCAAAGATAGGCCACGTCGCCGGCAGCGAGCGACGACAGGAAGCGGGCGTGAAGCGCGGCCTGCGCCAGCGGCTTGAGAAGATCAAAGGGCAAGAGGGTCGCGGGTCCGGGCAGGACCGTTGTCACCGGAAAGGCGGCAGGCGAACCACGACGCACGAACGCGGCGTGCAGCGTCGGGGTATGGCCAACCTCGGCGGCGGCCTGAAGAATCGACCAGCAGGTGTGACTGATGCCCGAGCGTTCGACCGGCGCGGCGAGAAGGGTGCGAAGGCGTGGATTCGGGCGTATTGCCTCTGCCATGGCATCGGATTGCAATGCCTCAACGGGCGAAAACGAAGCAGAGATGCTGATGGCCCGCGTCACTCGGAATTCTCACTATCGTTGCGGCGACTCGGATGGCCTGTCGCCGGGTGCATCCCGCGTTCGGCAAGCGCGGCTGGCTAATCGCGTCTCGCACCACGGGGGCCAGGTTCCGGCATAGCGCTAATACCGCAAATTGCAATCCGACATCGGCCTCGAGTTCGTTCAGTGTTCAGGCTTTCGCGCCTCTACAGCCTAAAAGTCGACATTGTATCCAAACGATGGGCTCTATTCTCGGGCTCAACAATACCGGCTGAGCGCCCGTCAGGCTTTATTTCGGCATCATCTAGCCCTTCCACTTCTTCTTCCTGTAGGCTCCTTTCATGCTGGGGGACGGTCAGGCGTTGCCCAATCCAGGTTTGCGAAACCGGGCAACGCTCTGCCTGACCACCAGTTGCGGGCGGCCTGGCCGCCCTTGGTCTGGTTCGATGTGCGCAAATGGCATTCGGACGACGGCGGTACGATCGAACGAGGGAGCGCGGATCAACATGGAGGCACGACGGGCATGAGCGACGGCGCAACCGCGCAACCGATGCAGAAGGCGAAGAAACGCGGGCTGAACCGGCTTGGCGGGCTCCGCAACCTTCTGGTGGACATCAAGCGCGCCTATCTGGTCCGGGTCTGGAAGATGGACATTCATCCGACCGCGCAGTTTTCGCTGTCGGCAAAGTTCGACCGGACCTTTCCTGTTGGCATCCACGTTGGCGCGCAGTCCTATGTCGCCTTTGAATCGCGCTTGCTGACGCATGACCGTACACGCGGTCTCTATCTGCACACGCGGATCGGCGAGAACTGCTTCATCGGCGGGCGAAGCCTGATCCTGCCGGGGGTGGAGATCGGCGACAACTGCGTCGTCGGCGCGGGTTCGGTCGTGACGAAATCGGTGCCGCCCCGGTCGATCGTCGCGGGCAATCCGGCGAAGGTAATCCGCTCGGGGATCGAGGTCGGCGCCTACGGTCGCTTCAGCGACGCGGACGCGCGGGAAAGCGCACTGGCCGAACAGGGCCTCGCCTGAAGATGCGGCGCCGGGGGGTCGCGCTTCTCGCCGGTTGCGCGATCCTGGCCCATCTCTTTCTCTCCTCCAACGATGGCACCACACCGCAGGATCTTCCCCTGACGGAACGGGCGCTGCCCGCGGGCGTTCTGCGGATCGTGGCGCTGGGCACAAGCCTGACGCAGAACGGGGTCTGGCCGGATCAAGTGGCGCGAGACCTGACGACCTGTCTTGGCGTTGCCGTCAACCTGACCAGCGTCGCCAAGGCGGGCGCCAGTTCGGACTGGGGACTGGGCCAGGTGGCGGCGGTGGCGGCGCAACTGCCTGATCTGGTTCTGGTCGAATTCTCGGTCAATGATGCTGATCTCTTCGACGGAACAGCGCTCGACCGCTCCGAGGAGAACCTGCGCGGGATCGTCGCCGCGCTGAGAGAGGCCAGGCCCGGTGCGGCCGTGGTGCTGATGTCAACCAACCCGGTACGCGGTCTGCGCCGGTGGCAGCGGCCGTTCCTTGGCCGCTACTCCGAGGTCCCACGCGCTGTTGCAGCCGCTGAAGGCGTCGGCTTTTTCGATGGCAGAACACGCTGGCTGAACGATCCGCGGGCGACCGACCTGCCCGACGGGCTGCATCCCGCCGCAGCGGCAGAAGCGCGGGTGATCGTCCCCGCGCTTGCAGCCTATATCGCCCGATCCTTCGGGCCGAGCTGCCGCTGAGCAACGTCTTAACCGCCCGCACGCCCAAGGGTGAGCGATCGCAACGCCAGTCCGCGCAATGCTATCTCACCAGACGCAAGTTGTCGGGGCGGTCCCTGCCGCAGGCGCGATCCGGCGCATGGGCGGGGCCGCCCCCGGCGCCATCCACCGGACGAGCGCCGATGGTCTTCCGGTCTGGCCGGCTTTGCCTGTGGCGTCCGTTCCGCCAGCGGGGACACCACATGATCTCACTATCTGCGCTATCGATTACCCAGAGCTCGGGCCAGGGCACGCCGCCGATCGCCCTCGGCACCGTCTCGGTCACCGCGTTTTCGCGCGACCGGACGCTCTTCGACAGTGGTGCGGGCTTCGGCCGCAACAGCGCGGTCGTCGCATTGACGGGCACCGGCACGGCGGGCGAGATCGTCGAAGCGCGGGCGCAGTCCGTCGATGACGGAGGGCTCACCTCGACCGCCTGGGCTGATGTCGCGACCATTGACGGCGCCGGGATCTGGAGCGGCACCATGACGGTGCCGCGCTCCGCCTCATGGTATCGGCCACAGGTGCGGCTGAAGGCGACACCCGTGGTCAGCGCCCAGGGCAACACCCGCTTTGGTGTCGGCCATGTCATTGCGATCTGGGGCCAGTCCGAACCCGAGCGGATTCTGTCGACCTTTCAGGATCTGGCTCCAGCGCCGACCGTCGCGGACGATGAGGCGGTGCAGATCATCTTTGGCGCCGCCACGACGCCGCAGCAGCATTTCGTGCGTCAGGGCGCGCCTTACACCTCCGCCGTGGCGGCCCTTGCAGACACGCTGATTTCCGCCCGGCCTGGCGAGAAATTCGCGGTCATCTTCCAGACCGTCTCGGGCACCGATCCGCGCGCGCTGGTGAACGACAGCGATCCCGCGCGGTCGTGGGCTACCGACAAGGCATTGCACGACTTCGCGACGGCGGACGGCCAGCACGTCGGACTTGCCGCCATGTCATGGTTTGCCGCACCGAGCAGCCTTGGTGCCAGCTACGGCGAGGCACTGTTTCCGCTGTTCTCGGGCAAGACGACCGCTGGCGCGGCAGTCACCATCCCTGGGACGGTCAACTACGGGTCCGGCCTGAGCTATCATGCCGACCACTGGTTCGGCGAGATTTACGACTACGCCCATACCCGATGGGTTCCCTACGGCCCGCACCGGTTCGACATCGACGCCGATCTGGTCGATGCGACCCACTATGTCGGCGGCGCGGCGCAGGCCAACCTTGTCAACAAGCAGGCCGCGCGGGCAAGCTGGCGGGCGATGCTGCAACTGCCCGACGCGACCATGTTCCTGCCGCGCGGGCTTGAGCCCCTGACCTATGTCAACGGCACCGACGACGGCGCGGGCGGCTGGACCGACTATGCGCATCCTTCGGGCGTGACGGCGGACGGCCGGCAGGCCTTTGCGCGGCTCACCGCGGCGGCAATCCTGCAATCGGCTGGACTTGTCGGCTGGCCGGTGCCGGTCTTCGACAACGCTCTTTGGGAGCCGTCGGGGGCCTGGGTCGAGGTCTGGTCCTCGGCCGGACCGGTCACGACAACGCGGCTGGCGCGCGGAGAAGCGGCGCTTGGTGCAAGCTTTGCGCACTGGACCACCGTCATGGGCTTCCAGATCAATGGCCAGCCCGCGCAATCGACGCAGATCGTTGCGGGCCGGGTCAGGATCTTCCCTAATGCGGGCGTCTTCACACATGCCGATGTGCTGCGTTTCGGCGAGGGCGGCGCGAGCGGCGCGCTGAAGTTCCCCGAGGACTACAGCGCCGAGGTCTGGAAGAACCTGCCGATCGTCGATTTCGGCGTCGCTGGGCTCGATGGTATTCCGGTCAGCGCGATGCCGGACACTTCGGTGCTGGCCAACACGCTGCCCGCAACCGCGGCGAGCTTTGCGACGGGGGCCACGGGTCCCTACTTCCTCGACCCCGTCAATGTGCCTGCGGGGGTCACCGGGATCACCTTTGCGGCGCGGTTCCGGGTTCCGGCACTGCCAAGCAGCGGGACCGTCATTCTCTTCGCGCAAGCCGCGATCAGTTGCGATGTGGAACTGATGAACAGCGGCAGCCTGCGGTTGAACGTGAAGGACGGCGCAGGAGTAAAGACTTTGAACAACTACATTCTGGCGGCCGGCATCGCGGCTGGCGTATGGTACGATCTGGTCGTCGCTACGGACCATGTGGCCCACAACGTCATCGTCGCGATCAACGGCAGCGTCGTCGCCACCGTTCCCTTCATCACCAATGGCAATGGCGTCTTCCAGAGCAACCGGGCGCTCAGCTTCCTTGCCCGGAACAACGCCACGCTGCAATTCATCGGTGATGTGGAATACGCGCGCGTCTGGCACAGCGTCACGGGCGCGGGCACCCTGCCCGCCGCCGCCCCCTACAAGGCGATCACCGGGCCGGCGGCACTTGCCAACGCCGATGCCTGGAAACTGGGGGCGAACGCGATCTGAGCACCAGGATCGCAGGTCAAAAAAAGAACGGCGCGGAGACCCGCGCCGTTTTTCTTCGCTGCGGTGCGTCTAATTACCAAAGCGCGATCATCGCGCTGGCCGTGGTTCCTGTCGCCATCACGCGGCGCGCGCGGATCGGCAGGATTGTCCCGCCCTGCACGTTCTCGAACGACACGTCCTGACCGCCTGCCATCCGGACGGTCACGATACCGCCCTGGCCGACAAAAAGCGCGCGCGGCGTGACCGGCAGGTCGTTCAGGTCGTCCGGCGCGACGGATGACGCATCCCGGCCCGGCGCGGTCAGGTTCGTCGGATAGTCAGAAAATTTGTCCATTCTTCAGGGCCTCCAAGGCAAATCGCCACCCTTGGCCACGACTTTCCGACAAGAAAGGCAGGACACGGCGGGCGGCATCGTGGCAGTGCAAGCGACCGGACCGGCCGCTCAGAAGCGCCACAGTTTCCGTCGGCCGGGATTAAGAAGTCGGCAGTGCTGCGAACGCCCCAACAGCCGAGCGGTCAGCGCCCGCTGAGGCCGAGGGCCTGAGCCATCATCCAGCCCGCGCGCAGCAACCTGAGGCGCAGGAGCGTCAGCGCGCCGCGCCAACGCTCGCCCGCGTCCCTGAGACGCGGATGGGCCAGCACCTTCGGCAGATGGACAAGGCCGCTTGCGGCGACCGCCCAGGCACGGAGAAACCAGAGCGCGCGCCCGATCAGACCGGGATGCCCCGCCATGTGCAGACCGAACATCTCGCGCGTGATGCGCCGCCACTTCTTCTTCAGGGCCGGCCAGTCCGACCGCGTCGGATGCGCCACGCGCAGGTCTTCGGCAAGCACCAGACGAAAGCCCTTGTCGCGCGCGCGAAGACACCACTCGGCATCCTCCGAAAGCCCGTGAACGAAGGGGCCGACCGTCTCGAAGACCGGGCGTGTCGTGAGCAGGTTGGCGGTGACGGAAAAGCCCTTGCGCTCGATATAGTCTTTGTAGTTGAAGGCAAAAACCGTCTCGAAGGCCTCCGCGCCGCTGCGCGGTGGCGGGGTCTCGTCGAACACATCGATCGCCCCGCCGACAAGGTCCGCGCGGCCGACCGACGCCTTGGCAGCGGCGATCCAGCCCGGAGCCGGCACGCAATCGGCGTCGAGAAAGAAGAGGTTCGGCGCGGTGCTGTCCGCCACGCCACGATTGCGGGCGTTGGCCGCGCCCGCCAGCGGCTCGGTCACGAATCGCACGCCGGGAAAGCGGGCTGCGATCGCGTCGAGCGGTTCGGTCGAGGCGTTGTCAACGACGAGGATCTCTACACCCTTGCAGTCCTCCGCGGTCAGCGCCGTCAGGCAGCGCGTCAGGCGCCGCGAATCATTGAAGTGGGGAATGATGACAACGTGGTTTGAGGTCATGTTTCAGGCTCGGATTCGCGCTTCGAGGTTGCCTTTCCGGTCTGACAACTTCGCTGCGACGCTGCAATCGCGATCTGACGCCACTTTAGCCTTTCCACGATTTGGAAACGATGCCGCAATCTGGCAAAGACCGTCCCGGAATTGTGGCGAGAATATGTTTCGCCTTCTGGGTGAGTTTGCTCAAATGCACCCCTTAAGGCTAATAAAAGACTAGGAAAACACGCTATGGTTGAAATCTGGCAGGGGGAGCCAGAAAAAGGAAGAATTGTGGCACTCGCGTGTTCCCCCCCACGCTAAATGTGGTAAAGTACTCAGGATGGAGCTTGCTGACTAATTTTCGGAAGGGGTGGTTATGTTCGGGTACAAGATGATGGCTGGCGCAATTGCTGGCGCTGCGATGGCGGTGGGTGCCGCTGCGGCAAATGCTTATTCGATCGACTTCACGAAGGCATCAACGGGTGCCAGCGGGTCGCTGTTCGGTGGTTCGGTGTCGTGGAACATGACCGCGAGCGGTCCGCTGAACAACTCTCAGGCGTTCGACGGCAAATCGACCGCCGCGACGCAGGCCTCGGGTCTGGCATTCCAGACCGACGGATATGGCGTCGGAGTGAAGGACGATGAGATCACGACCTTCGCGAACGGAAGCCAAGAGTGGATCCGCGTGTCTTTCAGCGCGCCGGTGCTGGTGAACGCGCTCTACTTCCTCGATCTCTTCGTCGCCAAGGACGGCTCATCGCAGGAAGTGGCGATGTCCTCCATCAACGGCGGTTTCCCGATCGTATCGACCTACGCGACGGATGTGATCGGCAACAACCGCGGCGGCTTTGCCTCCTCGACTTTCGCGCCGATCCTGGTGAGTGAGATCTTCTTCACAATCCTCAGCACCAACGACAATGTCGGCTTCGCAGATGGTGCGTTGGCGGGTATAGGCCTTGCGCCGGTCCCGGTCCCCGCGGCAGGCCTGCTGTTGCTTGGCGGTCTCGGTGGCCTTGCTGCTCTGCGTCGTAGGCGCAAGGCAGCTTGAAGGAACTGACTGCAACTAACAAGGCCGGGCAGTCGCCCGGCCTTTTCATTTTGTCAGGGCTGCCCCTCCGCTGATGGCAACTGCCTTGTCGTCCTATTGATAGCTGCCATAGTCGTAGCCTACAGAATCGTCAGCGTAGCGGCACTTGTTGAGGACGACGCCAAGGACATTGGTCAGGCTGGCGATTTCCTTCTCGCAGATATCGATATTGGGCAATGTCGTGCTTTCCGCTGCGGCGACGAGAAGCGCGCAATCCACATTGTTGAGAAATCCCACATTGTCGTCGCTTGCCAGCATCGGAGACATGTCGAACAGCATCACATCGGGACGCCAGCGCCGCTCAACGGCGTCGAGCGCATCGCGCGTCGCCTGGCTCTGCAAAAGCTCTGCGGGATGGCTGCTGACAGTCGCGTTCAGAGCGATAATCAGGTTCTCGCCCATACGAACCGCGCAGTCCTCGAAAGCGGCCTTGCCGTCGAGGAACTCATGCAGCGATTTTTCCGGCTTGTGGCCCAGGGTGCGGTGCAGCGAGGGGCGCCGGAAGTCGAAATCCATCAGAACCACCCTGAGATCCTTGTGACGCGAGAGCGACAGCGCTAGGTTCAGCGAGACGGTCGATTTGCCGCAGCCAGCCTCGGGCGATGTGATCGCCAGGCGGCTCCAACCCTTGTCTTTCATCGTGCGGATCGTGCGCGAACGCAGCATGTCGTAGGGTGCCGCGAACTTGCCGCTCGTCAACGCGGTGATGCGGTACCGTTCGGCATTGCCCTCTGGCAGCACGATCTCGGGCAGGGCCGCCCATTCCGACGGCACCTGCGCGGGCGCCGCCTTGCCGCGCGGTGCCTCGGGGCCGCCGAGCGCGCTGCGGCGCATTTCACGCGCCTTCGCCAGTGCCGCTTCGAGTTTTTCCATTCTCAATCAACCTTCCGAATTCAGCATCGTGCCGGACCGCGCTCAGAGCCTCAGGCCAAGCTTTTCGGCGACCTTGCCGAAGATATAGTCAAGCGGGGCAACATAGACATGAACCGCGTAGATCGCCGCCGGAATGCCCACCACCGCCAGCAGAAGCAACGCGACAAAGCCACTGCGGCGCTTCATCATCTCCGATGGCGTGCGCATGTAGGGGATCGTGACCAGCGGCACGATCCCGAAACTCTTGACGAGGTCCTTGGGCCGCCGGACCGAGCGGTTCAGGAGCTCCAGAAGGAAGATCAGGCCACCGCCCAGCAGAATCCCGGCGCCGACACCGCCCGCTGCGATCTTCATGCGGTCGGGTTTGGTCGGCGTATCCGGCGCGCTCGCAGCTTCGACCACAGTGATCCGCTCGCCCTTGGACAAAAGCTCGACCTGTTCGTTGTTCGATGCCTGCGCCTGCTTTTGGACCGCCGAGTTGTATTGCGCCTGGATATTCTGAAAATCGCGGGTCATGGCATCGAGCGCGATCTGGTTGGCGGGCGTGCGGTCGATCGAGTCCTTCAGGGCGGCAAGCTGTTCGATAAGCTGCTTGCGCTGCTCGTCCAGCGCCGCGATCTGCGTATCAATCGTCGCGATCTGGATATCAAGCGGCGACATCGGCGTTCCTGCGGCGCCGGGCGGAACCTGCTGCGCCTCGACCACCTTGGAAAGCTGGTCAATCTGCGCCTGAAGTTGCTTTACCTTTGGATTGGTCGGCGAAAGCAAGGCAAGCGAGGAGTTCAGTTGCTGCCGAAGCGCATCGAGCTGTCGGGCCTCGGGCGTCTGGTTGACCGTGGTGCCACTCAACTGCCCGGTCGCCTCGAAAAGTGCGATCATCCGGGCCTTCTGGTCCCTGAGCGTCGCAATATCGCGTTCCGCGACCGCCAGACGATCCTGTAGAAGCTGCTGCTGGCTCAGGCGATACGCGAGCGTATTGGGCAGCGCGTCCTTGTTTTCGTTTTGGAAGGCGAGCAGCTTCGCACTCATCGCGCTCAACTCACCATCCAGACGCTTTTTCTCAGCTTCGAAGAATGCGACTGAACCTTCTGCGTTGGTCTTGCGCGTCTGCGCGTCGTCGGAAAGCACGATCGTGACGTATTCATTGACGACTGCGGCAGCCTTTGGGCCGGTCTGACCATCGAACTCGATGTTCATGATCGTCGCCGCGCCCCTCGCGGCGAAGTTGTTGATACGGGTATTGTCGGCCATCGCCTGAACGATCTGGTCCGGGCTCATCTTGTCGATATCTTTAAAAACCTTAAGCTTCTGCGCGATGTCCAGAAGATTGACGCGGCGCATCAGATTCTTCTGCGCGATCTGGAGCTTCTCCAGCGCCTGAGCCTGAACGCTGGGCGGCAGCAACTGTCCCGGAATCTGCGGGCTTTCCACGATCAGCGTCGCCCGCGCCGTATAGACCGCCGGCAACAGATAGGCGGCCGCAAGCGCGGAGGCCGTGACCAGTGCGAAGACGAGAATGAAGTAGTGAATACGTCTCAGAAAGACCGCAAAATAGAAGGACAGGTCGAGGTTCATTTCCGCTTCTCTTCTTCCGCCGCGATCTGTGCCGCGAAAAACACGCCATCGTCCAGGACGGACTGCACGACGTGTTCGTCTACATGATGATGGTCCATGCTCCAAGCATAGAGCAGCGACATGTCTGACAATTGATTGACCAGACGCGGCACACCATGGGTATGCCGGTAGATCATGCGCGCGGCGTCGGGTCTGATCTCCTCCCCGGTCCCGCCTGCGGCCCGAAGCCGGTGCGCGATCAGTTCCGCGACGGATTTTTCGTCCAGCGGCAAGAGGTGGAAGCTGGCGGCGATCCGTTGCGCGAGCTGCCTGAGCGAGGGATCGAGCACCAGTTCCCGCAGTTCCGGCTGACCGACGAGCACGAGCTGAATGATCTCATCCTTGCCGGAGTTGATATTGGTCAGCATCCGCAGTTCCTCAAGGCTTTCGCGAGACAGGTTCTGCGCCTCATCGAAGATGAGGACGACACGGTGGCCGGCGGCGTATTCCTCTATAAGGTAGTCCTGAAGCTGCTGGAAGAGCTGGACATAGGTCGCGTGTGGGTCGAACGGCACGTCGAGCGCATTCAGCACCCACTGGATCAGTTCACCCCGGCCACCCTGCGCGTTCGAGATCAGCCCGACTGTCACCTTAGAGCCAAACTGACGCAGAAGCTCGCGCAGGAGGGTGGTCTTGCCGCAGCCGACACCACCGGTCACAAGCGTGATCGGCGCGCGCGAGAGAATGCCGAATTCGAGCACCGAATAGGCACGCCGGTGCTGCGCCGACCAAAACAGGAAATCTGGATCGGGAACGAGCGTGAACGGACGCTCGCGGAATCCGAAGAAATCCATGTAGAAGCCGACGCTGCTGGTTTCTTCCGCTCCGGTCTCCACGACCTTGTTCATTCAACAATCCATCTTCCGAAGGCAGGTAGGAAATATCGCCCCACTTGCAAGACTGATACCCCTTTTTCGGGTCGAGTTCACGGGGTAACTGTCCCAGAACTTCGGCAGATTAATGGCAGAGTTTCGCCGCGCGCCAGAGTGTTGCCGCGCAAGCCCGCGAATCGACCGGATGCGTGACGCTGCGCCGCGGCAGGGCTCGCACAAAACCGGACCGAACTCATCCTCTGTTGCCTGTTAGGAAACGGAATATTCTCAATATCTTGGGCTGGACGCATAAAACGGGCGGGAATCGGCCACCGGGGCGGCGCAATGACGCGTACCTGCGAACGCCGTTGGATTTGTTGTTTTCGCCACGTTGCAGAAAATGCTATGCAGGCAAACAGTGATGCTGCCACACTATAGGTTCTTGTGATGTTTGACACGTCTCTTGTCGGCGTGTCGGGGGGTAAGCGGTGATGCGAGCGGAGTGAGCGTATGACGCTTCAGTTGAATGAATTGTCAGACGAAATTGATATGGCGAGCGCTCCGGTGGGCTTGGTGACTGTTCCTTTCCGTTCCGGCCTCTATCGCAACTACCTGAAGCGGCTGTTCGATATCTCGGCGGTCGTGATCAGCGGAGTTGTGGTTGCACCCCTGATCATCCTGATGGCACTGATAGTCTCCTTCGATGGATCAAACCCATTCTACTGGAACGATCGGGTCGGGCGTGGCGGACGCAATTTCCGGATGCTGAAGCTGCGCAGCATGGTGCCGAATGCCGACGCGATGCTTGAGGAATATCTGTCGCGGAATGCCGAAGCCCGGCTGGAATGGAACAGTACGCAAAAACTCAAATCCGATCCGCGGATCACCCGTTTCGGCCGTTTTCTGCGCAAGACGTCGCTCGATGAACTGCCACAGCTCTGGAACGTACTGATCGGCGACATGTCCCTCGTCGGGCCACGCCCGATGATGCCGAGCCAACGCCCGCTCTATCATGGCCTGTCCTACTACCGCTTGCGCCCCGGCATCACCGGGATTTGGCAGGTCTCGGACCGCAACGAAAGCGCCTTTTCCAAGCGGGCCGAATATGACACCGAGTACGATGAGACTCTGTCGTTTCGAAACGATCTCTGGCTTCTCTGGGCAACCGTGAGTGTCGTTCTGAGGGGAACGGGCTATTGAGTTGACGTTGGTGCTGTTTTTTGTGCAAACACCCTTCTGTAACTGACACTGTTGCCATATTCGCGCCGCGGTCTTCGCTTATCTGCCGTGATGCAAGCGCATAAGAGGAAGTTGATGACCCTTCGGAGGACCCTGGTTTCGACCGTGCTCGCGGTCAGCCTGATGGCGCTTGCGGCTTGCGATTCCGCCAAGGATCGCGCCGAAAAGTTCTATCAGTCCGGGGTGGCCTATCTTGAGAAGGGCGATGTCGACCGCGCACTGATCGAGTTCCGCAACGTCTTCAAGTTCAACGCAGAGCACAAGGAGGCGCGCCGCGCATATGCCCATGTCGAACGCGACAGAGGCAACCTGCGCGAATCCTTCTCGCAGTATCTGCGGCTGATCGAGCAATATCCCGACGACCTCGAGGCGCTTCAGGCCCTGTCTGGAATGGCTGTGGCAAACGGCGACTGGGACGTGGCCCAGCGTTATGTCACCCCGGCGGTCAGTCTTGCCCCAGGAAATCCCGAGCTTCTTGCCATCAAGGCCGCTGCCGATTATGGCGCAGCGACCGAGGCGAATGACTCGGCCGGCATCGTCGATGCGATGAAGCGGGTGCGCGACCTGCGTGATAGACTGCCTGAGAACATCCTCTTGCGCCGCGTTGCAATCGACGATCTGCTGCGCGCGCAGAGCTTCAACGCCGCCCTCGCCGAAATCGACGCCGCGATCATGCTGGAGCCGAAAGACCGCCAGCTTTTCGCCCAGCGCATGGCCGTCCTGTCCGCGCTCGGGGATGAGAAGGCGGTGGAACAGGGGCTTCTCGACATGGTCGCCCGCTTTCCGGACGCGCCGGAGATGAGCGAAACGCTCGTCCGCTGGTATGTAGCGCGCGGATTGCTGGACAAGGCTGAGACGCATCTGCGCGGCCGCATCGACCTCGCGGCGCCGGAAGTGGAACCTGTCTTCGCCCTGATCCGGTTCCTGGCCGAGCACCGCTCCACCAAGATCGCCGTCGATGAGCTTGACACTGTCATCGCGGGCGGAGCCACGACGCCAATCTTCCGCTCTGCCCGCGCGGGCTTTCTCTTTGACCTCGGCGAGCGCGACAAGGCGATTGCGGACATGCGCAGCGTGCTGCAATCCAGCAAGGATGCGGACGATGCGCGGCGCATCAAGATGGGTCTGGCCCGGATGCTGACCGCGACAGGCCAGGAAGACGAGGCGCACGGGCTGGTGGACGAAGTCCTGGCCGAGGATTCCGGCGCCGTCGAAGCGCTGAAATTGAAAGCGACATGGTTCATCCGCGACGACAAGGTGGGTGACGCCATCGCGATCCTGCGCGAGGCGATCGACGACAACCCCAACGATGCCGCCTTGATGACCCTCATGGCGCAGGCCTATGAGCGCGACGGCAACCGCGACCTGATGCGCGAGATGTTGTCACTCGCGGTCAATGCGTCCAACCGTGCGCCGGATGAATCGCTGCGATATGCCCAGTTCCTCGCCACCGACAACAAGCTTGTGCAGGCCGAAAGCGTCATCATTGACGCACTCCGCCTGTCGCCCGGCAATGCAGGCCTTCTGATCCCGCTCGGGCAGATTTACGTCGCCATGCAGGACTGGCCCCGCGCCAATGCCGTCGCCGACCAGCTTGCGGCCGGCACTGGTGCGAATGAACGCAGCGCCGCCGTGACGCTTCGCGCCGCGGCGCTGAGCGGACAGCAAAAAGGCGATGAGGCCATCGGCTATCTTCAGGGCCTGGTTGACGGCGGCAACGCCGATCTTGGCACCCGCGTCGCGCTTCTCAGGACCTACATCGCGAATGATCGCATCGACCGTGCCCTCGCCTATGCCAACCAGATGTTGCACGAAGCGCCCGATGACCCTGAGTTGCAGTTCATCAACGGATCGGTCCAGCTTCTGGTCGGCAATCTGAAGGTCGCCGAAGCCACCATGCGCACGCTCGTCGAAGACGATGCAACGCGTGTTCAGGCCTGGCTTGCGCTGGTCCGCATCGTCGCCTCCGATCCGCAGAGGACGACAGAGACCGAGGCGCTGATCGCCAAGGCGCAGGAAACTGCCCCCGATCAGCCGGAACTGAAGTGGGCCAAGGCCGGGGTGCTGGAGCGCAAGGGCGACTATACCGGCGCCATCGAAATCTACGAGGGGCTCTACAAGGAAAACAGCGGCAACCCGATCGTCGCGAACAATCTGGCGAGCCTTCTGTCAGTTCACGGCAACGATCCCGACAGCCTCAACCGCGCCGAACTGATCGCCCGGCGTCTGCGCGGCAGCACGGTCCCGGCGTTTCAGGATACCTACGGCTGGATCGCCTACCTGCGCGGCAGCCATGACGAGGCGGAAGCGGAACTCGTCAAGGCGGCGGCCGGGCTGCCCGAAGACGCATCGGTCCAATATCATCTCGCCATGGTCTATCTTGCACAGCGCAAGCAACGCGAGGCGCTGGCGCAGTTCAACCGCATGATGACACTGATCCCGTCCGACGGGCCGCGCCCGGACTTCGTTGCGGCGGCGCAGACCGAAATCGACGCTCTTGAAGCGGCAGGAGTCACTATCAGCAACTGACCGACCTGTGTTGCTGAACGGGCACGATGTGCTTTACGCAGGGTGGAATGAATGAGGAATGGGAGTTAACAGTTTGATAAAGCAACATGTAGGCATAGGATTGCTACGATTCGAAACTCGGGGTGTTACTATGCTCAGAACCCTTCTCGGCCTCATCCTGGCCGCTCTTCTTGCCCCCGCCGCGCTGGCGCAGGGCTATCGCATCCAGCCGGGCGATGTGCTGCAAATGGAGGTGCTTGAGGATCCAAGCCTCAATCGCAGCCTGATGGTTTTGCCCGATGGCACGATCAGCCTGCCACTCGTTGGTTCGGTGCGGGCCTCCGGCAAGAGCGTCGAGGCGATGAAGAGTGCGATTTCGACTGCATTGGCATCGAACTTCGCCGCCCCGCCAACCGTCTATCTCTCGGTCGGTCAGTTGAACCCGGTGACGAGCGCGTTGAACAATGCCGCCGCACAGTCGGTCGCAGCCAACTATCAGCCCTACGACACCGTGTCGGTCTACGCGATGGGCGAGTTCAATACCCAAGGCAAGATCGACGTGAAATCCGGCACGACGATCTTGCAGTTTCTTGCCGAGACGGGCGGCCTGAGCCGCTTTGCGGCGACAAAACGTATCCAGTTGCGTCGGCCGAACAAGAAGACCGGGACTGAAACGGTGTACAACTACAACTACAAAGCAGTACAAGCCGGGGTACAGGCGCCGGTGATCGTGCTTCGGGATGGTGATGTCATTGTGGCGCCGGAGCGAAAACTCTTCGAATAAAAAGGGCAAATCGCGTGGTGGGGACGAGCAGTAAAAAGATCGCGGTAATCGCGGCCCTCTCGACATTGATGCCAAACAGCGCCCTCCCGCAGCAGGTGGGGGGTATTGCTGCGCCGGGGACGACGACGGCGCCGGTCGTGACGCCGCAGGCCAGCGGTGGCACGACGGTTCAGGCCGCGACCGGCCTGCAGAACACCGGCGGGCTTCAGTTCGATTTCGGGATCTCGAGCGATCTCAGCTTCGACGACAACTTCAAGCTGTCCAACACTAGCGGTGGGTCCTCGACGATCTGGGACAATACCCTAACGTTCGGTCTGTCGAACATCGCGCCAACGCAGACCCTCACCCTCGACGCGTCGACGGTTCTGCGCTTTGCACAAATTCCCGGTCGGACGATCAGCGGGTTCGAGGATCCGACCGTGCGCTTGCGGTACACGCTCAACGGCCTGAACAGCACTCTTTCGTTGGACGGCCGATATCGCAGCGCAGACCGTGAGTTTCTCAACCCGTTTCAGGTCGAGCAGGAAGAACAGGCGCTTGGTCAGCTGATCGGCGGCGGTGGCGTCGTCACTTGGCAGACGCTGGGGGCGACCTTCGTGACGGGGATCAATGATCCCCTCGGATTCCAGTTCTCCGCGAAGCATGACTCGCGCACCTACGATGCGACGGCCGAGGCGGTAAGCCCTACTCTCTTCGATCAGGTGACGGACAGCGCCACGGCGACCGTGACGATGAAGGTCTCGCCACTCGTGCAACTTCGGGGCACCGTCGGCATCACCGAATACGATGCTGAGGATTCGGTGCTCACCGAGCGCGAGACGATCGACTATGCGATCGGGGCGGTGATGGACATCAATCCGGTCCTCACACTCGATGCCCAGGTGGGCTACACCGAGGTTACCACCGACACGACCGGCGGCCGCGCCGTTCGGTCCGGCGGAACCAGCAATGTACAACTCACCCAGACTCTGGCCAATGGGTCGATATTCGGCGGCTTCACATCGACGGTTAACCAGAACGGCACGCGCAACATCGTCACCCTCGGGCGCGACTTTCAACTTGCCTCGGGAACACTGTCGGCGACGGTCGGCATGACCCAAACGCCTGCTGGCAACAACCGTCCGTCCGGTTCGCTCGCCTATACCCATACCCTGCGGTCGAGCGACATCTCCGTCACCGCGGGGCGCAGTGTCACCACCAACGGCCTGAACCAGGATGTGTTCAACACGCGGGTCGGCGTGAACTACAGCTATGCCATCAACAATGTCTCGCAGATCAATTTCGGGCTGAACTGGGGCCGCTCTGAATCGGCCGACTCGATCCCGGGTTTCAACGAAACCAATCGAGCCGACCTTCTGGCCTCCTACTCGCACGCACTGACACAGGACTGGGGCCTGACCGGCGGGTTGCAACTGCGGCACCGCTCCGACAACACGGGTGATGCGCAGTCGAACTCCATTTTCCTGACGCTGGACCGGACCTTTAGTTACCGACCCTGATGCAATCCCGGCGCGGATCAGCGTTTCGCGCGGGGTTTGGAACCAAAATGCGCGTGATGACGCAAAGTTCAGTGCGTCTGCGGTGTTGAGTGTCGCATTTCCGCTGCAAATTGGGTAGCTTGTCCCCGCATGACGATTTCGGACGATCCCGCGCATGACCCAAAGCCCGATGCCTGACGCAGTCGCACCGCGTCTAGCAGTGTCAGCAAACCTGCCAGGGGTCGGGATGTTTGTTGCGCTTCTCCTGGCCTCGTTGCCGATCTTCTGGATCGGGTTCGTGTCGCTTGCGGCGGCGTGGTCGACGGCCGAGTACAGCCATGGCCCGCTGATCCCTCTGATCTCGCTCTACCTCTTCCTTCGCGAACTGCGCCGCATGCCGGCGCCCGGGCCCGCGCGCCGCCGCTGGCCAGGGCTTGCCATCCTGACCGGCGGGCTGGCTCTGGCCGCGCTCGGCAATCTGATGCGCGTGCCGGACATCGTGACCTATGCCTTCATCATCTGGGTCGGTGGCGTCGTTCTGACCATCTTCGGATGGGATCGTGGGCGACGTCACATGTTGCCGGTCGTGCATCTGGTTTTCATGCTGCCGCTGCCGCAGATCCTTTACTGGAAGCTTACAATCTTCCTTCAAACCGTCTCTTCCGAGATCGGGGTCTTTCTGGTCAGCCTTGCGGGCGTCGCCGTCTATCTCGAAGGCAACGTGATCGACCTTGGCGTCTACAAGCTGCAGGTCGCCGAGGCCTGTTCGGGCCTGCGCTACCTGTTCCCGATCCTCAGCTTCTCCTATCTCTTCGCGATCCTCTATCGCGGCCCCTTCTGGCACAAGATCGTGCTCCTGCTGTCCGCCGCACCGCTGACCGTCCTGATGAACTCCGTCCGTATCGGCGTCATCGGGGTTCTGGTGGACCGCTACGGCATCGAGCAGGCAGAGGGGTTCCTGCATTTCTTCGAAGGCTGGGTGATCTTCCTCATCTGCGTTGGCATCCTCTTCCTGATGGCGATGGCGCTGCAGCGTCTCGCCCCCACGCCGCTGTCGCTGTCCGACGCCATCGACCTTGATTTCGAAGGCATGGGCGGGGTCCTCGCACGGGTCTTCGGCATCCGTGCCACGGCCGGTCTTCTGGTGGCGGTGATCCTGACCGCCGCCGTCTCCGCCGCGTGGCAGTTTCTGCCGGCGCAGACCATTGAGGCGCCCACGCGCGACCCGCTCGCGCTTTTTCCCCGGCAGGTCGGAAGCTGGCAAAGCTATACCGAACAGCTTGAGCCCAACATCGAACGCGTCCTCGCCGCCGACGACTATTTGAACGCGATCTACCAAAGCCCTGACGCGCCGCAGGCGGTGGCCTTCTTCGTGGCGTGGTATGACAAGCAGACCGAAGGTCAGGGTATCCATTCCCCCGAGGTCTGCCTGCCGACCGGCGGGTGGGAGGTGTTCAGCCTTGAGGAGGTGCCGCTCGATCTGACGGCGGAAGGCTATGGCACCTTCGCCGCAAACCGCGCGGTGATCCAGAAAGGGCTGTCGAAACAGCTCGTGTTCTACTGGTTCGAGGGGCGCGGGCGACGGTTGTCGAACGACTTCAGGGCCAAACTGAGTGTCCTAAAGGACAGTCTCCTGATCGGGCGGACCGATGGCGCGCTGGTCCGCTATGTCACCCCCATCGGCCCCGACGAGACTGAAGCCGAAGCCGAGGCGCGGCTCATGGCCTTCATGCGGATGAGCCTGAAAACCCTCCCGCGTTTTGTCCCGTTCTGACCCGTTGGCCACGACCCGCGCCCCGTCACGCCGTGCGGTTCCCGCCGTCGTCTGGCTACTGGTCGGTGCCTCGGCGCTTCCCGAGGCAGCTCTGACGCTTGCCGATCTGGGGATCTGGGGGCACCCCGATTGGCGGCTGACGGCCTATCAATACGGTGCCTTCTGGTCCGGACTGATGCACGGTTGGCAGCCGAGCTATCCCGGCCAGACCGTCGCCATGTTCGCGACCTACGGCTTTCTTCATGGCGGGCTGTCGCATCTCGCGCTCAACATGGCGACGCTGATCGCCTTCGGCGCGGTCCTCGCGCCGCGCTTCGGCACCGGATCGTTTCTCCTGCTCTACGCCCTGTCGCAGATCGGCGGCGGGCTGGCCTTCGGCTGGCTGACCTCTGACGGCGCGCCGATGGTCGGCGCTTCGGGGGCGATCTTCGGGCTGGCGGCGGCGTTCCTGGTCTTGACTGCAGCACAACTTCGCCAGCGGCACCGCAGCATCCTGCCGGTGCTGCAGTCGGCCGGGGCGATCGCCCTTCTGAACCTGGCCCTTTGGTGGGCTATGGCCGGCACCCTCGCCTGGCAGGCGCATCTCGGCGGGTTCGTCGCGGGTGTGCTCTGCGCTGCCCTTATGCTGTCGCGGCGGGCCTGAGATTACTTGCCGATCTTGGCAAAGGCGCGGTCATAGGCCGCGAGCAGGTTCGGCACCGAATGCGCCCAACTCAGCGCCACCTGCACCCGGTCGCGCCCGATCCGGCCCATCGCCGCCCGCTTTTCGGGATCGTCGAGCAGGCTCACGACCTTTTCGGCGAAATCCACGGTGTCGTTCGGACGGGCGTAAAGCGATGCCTCAGCCGCCGAGGCGCGGCCCTCTTTCAGCTCATACTGCACGATGGGCTTGGCCAGCGTCATGTACTCCATGATCTTGTTCATGGTCGAAAGGTCGTTCATTGGCGACACCCGGTCCGGGTTCACGCAGACATCGGCGGTGTTGAGCATGTCGAGCAGCATATCGTCCGGCGCGCGGCCGGTGAAGGTGAAATAGCCCTCCAGCCCGCGCGCCCGCACTTCGGCCTGCACCTCCTCGAGTGCCGGGCCGCCGCCGACGATGCCGAAATGCACGTCGGTCCGGCCCATCTTGCGGATCATGTGGTCTGCACTCGCCACCAGAAGGTCCAGGCCTTCCTGCTGACCGATCACACCGACGTAGCCGATGAGGTATCTGGCGCCCTTCTTCAGCTCCTCGCGCGGCGGCCGCAACTCCAGCTTCTCGATCTTCGGGCCCGAGCGGACGACGAACACATCTGCGGCCTTCATCCCGCCGCGCCGCCGCGCGATCTCGGCATAGCTTTCGTTGGTGGCGATCGACACGGTCGCGGTTTTGAAGGTCAGCCACTCGAAAAGGCGCATCGCCCTCCACAGAACGCCGCGCTTGTCGAACTTCGCCTCGTAGAGTTCCGGGCAGATGTCGTGGTGGTCAAAAAGGTAGCGCACGCCGAACAGCCGCATCACCCACGCGACAAGGAAGATCAGGTCGGGCGGATTGCAGCCGTGCAGGATGTCGATGCCGCGCTCGCGCTTCACCTTCAGCGCCAGACGAAGCTCGTTCGACAGGGCCGAGCCATATTCGCGCAGATACCCAGCGGCGGAATTGCCTTCGGGCGGCAGATCGTGGCGATAGACATGGACGCCATCGAGAAGCTCGTACTCTGCCTCGAACCCCTTGCCCTTGGGCGAGATGACCGAAACGGTGTAGCCATGCGCGGCCAGTGTCGTCGCCTCGGCCCAGACGCGGCGATCAAAGGGCACAGGCAGGTTCTCGACGACGATCAGGATGCGGCGGCCACGTCCGCGCTGATCGGTCGCGGGCTTACCAGTTGATGCCACTGTAACGCTCCCCCAGTTCGGCCTGAAGGCCGGGGATACGCACCAGATCCAGCACCTTTTGACCGGCGCGCACCTTTTCGCCCAGAAACTTGAACTCCGGCGCGGGGTTGCCGATGATGATGAGGTCGCCATGCGCCAGAACCGCGTCCATATCGTCCGACAGGATTTCCGCGATATGCGGAATGGCGCCTTCGATATAGGCCCGGTTCGCGCCCAGAAGACGCGACAGATGCACGTTCCTGTCATAGATGCGCAGGTTGAAGCCCTTGCCGATCAGCCGCTCGACCAGAGTCACCTGCGGGCTTTCGCGCAGGTCGTCGGTGCCGGCCTTGAAGCTGATGCCGAGGAAGGCGACGTTTCTCGCGCCATAGTCGGCGATCATCTCGACGGCGCGATCCACCTGGCCAACGTTGGTCGGGATCAGCGAGTTCAGAAGCGGCAGGTCCAGGTCAAGGTCGCGGCCCTTGAAGGTCAGCGCGCGCACGTCCTTCGGCAGGCAGGATCCGCCGAAGGCAAACCCTGGCTTCATGTAGTAGGGCGAGATGTTCAGCTTGGTGTCCTGACAGAAGATGTCCATCACTTCCCAGCTATCGACATCCAGGGCCTTGGCGATGTTGCCGATCTCGTTGGCGAAGGCCACCTTGACCGCGTGCCAGGAGTTGTCGGCATATTTCACCATCTCGCCAACTTCGAGCCGGGTCGCGATCTTCGGTCCAGGCAGGTCGGCGTAGAGGTCGAGAACCGCCTGCGCCACAGCGGCATCTTCCGATCCGACAACCGTCTTCGGCGGGTTGTCATAGTCATAGACGGCCGTCGATTCCCGCAGGAATTCCGGGTTGTTGGCGATGCGCAGCAAGTCCTTCGCCCTGGCACCCACGGCTTTTTCCAGCGTCGGGATGACGATTCCCCGCATCGTTCCGGGCAGGATCGTGGACCGAATGACGACCGTGTGCGGCTTGCCCTTCGCGGCAATGGCGGCGCCGATCTCCTCGCACACACGGGCAACAGCATCGGTCTCAAGGCTGCCGTTCTTGCGTGACGGTGTGCCGACGCAGACGAGGCTCAGATCGGCAAAGGCCACCGCCTCGGCGGGCGATGTCGTCGCGCGCAGCTTGCCGGTCTCGACCGCCTCGGCGATCAACTCGCCGACGTTCTTTTCGATGATCGGCGGCTTGCCGCCATTGACGAGGTCAACCTTCGTCGGCTGCGGATCGACGCCGATCACCTCGTGACCGTCACGCGCCAGACAGGCGGCCGACACGATGCCGACGTAGCCCAGGCCAAAAACTGCGATCTTCACTGCAAACCTCGCGCTCGCATCGGTTCCGTTACTTTTCGACGGTCGGCAAAGCGTGCCTCCCGCCCGGAATTCCCTGAATGCCCCCGCCTCAATTCCGCGCCCGTTCTAGCCGAGCGCCTTGGCCTTGGCAAAGCGAATTTCCCGCAGCACGCTCTGTCGCGGCTGCCGCGTGCACAATCCGCCTCAGCGGAGGATTTCGTATTCCACGATTGCCGTCGAACTGAGCATGCTGAAATTGTCGTCGGAAATCAGGCTGATGAACCGGCGGCCATCGGCGTCGTGCCAGACCGAAAGACCTTCCATGTTGCCAAGTTCGGCCGACCCCGGCAGGATCACCGGATCACAGTCCACCGCACCCCCATTCGCATCCGCGCAGGTAGAGATACGGGTCTCGAACTGACCGAGCCAGGTCAGCCGACGCTCCAGCAACCAAAGCGCCCCATCCGCGTCGATCGCAAGGTCGGAGGCGCCGAAACCGGGGGCGGTCTTCAGGATCGGTCCGGGCCGCCAGTCATGGCCGCGCCCGATGTAGGTCCGGTAGCCGCCCGCAGTCGCATCCCGGCGCTCCACGACCGCCAGAAGAGATCCGTCGCCGCGCCGCGCGAGGCCTTCAAAGCCCTCGTTGTTCCACTCGGTCTTGAAGCGCTCAAAGGCGTGAAGCGGCGTTGGCCGCATATCGGGCGGGTTAAGGCCAGTCACACGGGAATAGCTCTCATAGCCGATGAAGAAACCGCCGTCCGGCGCCGCGGCGATCGCCTCGGAGTCAGACGTAAACCCGCTGACGGGCTTGCCCTGATTGTCCAGGAAGCGGTCATGCCAAGGTGCGCCGAGGCCGGTGATGCGGCCTTCGACGTCGCGCTCGATCTCGGCGCGCCAGAGCGTGCCACGATCGCTCACAGCCCAGAGCGTACGCCCGGCATCAGTGACGACGAGGCCAGAAAAACCGCCAAAATCCGCATCGTTCAGCGTCCAGACGAAGCGTGCCACCGGCCGCAGTTCCTGCGCTGCGGCGTGGCCGACGGCAATCCCCAACGCCAACAGCCCGGTGCTACTCCAGCGCACGGCCAAACGCGATCTTCTGCGCCTCCGGCGACAGCCGGTCACGGACCTCGCGTGGCGGCTCGAGACAGAGCGCGCCCCGCAGCAACGCATCGGCTTGCGGCCGCGCGCCCTTCAGCGCGATCTGAAGCGCCTTGGCGGCGGCATAGGCGAGCGCCACCGGCAAGGCGAGGGGGTTGAAGCGGCGGATGAACATCGTTCGCCCGCGATACTTGAACCAGAACGAGAAGGGCGAGGCCATGCGGTCGAGCGTGGGCGACCCGATGGCGGTCCCGGCGTGGTGATAGACGGTGAAGCCCGGTGCCACGACCAGCGGCATCGCGCCCCGCCGCATCGCCCAATCCGCCTCCTCGTAGTAGAGAAAGTAATCCTCGGCCATCGGCCCGGCGGCCTCATAGAACCGACGCGAGGCGACCATGTTTGCCCCGGTGATGAAATCGAGATCCTCGGCCTTGGGCAGCGCGGTCGTGTCGGCATCATGGCCAAGGTTGACGTTGCCGCTGACCCCGGTCCAGCGGTTCAGCGTGCCGCCGTCGATCTGGATGCGGGTCTTCGGGTCGGCATAGCAGACCCGCCCCCCCATCAGCGCATAGCCGGGACTTGCGGCGGCTGCCGCCATGATCGCCTTCGTCGCATCCGGGTCGGCGAACGCATCCGGGTTCAGCACCCAGAAATGCCCGATCTCAGGCATCGGCGCCAGAAGCGCGAGGCCAAGGTTCACGCCCCCTGCAAAGCCCCGGTTGACCGTCGAATGCAGCAGGGTCACTTCGCCCGCCTCGCCGTGCGACGGTCGCTCGCCCGAGGCAAACTCGCGGAACGCGACCTCGGGATGCCGCGCGGCCCAATGCCGCAGCACCGCCACCGTGTCGTCGGCGGAGGCATTGTCCACCACCACGATCTTGGGGCGCCCGTGGCGCTGCGCCAGCAGGCTCTCGACGCAGCCGATGATGACATCGCTGGCGTTGAAGGCGACGATGACAGTGCCGATGGGGCAGGTTCCGGTTGTCATGGCCTCAGGGTCCGTCCGCTTGCGTTTGCTCTGTCGCCCGAACGTGGTAGCAATTTGGCACTTGCGCCGCCACGCAGAAATGCGCACGGCGCCCGATGAGCGGGAGATTGCGATGGCCGTGCGGCAGCGGAGCGTACTGACAAGGCTGAAACGCGCGGTCGGATCGTTCCTTGATCCGGGTGTCCTGCTGCATCCCTTCCGCCTCATGCACTACTACGGCTACACCCATGTCGCCCCGCGCCGACTTCTCATGCTCGGGCGCGACGTACGGATTGCACCGAATGTGTCCTTCGCCAATGCCGAGCGGATCGCGCTGGGCGATCAGGTGCAGATCGGCGCGCGATGCTCGCTTTGGGCCGGCAAAAGCAAAAGCTGGATCAAGGTCGGCGCCCGTACCACCTTTGGCCCCGAGGTTTTCGCCACCGCCGCCGACTATGGCCTTGCCGCGGACAAGCGCATCACCGATCAGGAGATGATTGAGCGAGACATCGTCATCGGTGCCGACTGCTGGATCGGCACCCGGGCGATCCTGACCGCGGGCATCACGATCGGTGATGGTGCGGTGATCGGCGCAGGCTCGGTCGTGACGAGGGATGTGCCCGCGGGTGCGATCGCCGTGGGTGTCCCTGCCAAGGTCGTGAAGATGCGCGGCGGCGTCTAGCGAAAGTGCCGGACAAGATAGCCGCGCAGGCCCGACATCGAGGCGAGCGCCGCGAGGATCATCGCTGCCACCACCCAGCGCGTCCAGTGCAGGTTGGCACCCCATCCGGTTTGCTGCGTCAGAAACCGCTCGTCGATCAGCGCCGCGACACAGGCCAGCGTGAAGAGAACCGACGGCAGGATCACCGGCCTGAGCAAGAGCCCGGTACGATGCGCCGCCAGATAGAGCGACGCGATGTAGCCCAGCGCCTCGGCCGCCATGGCGATCGCGAGGATGGTATAGACTGACCCGGTCTGCACCACCGCGTACCAGGACAGTGGCAGCGAGATGACCCGGAAGATGTTCGCCACCGCCGAATTGCCCGACCGGCCCTTGGCCAGCGCCACGGTGGAGGCGCCGGTCTTGGCCACACGCACCGCCTGCATCACCGCCATCGGAACCAGGATCGTCAGCATCGCCTCGTATTTTGCGCCAAGCAGCAGGTGCACGATCGGACCGCCGAACAGCACGGTGCCAAGAAGCGACAGAAGCCCGATGGCCAGCCCGCCCTCGACCGAAGCGACGGCGAACCAGTTGAAGGCCCCGGCATCGTCCCGCGCCTTCGTCAGTTTGGGCAGGAACAGGCTCTGCGCCGCGCCGCCAAGGACCAGCGTCGGCGTCAGCGTCAGCGTGATCGCCATCGAAAAGACGGCAAGCTGCGCCATCCCGAGTTCGCGCCCGACGATCAGCCTTTCGCCGTTGAACACCCCAAAGAGAAGGATGCCGTTGACCAGAAGCGGCCAGCCGAAGACCGTCGCCTTCTTGATGAGCGCGACATCAAGGGTCAGCCGATACGGCCGTTCGGCCATGATATGCGACAGGATCACCATTGTTCCTGCCTGCACGAACAGCGACACCAGCATGATCCGGTAATCGTCATAGACCATTGCGATGGGCCAGATCAGCAGGACCGAAATCAGCGGCGGGATCGACTGCGTTGCGATGGACGGGCGGAAGTTGAGATGCCGCTTCAGGCGGTGCATGTCGAAATGCTGCAATCCGTTCGCCAGAGGGATCAGGGCGATGATCTGATAGGCCCAGGCAAGCTCAGGTATCCCGAGGAAATCCGCATACGGATGGGCAATCGCGAACAGGATCAGGCTGGATATCAGGCCGCGCATCACCTGAAAGCCCTGCATGGCACGCTGAAAGCGGTCGTCGTCGCCGTCCTTGTCCACCACCATGAGCTGATTGAGCCCGACATAGGACAGCATTTCGACAATCGACATGCTGATCGCGAAGGTCGAGGCGATGCCATAGTCATGCGGACTGACGAGCCGCGCGACAATGAGGTTGCGCAACAGGAGAAGGGCCGAGCCGAAGGCGTTGCCGCCGACAACGAGGAAGGCTTTCTTCAGCATTCTGCGGTCTGTCCGAAATCTGCATGTCCGGCCGGGGCGCGTCTGTCCCGGTTCGACTGCGTCGATGCCACGGCACGGCGGATAAGCCAAATGAAAACGGCTGGCGGCAGTGTTTTGCGCTTTTCATGCCTCACTTCGCTTCGATCCGCGCTCAGCGAAGTCGCGCCGGTTTCCCGATGGCAGCGTCAAGGCGCGCCAGTGTCATTCGATCTTGAGAAGGGTAAAGCGACCGGATCGGGCCACCGTCCTCAGCGGCTGATCCGCTATCAAGGCCGGGTCGAAAGCGTCCAGCACAAGGGCATATGTGAAAACGTCCTCCCAGTCCTTCCAGAAGGTACCCTGTGTCCGAGGCCGTTCGGACCGTGGCACAAGAATGCGTCTCAGGTCGATCGCAAACAGCGCCGGATTGGTATACTCCAGCCACTCCGGCCGCACATTCAGCGCATGGACCCCCAGAAAGAGCGTCGGCACGAAACTCTGCCGGAGTGTCACTGCATAGGCCTGCGCTTGCCAGAGCCGTCGCATGCCCTGTTGACCCGGCGCCCTGAGCGGCAGCAACCTGCTTCCGGGGGGAAGCTCTGCGAGAACCGTCTCAAGATCGTGAATCTCGCGGTCATTCAGCGCGGCGTACTGCTCGAATTGGATTGAGCGAACGCCGATCAGAGTTGCAAAAACAGCGACCAGAATCGCTCCCTGGCGCGGGGAAATGCCGCGCCACGAGGTTCCGGCAATCAGCACCGCAAGGACGACGAATGGCAACCTGATCTGCACATAGGCAACGCCGTTCAACCACATCGGCGCCGCGACCGCGGCCACGAGCAGGACGAGGGCTGGTGCCACGATCTGACGGTTCGCAACCAACCGCGGTCCGCCCCGCCGGAACACCGTCAGGAGACAGAGGACCAGGATCGCAAGGCCGCAAAGCCCGACCGACGTCATGAAAGGCGCTTCGTCAAGTGCCCGGGTGCTGACAGGCGAGCGCAACGCCTCGATCCGTTCGCCGAGGTCACCGAAGCTTGTATGGGTGCCTTGCTCGCCAGTCGGCCCGGAGAGCATCCAGATGATGGGCAGCAGGAACGGAACTGCCATCGCGATGCGTTCAAGAAGTCTCCGCGTCCAGTTCGACCCTGCCGCGATGAGTTCCTGGAGCTCCCGCGCAAAGGCCAGAAGCGCCAGGGCCACAAACGCGAACAGATGCATGAGATAGAGCCCGGCGGCAAAGGGCAGAAAGATCAGAAGACGGAAAGCGGTCGGCTGACGCTCGGTCGCAATCCAGAGGGCAAGCCCGTAGATCGCAAACGGGACCGAGAACAGGTAGTTCTGGAAGCCCCAGAAGAAGGCTCCGTTATAGACCAGAAAGCCCGAGACGACGGGCCACACGGTCCAGTGCCCTTGGAGCACACGCGACAGCACCATGACCGAAGCGACGAAGTTGACCGCATAGAGTGCAAAGATTGCATTGGCAAAGCGGATCGGGTCGCCGCTCATTCCGGTCATAAGCCAGATGAGATCGACCGCTGAATTCGGCACGGCGGCGTAGCCCGGCACCGAATAGTATTTGCCGAGCGGTCCAGTCGGATCAGCCATGATCGCGTAGCGGGCGATATGATTGGGTAGGTCCACGCCCGGAAGCGCGGCATGGATCAGGATCGGCGCCGCGACTGCCAGCGAAACCGCGAGAAACGCCGCGACTGGCGCGTAGCGTGAAAGCTGCAAGGATCGCGAGGTCGGACTATCAGGGATTACGGTCATCGGATCACGACTCTCCGGCGCTCGGGACGGATAGTTCGTCAACGATGAATCGTGGCCGCTGCTTCACCTCGAGATATATCTTCCCGACATATTCGCCCACAATTCCGAGGGCTAGCAAATGCGCGCCGCCGAGGATGTAGATGGGCAGAACGATCGAGGTCCAGCCCGGCACCACGGCACCTAGCAGCCATCCGACGAGGGCGTAGACCGACGCGAAGATTGCGACGGTCGCAATCGCGAATCCGATCCATGCGATAAGCCGCAGCGGTCGGATCGAGAAGGACGTGACGCCCTCAAGCGCAAATCCGACCATCCGGGGAAGATCGTACTTGCTGTGACCGCCAGCGCGCTCCATCCGGTTGTAGTAGACGTTGGCCGAACTGAGACCGATCTGCCGGACAAGGGCCCGCAGGAAGAGATTGCGCTCGGGGAACTCCCAAAGCAAAGCAAGTGCCTTGCGGCTCATCAGCCGGAAATCGGCGTGGTCGGGAATGATATCTACGCCAAGCGCGGACAGGATCTTATAGTAGGTCTGGGCCGTTCCACGCTTGAAATGCGTGTCCTGCTCGCGCAGCGCACGCACGCCGTAAACGACCTCGGCACCGTTCCTGTAGGCGTCGATCATCTCACCGACGACGGCGGGGTCGTCCTGCAAATCGGCATCCATGCTGATGACGACGTCGGCTGTGGCGTGCGTCAGCCCGGCAATCAGCGCGGCCTGATGGCCGTGATTGCGCGACAGGCGGACGCCAAGCACCGCTGTCGCGCCCTTGATGAGGTTCCAGGTCGCGTCTGATGACCCATCGTCAACAAGGATCAGCCGTGGCGCCGTTACGACACGGCGCTGTGCCACCAGTTCCTCGCCAAGTCGGCCGAGACGGTCAAGCAGGACCGGAAGGACCTCCTGTTCGTTGTAGCAGGGGATCACGATATCAAGCGTCGGAATATCCCGGGGGGTCACCGCGACGGATGCTCCGGTCCCTTCGGCTGATTTGGTTGAATCCAGCATTCGATCCCTCTCGGCGGCCGGTGCCGCGCGCATCCGTTCAACCACTCACTCTGGCGCCTTGGCGTGGCAGGCATACTGCGCGCCCAACGGGCACCACTTCAGGTGCTGCTCCAGAGGGCGCAGTGCCGACAGCGCGGCCGGGAAAAAGACGTGAAAGTCCACCTTGGCACTCTGCCAGCCCGCTGCCGTCACCCTGCGACGCATCTCTCCGGCCTTGATGAGGTGCGCGTTCACGTCGAACGGACAGGTACGCACCGCATGAAGCGTCAGCGGGTTAAGCGGATTGTGCTCGAAGATCACGATGCGGCCGCCCGGCCGAACAATGCGCCTCAGTTCCGAGAGCCAAGCGTTGTGTTCGTCATGCGGGATATGATGAAAGACACAGGCGGTGAAGACAACATCGAAGCTTCCGCTCTCAACCGCGATCCGGCCATCGCGGATTGCGATCTGTGCCTCCCGATCGCCGTGCGTTTCTCGGGCGAAGCGAAGGCTGGCCTCGGAGACATCGGCCAGGGTAACGGTCTCGTCGGGAAAGTATGTCCTGAAGGCGGGTACAGACGCACCGATACCCGCGCCGAAGTCCAGAATGCGCGGCGCCGAAAGTTGCCATGTGGTCGCGAGGTGACGCAGGGTGCGGATCTTGTAGTCGGCAAAGTATCCCGGCTCTTCGCCGGAGAGCTTTATGCTGGCACGGTGATCCTTGTCGTATTGCTCGACATAGCCATCAAATTCTGATGCTTCATTCATGGGGATTTCTGCGCCTGACTCGTCTGTACTGCTCTTAGAACAACGCAAACCGGGCAATACTGTGGCGATTGTTTGCGGAGCGGAAACTTTGCAGCACACAGGGACGTTGAGATTGATCTCTTGGTATGCCACCTCCCCCGCCGTCAAGCGCGACCTGAGGCGCCCAGATTGCGCAGCACAGCCCTGGCCGCGTCGAAAACTGCGGCGTGGGTGTCCCTCAGGATCGCGATGCGGTCAAACCGCGATGGGTCGCGATTGACGGCGGCCCTGAGGGCGGTGCCGAAGGCCATGCGCAACTCAGTGCCTATGTTGAACTTGGTGACATGGGATGTGGCTGCAAGCGCGGCGCGTTGCGCCAAAGGAACGCCGGAGCCGCCGTGGATGACCAACGGGACCGTGGTCAAGGCCTCGATCGCGCTCAGGCGGACAAGATCAAGCCCGTGGCCGGGGCCTTGTTGCAGGTGCAGGTTGCCGATGGAGATCGCCATGGCGTCAACACCGGTCGCATCAGCAAAACGGGCGGCCTCTTCGGGGTCGGTGCCGGCAGAAGCCGCACCATCCGCATATCCGACGAAGCCGATTTCGCCTTCGCAGGATACGCCTGCCGAATGGGCCAGTTCCGCCACAATCGCCGTCGCGTCGATGTTCTGCTGGAGCGGCAGCTTCGATCCGTCAAACATCAGCGAGCTAAAGCCCGCGTCGAGCGCAGCGCGGCAGTCGTCCAGCGAGTATCCATGATCCAGATGGGCCACGACGGGGACGCTGGCACCTTCGGCCAGATGGCGGAACATCTTGCCAAGGATCGGCAGGGGCGTGTGTTCGCGGCAGCCCGGCCCGGCTTGCAGGATGACCGGCGCACGTTCCGCTTCGGCGGCGTCCACATAGGCGCGCATGTCCTCCCAGCCGAGGCAGACGAGGCCGGGGACGGCATAGCCCTCCCGCAGCGCCGGTTGCAGGACCTGTGCCAGGGTCGCAAGCGTCATTTGAACTTGGCCACCATGTCCATGATGCCAGGGATCGTGTGCAGTTGCTCGGCATGGGTGGGCTGGAAATACTGCTTCAGGCTGCGCTGACTTTCGCCGGCAAGGATGGTGAAATAATACATCTCATAGCCCGGCAGCACGCAGCAGGGGTGATAGCCCTTGTCGATCAGAACCGTGGAGCGGTTCATGATGTGATAGGCGTCACCGGGTTCGTTATCCACCCGTTGCAGCATCTGGAGGCCCGAGCCGTAGTCAGGCCGGAAGCGGAAGTTGTAGCATTCGTCGTGGCGGGTTTCTTCGGGCAATCGGTCGGTGTCGTGTTTGTGGCTCGGGAACCCCGACCAGCCACCCGCGCCGACTGTATAAAGCTCGGACACCAGCAGGCGGCCGACCCTGTCGTGATAGGCAGCCCCCAGAATGTGCTTGATCTTGCGATGGGTTTTCGTGTCGTCCGATCCGTACTGCACAAGGTCGATATCAGCGGCGCGCACCGCGAAGGGGCGCAGAGTCTCGGCGTATTGCGCCCCGGCGATGAAGACCTCGGTGTCGGTCAGCGCGGTGATCCGCGCGCCGGTGTCGGACGGGACATAGACACCCTCGGGTTCCCCATCCCAGACGTCAACGCCGCGGTTGCCGATAGCGGCGAAGGTTTCGCCCATGGTTTCCACCGTCACGGTGCCGGTGGCGGGCACGACGCAGGTTTCATAGCCCGGTGTGCGGTAGTCGAAGGTCTCGCCCGCCTTCAGCTTTACGATGTTGAAATACACCAGCGGGACCAGCGCATCCTCCCTATCGACGATGGCGCGGTTCTGGTTGTCATGGGGGGCGATGTGCATGGGGGATCCTTTACGGGGTCGGGCCGGGAGCTTGGCCAAGGAAGGCGTCAAGTTCGGCGCTGGTTGGCATAGCGGGCGCGCAGCCGACGCGGGCGACGACCATCGCCGCAGCGGCAGAGCCGCGCAGTACGGAAGTTCTGACCGGCAGGCCGTTCGCCAGCCCGGCGATGAAGGCACCAAGAAAGCTGTCGCCCGCGCCGGTGGGTTTCAGGGCCTGCGTGGGGTAAATGCCGGTTGCAAACTCGCCGTCGCGGGTGATGGTGACCGCGCCTTTTTCGCCCATCTTGTAGACGACAATCTGCGCGCCCTCGCCAATCAGGCTGCGGGCTTTTTCGACCCCGCGGTCGGGGTGGCCAGCCATGAAGCCGAATTCCACGTCATTGCCGACGATCACGTCACACATGGCCCCAGCGCAGGAATAGACGTCCGAGGCGACTTGCGCAGAAGGCCAGGAATAAGGCCTGTAATCCACGTCGAAGATCAAGGGCAGACCGGCGGCACGGGCCAGATCGAAGGCGCGGAAGGCGGCAGAGCGGGACGGCTCGGCGGCAAGGACAGTGCCGGTGGTGATGAGGGCGGAGAAGCCGGGATAGTCGATCGCTTCGACATCGGCATCAACCATCGCAAAATCGGCAGCATTATTGCGGTAGATGACGGATTGGCAATTCTCCAGCCGCGTTTCTACCACCGCGAGCGAGTTGCGCTGTTCGCCAGCGACCGAACGCACATGGCTGCGGTCCACGCCATAGGCGTCAAGCTGGTTCAGGCAGAAACGGCCCACCGCATCGTCGGAAACGCTGGTGACCAGCGCTGCGCGGCATCCCTGCCGGGTCAGCGCCACGGCGATATTGGCTGACGATCCGCCAAGGGCGGCGGTGAAGCGGGTGGCATCCTCCGTCCGCGTGCCGGGCGGGTCGGCGTAAAGGTCCATCCCGGCCCGACCGACGACAAGGAAGTTCCGCGCCGAAAGGCGTGCCAGATCGGCCATCAGACGCCCCGCCTTTGGGCCGCGCGGCCGGCTTCGACCTCGGCATGCTTGTCGCGGACGTTGGCGGTGGCGGACACTTCCGCCGTGCCGATCTCCCACCAGGCGTGGCCTTGCGTGGTCCAGCCCTCATAGGGATCGACTTGCATCACGATCACGCTGGTCTTTGTCGCGGCCTTGGCGCGCTGGAAGGCATCGGCCAGTTCCGCCGGGTTCGCCACGGTTTCGGCATTGGCCCCCATAGCGCGGGCGTGGGACTCGAAATCCACGGTGAAGGGGTCGGGCACCGTCGGGCAATCGGCGATCAGGTTGTTGAAGCTCTCTTGCCCGGTGTTGTTTTGCAGCTTGTTGATGACGGCAAAGCCGCCATTGTCCAAGACCAGAACGATCAGTTTCATCCCCGTCAGGACCGAGGAATAGATATCGGAGTTCATTAGAAGGTAGCTTCCATCCCCGACGAAAACGATTGTGTCGCGGTCAGGCTCGACCTGCGTCTGGGCGATGCGCGCGCCCCAGCCGCCGGCAATCTCATAGCCCATGCAGGAAAAGCCGAACTCCACATCCACCGTGCCGACGCCAAGCGTACGCCAGTTGGCTGTCACCTCGGCTGGCAGGCCACCCGCCGCCGTCACCACCCGGTCACGCGGGTGGCACAGCGTATTCACCACGCCGATCGCCTGGGCGTAGGAGTTGGGGCGGTTCCCATGCGACACGTTCCCGGCAACGTAGGCGTCCCATGTCTTGCGCTCGGCTTGGGCCCTGGCGGTCCAGTCCGCGGCGGCGCGATGGGTGCCAAGCGCCGCATCCAGCGCCAGAAGACCTAGTTTCGCGTCACCCACCACGGCCAGCGACTGATGCTTGGCCGCGTCATGCCGCCCGGCGTTCATCCCGATCAGGCGGGCGTCCGGGGCAAAGACAGTCCAGGACCCGGTGGTGAAATCCTGCAACCGGGTGCCGACGGCCAGCACCACATCGGCGGCCCCGGCGACGGTGTTGGCGCTGTCCGAACCGGTGACGCCCAAGGGGCCGATGTTCAGCGGATGGTCGGCCAGCAGGTTCGCCCGGCCGGCGATGGTTTCCACTACGGGGATGCCATGCACCTCGGCAAAGGCGGTCAGTTCCGCGACGGCGCCGGAGTATTGCACGCCGCCACCGGCCACGATCACCGGGCGCTTGGCGGCGCGCAAAAGGGCCGCGGCCTCGGCCATCTCGGCCACATCGGGGGATTGGCGGCGGATGCGGTGGACGCGGCGCGCGAAGAACTGAACAGGGTAGTCGTAGGCCCAGCCCTGCACATCCTGCGGCAGGCCAAGGAAGGCCGGGCCGCAATCGGCCGGGTCGAGCATGGTGGCCAGCGCGGCGGGCAGCGTTTGCAGCACTTGTGCAGGGTGGGAGATCCGGTCCCAGTAGCGGCTGACGGCACGGAAGGCGTCATTCAGGCCAAGGGCCGGGTTGCCGAAATGCTCCAACTGTTGCAGCACCGGGTCCGGCAGACGGGTCAGGAAGGTGTCGCCGCACAACATCAACATCGGCAGACGGTTGGCATGGGCCAGCGCAGCGGCGGTCAAGAGGTTCGCCGTCCCCGGCCCTGCGCTGGCGGTGCAGAACATGAAGCGGCGGCGCAGGTGGTACTTGGCATAGGCGGCGGCGGCAAAACCCATGCTTTGTTCGTTTTGCCCGCGATAGAGCGGCATGTCATCCCGCACCGGATAGAGCGCCTCGCCCAGACAGGGCACGTTGCCGTGGCCGAAAATGCCGAAGCCGCCGCCGCAGATACGGACCTCCTGCCCGGCAATCTCGATGAACTGGTTCATCAGCCAGCGCACGATGGCCTGCGCCACAGTCAGCCTGATGCTGCCGTCCGGTCCTGTCATGACATCCCCTCACGTTCGTGAGCCCACAGACGGCACTTGCGCGCCCTGAGGAGTAACGATACATCTTTTGCAACCGGTTGCAATGCTGGCATTGCGGAGAAGGCGGACAATGACAGAGATCGGGATCGGGTTGGTCGGCGGAGGCTACATGGGCAAGGCACATGCGGTCGCCCTGTCTGCCGTCGGCGCGGTGTTTGACACGGCCCTGCGGCCGCAGCTGGAAGTGATTGCGGCCTCAAGTGCCGAGTCGGCAGAGCGATACCGTCGCGCCTATGGCTTTGCCCGCGCAACCGCCGACTGGCGGGACCTTGTCGCCGATCCCAAGGTGCGGGCGGTCGTCATCGCCTCGCCCCAGTCCACCCACTGCGCGATTGCCGAAGCAGCCTTTGCCGCTGGTAAGCCGGTGTTCTGTGAAAAACCGCTGGGGGCGTCGCTGGATGACGCCAAGGCCATGGTTGCGGCGGCAGAAGCCTCGGGCCTGCCGAACATGATCGGCTTCAACTATGTCCGCACGCCTGCAACGCAGTTCGTCCGGCAACTGCTAGCCGAAGGCGCAATCGGAAAGATCACCTGGTTCCGCGGAGAGCACACAGAGGATTTTCTGGCCGACCCGTCCTTGCCCGCGACATGGCGCACTTCTGGCCGGGCGAACGGCTGCATGGGCGATCTGTCCCCGCATCCGATCAACTGTCTGCTGGCGCTCATGGGCCCGGTGGCCGAGCTTTCCGCCCGGATCGAAACGGTTCACGCCACCCGCCCCGGTCCGAGCGGCCCGGTAGCGGTGGACAATGACGATCAGGCGCAGATGATGCTTCGCTTTGCCAGCGGTGTGATGGGACACCTGTTCGTCAGCCGAGTCGCCACGGGCCGCAAGATGGGCTATGCCTATGAAATTCATGGCACAAAGGGTGCGATCCGCTTTGATCAGGAAGATCAGAACGCCGTCTGGCTCTACCGGGCCGAAGGGCCAGAGGCACAGCGCGGTTTCACCCGCATCCTGACCGGGCCGGAGCATCCGGACTATGCCGCCTTCTGCCAGGGCCCGGGCCATGGCACCGGCTATCAGGATCAGATCATCATCGAAGCGCGGGACTTCCTGCAGGCCATCGCCACCGGCAAACCCGTCTCGCCCACCTTTCGCGACGGTCTGGCCGTAAGCCAGGTCATCGATACTGCTTTCAAGGCATCGGACGACGGCCGCTGGCACACCGTCCCGCACGACGTTCTTTAGGCATGAGGATCAAATGACCATCCGTATCGGCAATGCGCCCTGTTCCTGGGGCGTGGAATTTGCAGACGACCCGCGCAATCCCCCGTGGCGTCAGGTGCTGTCTGATTGCGCCGCTGCCGGCTATAAGGGGATCGAGCTTGGGCCGATCGGCTTTATGCCGGAAGACCCGGCGATCCTTGGCGAGGCCTTGGCCGAAAACGGGCTGGAGCTGATCGGCGGCGTGGTCTTCCGCCCATTCCACGATCCCGCGAAGTGGGACGACGTGATGGATGCCTCGGTCCGCACCTGTAAAGCGCTGACGGCGCATGGCGCAAAGCATCTGGTGCTGATCGACAGCATCTCGCCCCGCCGCGCACCCACGGCGGGCCGGGTTGACGCCGCTGAACAGATGGACGCCGCCGAATGGGCCGCCTTCCGCGACCGGATCGCCAAGGTCGCGAGGCTTGGGGCCGAGGACTATGGCCTGACCGTCGGCATCCACGCCCATGCCGCCGGCTTCATCGACTTCGAGCCGGAGCTAGAGCGGTTGCTGAGCGAGGTTGACGACAGCATCCTGAACATCTGCTTCGACACCGGCCACCATTCCTATGCGGGGTTCGATCCCGTTGCTTTCATGAAGCGACATATCGGCCGGATTTCCTACATGCACTTCAAGGATATCGACCCGGTGGTGAAGGCCGATGCGATTGAAAAAGGCACCGGCTTCTATGATGCCTGCGGTCAGGGCATCTTCTGCAACCTAGGCAAGGGCGATGTAGGCTTTCCGGCTGTCCGGCAAGTCCTGCTGGACGCGGGTTTCGAAGGCTGGTGCACCGTCGAGCAAGATTGTGACCCGACTCTGGACGTCAGCCCGATCGACGACGCGCGGCGGAACCGCGAGTACCTTTCTTCCATCGGATTTTAGGGGATCAGCATGGCACAGTTGAAATGGGGCCTGATCGGCGGCGGCGAGGGCAGCCAGATCGGTCCGGCGCACCGGCTTGGCGCGCGACTGGACGGACTTTATGATTTCGTCGCCGGCGCCCTGGATCACCGGCCAGAGGCGGGGCGCGCCTATGGTCAGAGGCTGGGGCTGGCGGCGGACCGGTCCTATGGCGACTGGCGCGAGATGCTCGCGGGTGAAAAGAGCCGCAGCGACCGGGTGGACCTGGTGACCGTGGCCACGCCGAACGCCACTCATTTCGAAATCGCGAGGGCCTTCCTGGCCGACGGCTTCCATGTGCTGTGCGAAAAGCCGATGACCATGACCGTCGAGGAAGGCGAGGAGATCGTCGGCCTTGCGCGTGAAACCGGGCGCATTTGCGCGGTGAACTACGGCTACACCGGCTATTCGCTGGTCCGTCACATGCGGGCCATGGTGGCGCGGGGCGACCTCGGCGCGGTGCGGATGGTGGTGGCGGAGTTCGCCCATGGCCACCATGCGGATGCCGCCGATGCCGACAATCCGCGCGTGCGCTGGCGCTATGACCCGGCGCAGGCTGGCATCTCGGCCCAGTTCGCCGATTGCGGCATCCATGCGCTGCACATGGCGAGCTTCGTGATTGGTCAGCAGGTGTCGCGGCTTGCGGCCGACACCGTCTCGTGCATCGCCTCGCGGGTTCTGGAAGACGATGCGCAGGTGAACCTGCGGTTCGACGGCGGGGCGGTCGGACGGCTCTGGACCTCGTCCATCGCCATCGGGCGGCAGCACGGGCTGACGCTTCAGGTCTTTGGCGAAAAGGGTGGGCTTCGCTGGGCGCAGGAGCAGCCGAACCAACTCTACTTCATGCCGCTGGGGCAGCGGCTTCAGGTGATCGAGCGTGGCGAGTCGGGCCTGTCGCCCGAAGCCGACAGGTCGAGCCGCGTCACGATCGGCCACGCCGAGGGGATGCCGCTCGCCTTCGCGAACATCTACAAGGATCTGGCCGAAGCAATCACGGCACAGAAGGAGGGCCGCGCACCCGATCCGGCGGCGGACCTCTTTCCCCGCGCCGAAGACGGACTGCGCTCTATGGGGGCGGTGTTCGCGGTGGCCGAAAGTGGCAAGCGGGGCGGCGCCTGGGTGGATGCCCGCCCGCCAATGTTCCGCTAGCTGACGGATAGCCTCTGGTGTTCCATTGCGGCGCTGCCGAAATGCTTTGAGCCACTTGGCCGAGGCATCTGGCGTGACACCCGCCAATTGCGGTCCCCAACTGAGCACCGGCCGCGAACCTGAAGCAAAGATCAAGTGCAGGCAGAGTTGACAAATCAGATATCAGCTTGTCAGCTAAGAGGTAATCTCCAGATAGAAAAGGCGTTTGCAGATATGTGCATGTCCTGCTGCGAAGCGATCGAACTTGGGGTTGCCCCGATCAATCCATGCCTGTGCGGCGCGCCCGAAACCCAGGCCGCAATGCAGCGGATCGAAGCGGATATTTCCCGCCGCCAGTTCCTTGGCGGAAGTGCTGCCGTGGTCGGGATGTTTGCAGGCTTCGGCCTCGCCCCACGGGAACTGCGCGCGCAGACACCGGGGCGGCCGGTCGTTCTCACCAATCTGCGGTTCTTCGACGGCACCACACTGTCGATGCAGACCGGGCGTGACATCGTGATCGAAGGCGGCCGGATTACCGGCCTTCCCGCCACGGGCACCGGCCCGGCAGAGGCGGATGTCATCGACTGCGGCGGCCGCTCCGTCACGCCTGGCCTGATTGACTGCCACTGGCACGCCACGCTTGTCAGCGTCAGCCAATTGGCGGCACTGACGCAGGACATCTCCTTTGTGCACCTTGTTGCGGGACAAGAAGCGGGTGCAACGCTGATGCGGGGCTTCACCACCATCCGCGACCTCGGTGGACCCGTCTTTGGTCTCAAGATGGCGATCGACAACGGCATTGTCGCCGGACCGCGCATCTTCCCCTCGGGCGCCATGATCTCGCAGAGCGGAGGCCACGGCGATTTCCGGTTGCTCAACTCGCTGCCCCGGATGCATGCGAATGCCCCAGACTACACCGAAAGCACCGGGGTCGCGGCAATCGCCGACGGCGCGGACGAGGTGCTGCGCCGCGCGCGCGAACAGCTCATGAAGGGCGCGAGCCAGATCAAGATCATGGCCGGCGGCGGTGTGGCCTCGCTCTACGACCCGCTCGACGGCGTGCAGTTTCTGCAGGAAGAGATGGAGGTCGCCGTGCGCGCCGCCGCCGACTGGGGCACCTATGTCTCTTCCCATGTCTACACGCCGCAGGGCATCCAGCGGGCGCTTCGCGCGGGCGTCAAGTCGATCGAGCACGGACAACTGGCCGATCTGGATTCGGTTCGGATGATGCGCGAGGAAGGGGCATGGTGGTCCATCCAGCCTTTCTTGCAGGACGAGGATTCCAATCCGTGGAGCAACCCGATTCAGCAGCAGAAATCCGAAGAAGTTTCCAACGGAACGGTGCGCGCCTTCGAGATGGGACGCTCCGAGGGCGTCAACATGGCCTTCGGCACAGATATCCTGATGAACCCTGGCGGCTCGGTCAAGCAGGGTAAGAATTTGACGAAGCTCGCGCGGTTCATGTCCCCGCTCGAGGCGCTGCACATGGCCACCGGTGCGGCCGGCGAACTTCTCGCAATGTCGGGCGAACGCGCCCCCTATGACGGGCCTCTGGGCGTGATCGCCGAAGGCGCGCTCGCCGATATCCTCGTCTGGGACGGCGATCCCGAGACCAGCATCGACTTCCTCGCCGATCCAACGAACAACCTGCGGCTTGGCATGAAGGGCGGACGTGTTTTCAAGGAGACACTTTGATGCCCCGGCAACCAAGCGATCTCCTTGCTTCGCTGGTTGCGGGCGCCATCCTTGCAGGGGCCGCAACTCTGGCCCCGCTCTGCGCGCAGGTGGCGGTGACCGCAAACTATCAGATGAGTGAGGGTCTCTATCTCTCCGCCGGCTGGCGTCAGCTCTACGTCACCTAATCTGATTCAGGAACCGCGTTCAAGGGTGCCAAGACGGGTCCTCTGCTCGGGGCAACCTGGCGGTCCTGATAAAGATCTAGCGCAGTGTCCGGCGCTCGATCAGGCGGCATGGAAACAACCGGGTCTCAGGGTGACAGTCCGGCGTTTCGATCGTCGCCACCACCAGTTCGATGGCCGCGTCGATGATCTCGGCCACCGGCTGACGGATCGTCGTCAGCGCGATGTTCTGCCAGCGCGCCATTTCCATGTCATTGAGCCCGATCAGCCCGATGTCGGCCGGCACAGCAAGGCCTGCCTCCTCGATGGCGCTCAACGCGCCGACCGCCAGCAGATCGTCGCCGCAGAAATAGGCTTCGGCAGGGTTCGACGCGACAAGGCGTGCCATTTCCGCCCGGCCAGCATCGAACGTATAGGCGCTGGCGTAGCTCACGCTCACGCTGATCCCGGGATGACCGGCAAGCGCACCAAGAAACCCTGCCGCCCGGTCCTGAGTTGATGTTGCGGTCTCGGGTCCGCCCAGGAAGGCCAGGCGGCGGTAGCCGTGCCGGATCAGCGCCTCGGCCGCCATTCGCCCGCAGGCAACGTTGTCGATGCCGACGACATGCACTTCGGGTGAAAGCGCATAGCGTCCAAACGCATGAACGACAGGCAAGCCCGCAGTCCTGACCGATACGGCAAAGCTGGAGGGCAGCGTCGAGGAAGCCACGATGACCCCATCGACCGAGTATTGCCGCAGCATCTTCACCGAGGCGGCGGAATCGGTCGCGGCGCTGAGATTCACCAACAACGGCCGCAGACCCCGCTCCTGAAGCTTGCGTGTGAAGAGATCGAAAACTTCGAGGATCAGCGGATTGCGGAAGTTGTTCACAACCAACCCGATCAGCTTCGTCCGACCGGTGGTCAGGCTCGACGCCAAGGCATTCGGCGCGTAACCGAGTTCATTGGCAGCCTTTTCCACCTTGGCCCGGGTACCCGGCGAGACAGAGGCCCCGGGCGTGAAGGTCCGGGACACGGCCGACCGCGATACGCCCGCGCGCGCCGCCACCTCCCTCAGGGTTACTGCCATGACCTGATCATGTATCGCTGCTCCACTCTGCGCACTCTACAGGCCCGGCGATCTGAAAGAACAGAAATGATTGCCCCACAAGGTTCAACCGATTGGAATGCAGAGCGATCCTGACGTATCCTGAGCGAGTTGATCGCGTGTTGGTGCGCGGGCGATCCCGAGTCACAAGCGACGGTGGGGCGGCGCGACATCGGCCGCCCCACCTGTGCTTCCGGTCGGTCAGAACGGGCTGTCGGGGAAGTAGAACCGTTCGGCGTTTTCCGGCGTGATGAGGGTCGAGCCGATGATGAAACGGCCATAGACCGGAGTGTCCGAGACGAAGCGCAGCGCCGTGATCTCGATCGCGGCAGAAATCAGCGCGGGAGGATAGGTGACATCGACAGGCACCTGCGGGTCCTTGTCCATGATCCGCTTGACGATTTCCTTCATCCCGGCACCGCCGATGATCCACATTTCCTTTTCGCGACCGGCTTGGGCGATGGCCTCCATCACGCCGACGGCCATATCGTCATCCGCCGCCCAGACGGCGTCGATCTTGGCGTGTTTCGACAGGAAATCCTGCATGACGGTGAAGGCGTCATCCCGGTTCCAGTTGCCGTGTTGCATATCGACGATCTCGATCCCCGATCCGTCGATGGCTTTCTGAAAGGCATCTACCCGCTCATTGTCGATCGTGGTCGGAATACCGCGCAGGACGACAATCTTGGCGTCCGAGGGCAGGTTGGCCTTGAAGTACTCGCCTGCAGTGCGGCCAAAGGCGGTGTTGTCCCCCGCAACGTAGAGATCCTCGATCCCTTCGACGGAGAGGCCGCGGTCAACGACGGTGACCCACTTCCCGGCGTCCTTGACGGCCTTGACCGGGCCGGTCAGAGGCTCGCTCTCGAACGGCAGCACGACGAGGCCGTCGATATTCCGGGTCGCCATCATGTCCTCAAGATCGTTGACCTGCTTGCCGGCCTCGCCTGCCGTCGCCAGCACGAACTTGAGCTGTGGATAGGTCGCCTCAAGCCGCTTGATGGTTTCCTGTGCGTGCCAGTTCAGGCCACCCATGAAACCATGCGTGGCCGATGGGATCGACACGCCGATGGTGTAGGTCTTGTCCTGTGCCAGTGTGACGGTGGCCGCCAGCCCCGCCGTCACGGCCATTGCCGCCGTTGCGCCGAAGAACTCTCTGCGTTTCATGGTCTTCCTCCCTGAAATGTCGCCATTTGGCGACGAGCCTGTTACCGCCCCTCGGCGGCTGATTTCCCGCGTTGCAGAACAACGGCGAGCACGATGATGACGCCCTGGATCGCGCCGTTCAGATACGGCGAGACGAGGTCGGCGAGATTGAGGATGTTGTCGATGAGGCTGAGGATCAGGACGCCAACCACCGTCCCCCAGACCCGGCCAGAGCCACCTTTCAGCGCGGTGCCGCCGATGATCACAGCGGCGATGGCCTCAAGTTCCCAGAGAAGTCCGGTCGAGCCCGAAGCCGATCCAAGGCGCGGGACGTAGAGGATGGTGGCCAGCCCAACCAGAAGCCCGAGGGCGACATAGGTCATCAGCCGCACACGCTCGACGTTGACCGCAGAATAGCGTGCAACCTTGTCGTTCGACCCGATTGCCTCGCAGTAGCGGCCGAAGCGGGTCTGGCGCATGGCGATTTCACCGGCGATCGCGATCAGCGCGAACACGATGATCGGCCAGGCGACGCCAAGCACACCGCCATAATAGACCGGCCGATAGAACTGCCGCGCCTCGAAATCGAGCGAAAGCGTACCGCCATCGGCGATCCAGGTGACAAGAGAGCGGAAGATCCCCATCGTGCCAAGAGTCACGATGAAGGGTTCGATCCGCGCCCGCGTGATGAGAAGGCCGTTGGTTAGCCCGGCGAGAAGACCGACCAGAAGCGCCACGCCCATGCCGGCAAGGACCAACGGGATTCCGACGCCGAAGGTCGGCAGCATCGCGTTCATGGCAAGGATCATCATCCCGGCAATGAAGGCGGCCATCGAGCCGACGGAAAGATCAAGCCCGCCCGAGGTGATGACGAAGGTCATTCCCACCGCGATCATCCCGATGAACGCAGAGCGGGCCAGCACGTTGGTGATGTTCCCTGCCGACAGGAAGTTCGAATTGAGGAACGCCCCGAGAAGAACCAGGACGATCAGTGCCGCCACAGGCCCAAGCGTCGTCAACGTCATGCCGCCCTTAGGCATCCTCGGTCATCCTTTCGCTCGTTCCCATGACTGCCCGGACCACGGCGGTTTCGTTGATCTCGTCACCGTCCAGCACCGCGACCAGGCGCCCCTGCCGCATCACCAGAACCCGGTCAGAGAGGCCGAGGATTTCCGGCATGTCCGATGAGATGACGATGACGCTGTGCCCGTTGCGGGCGAGCATGTCGATAAAGGCGTAGATCTGGCTTTTGGTGCCGATGTCGATGCCGCGCGTCGGCTCGTCGACGATCACGACCTCCGGATCGGGAAGCATCGTCTTGGCAAGCAAAAGCTTCTGTTGATTGCCGCCGGAGAGATTGCCGACCTTCATTTCCCGCGCGGGCGCGCGGATGTCGAAATCCGCGATGGCCTTGGTCAGGGCGCGCTCTTCCTTTTCGCGCGACAGAAGCGGGGCTCCGATGGTCCGCAAGATCGGAAGGGTCAGGTTCTCGCGCAGCGACTTTTCCACGAGAAGCCCGCGTTCCTTGCGGTCTTCGGTCAGATAGGCGATGCCATGCGCGGCCGCCTCTGAAACCGAGCGGATGTGAACCTCGGTCCCATGGCGTGCGATGCGTCCGTGATGCGGCCTGAGCCCGACAAGACCCTCGGCCAGTTCAGTGCGCCCGGACCCGACAAGGCCGGAAATCCCCAGCACCTCGCCGCGCCTCAGGCTCAGTGTCACGCCTTCGACGAGCGGCGGGACAACGAAATCGCGAACCTCAAACACGACCGGGCCGAAGCCGTCCCGCTTTGGCGGAAAGATATCCTTGAGATCGCGCCCGACCATCGCTGTGGCCATGCCGTCCTCGGTCAGTTCGCCCCGCTCGGCGCGGCGCACGACCGCCCCGTCGCGCAGCACGGTGATCCGGTCGGCGATGTGGCTGACCTCGTCCAGGCGGTGGGATGTAAAGAGAAGCGCCACGCCCGCCGCGCGCAACCGCTCGATCTGGCCGAAGAGGATATGCACCTCGCGGTGGGTCAGGACGGCAGAGGGCTCGTCCATGATGAGAACGCGGGCATTCCGCGACAGGGCCTTGGCGATCTCGACCATCTGCCGGTCCGAGACCGGCAGGTCGCGGATGCGGGCCTCCGGGCTGACATGGGTTTCCATCTGGTCAAGCAGCGCCTGCGTGCCCGCCCGCATCGCCTTGTGGTCCAGAAACAGGCCACCAATCTCGCGTCCGAGGTAGATGTTCTCGGTCACGGTGAGATCGGCGGCAAGGTTGAATTCCTGATGGATGACGACGACGCCCTGGGCCTCGGCCTCCGCACCCGACCGGTAAGTGACGGGTTGGCCGTCAATAAGCACCACCCCGGAGGTCGGCGCGAGAAAGCCGCCAAGGATCTTCATGATCGTGGACTTGCCGGCACCGTTTTCGCCGATCAAGGCGTGGACCTCGCCGGGCATCAGCGCGAAATCGACGCCATGCAGAACCTCGATCGGACCGAAGCTCTTGTGGACATCGTGAAGCGCTAGGGTCGGCGTCATAGGCTGACCCAAGCCGATCTGCGCGTGGCGGATGTGACGCAGGCGGCGACGAACCTCATGCCGGCGAGGCCATCGGCGATGGTCGGGAACAGGACATCATCCGGCTGCGGATTGCCCGCCTGATGGGCGCGGATCGCGCGGGCCGCCTCGACGTAGATCGTGGCGAAGGCTTCAAGATAGCCCTCCGGGTGCCCCGACGGTACGCGAGAAACACGGAGCGCCTCAGGCAGGGTGCCCGCACCCATCCGCGTCAGCATCTGCTTCGGCTGACCGTAGGGCGTGAACCAGAGCTGGTTGGGCGCTTCCTGCGACCACTCCAGCCCGCCGGCATCGCCGTAGATGCGCAGACGAAGGCCGTTCTCATTGCCGGGCGCAACCTGACTGGCCCAGAGCATCCCTTTTGCGCCGCTGGCATAGCGGAGCAGCACATGCGCATTGTCGTCCAGTTGCCGTCCCGGAACGAACGAGGAAATATCGGCAGCCAGCGCCTCAGGCTCCATCCCCGACACGAAAGCGGCGAGGTTGTAGGCGTGCGTACCGATATCGCCGAGCGCGCCGCCAATGCCGGAACGCGCCGGATCAGTTCGCCAATCGGCCTGTTTTGAGTGTACCTCGTGGGTCAGCCAGTCCTGCGCATATTCGACCTGCACCAGCCGGATCTGCCCCAGATCGCCCCGCGCCACCATCGCACGGGCCTGACGGATAAGTGGATAACCTGTGTAGTTGTGGGTGAGGATGAAAAGCGCATTCGCCTTGGCCGCGACGGCAGAGAGCCTCTTCGCGTCGGTCAGCGTCGCGGTCAGGGGCTTGTCGCAAATGACATGAATGCCGCGCTTCAGGAATTCGATCGCCGGCGCCGCGTGCATATGGTTGGGTGTCACGATGGCGACGGCCTCGATCCCGTCCCGCAGCCGCGCCTCGCGCGCAGCCATCACCCGGAAATCCGTGTAGGTCCGCGCCGGGTCAAGCCCGAGGTCGGCGCCCGAGGCCATCGCCCGGCCGGGATCGGAGGAAAGCGCCGCCGCGATCAGACGAAAGTCGCCGTCCAGCCGCGCGGCGATACGATGGGTCGCGCCGATGAAGGCACCCTGTCCCCCCCCCACCATGCCCAACCGGATCGGGTCCATGCCTTAGTCCTCCAGCCCCAGAAGCCGCCGGTTCGCTGCGCGGTCGGTCCGCGATGCCGCGAAATCGTCAAAGGCGCGTTCCGTCACGCGGATGATGTGCGACCGGACGAACTCTGCCCCCTCGCGCGCGCCATCCTCAGGGTGCTTGAGGCAGCACTCCCATTCCACAACGGCCCAGCCGGGAAAATCCATCGCGGCGAGCTTCGAGAAGATCGCGCCGAAATCCACCTGCCCGTCGCCGAGGCTTCGGAAGCGACCGGCGCGGTCGACCCAAGCCTGATAGCCGCCATAGACACCCTTGCGCCCGGTCGGATTGAACTCCGCATCCTTCACATGGAACATGCGGATGCGGTCGCGATAGATGTCGAGATGGTCGATGTAGTCGAGTTGCTGCAGGACATAGTGCGACGGATCGTAGAGCATGCAGGCCCGCGCATGGCCGCCGACGCGGTCGAGGAACATCTCGTAGCTGTCGCCGTCGTGCAGATCCTCCCCTGGATGGATCTCAAAGCAGACATCGACACCACAGTCGTCTGCATGATCAAGGATCGGGCGCCAACGACGCGCCAGCTCGTCAAAGGCTTCGTCGATCAGCCCCGCGGGGCGCTGCGGCCAAGGGTAGACATAGGGCCAGGCGAGCGCGCCTGAAAAAGACGCCATTGCGGTCAGGCCAAGGTGTTTCGAAGCGGTGAGGGTCTTTTTAACCTGCTCGACCGCCCAATCCGTCCGCTCCTTCGGCTTGCCGTGCAGCGAAGCGGGCGCGAAGGCGTCGAACATCGTGTCATAGGCGGGGTGGACTGCGACCAGTTGCCCTTGCAGATGCGTCGAAAACTCGGTCACCGCGACGCCATTCGCCTGCGCCTGTCCTGCCCAGTCGTCACAATAGCCTCTGGACGCCGACGCCTGATCGAGGTCGATCAGGCGAGCATCGAGGGTCGGAACCTGCACGCCAAGATAGCCGCAGTCGGCGGCCCATCTGGTGATCGACGCCCAGGAATTGAACGGCGCGTCATCGCCGGCGAATTGCGCAAGGAAAAGGGCGGGCCCTTTGATCGTCCGCATAGGCTCCTCCCACAGGCAGCGGATGAAATCGGTTACATCAGGTTAAGACGGCAATGTAATCGATTGCAATATGATTCCTGAGACAGGAATCGCGATTGAGTGGAAAAGGCGCAAAGCGTAAGAGAGGCCATGAAACTCGACCGGCCCAGGATCAGCGACGTTGCCCGGATTGCGGGCGTATCAACCGCCACGGTCAGCCGCGCCATCAGCAATCCCGGCCTCGTCAGCGACGAGACGCGCGCGGCAGTCGAGGCGGCGATCGCCCGCACGGGGTATCGGCTCAACCACACAGCGCGGAATCTGCGCCACCAGCGAACCGGTGGAATCCTGGCGCTGGTTCCGAACCTCGCCAATCCGTTCTTTTCGCAGATCCTCTCGGGCATCGCCTCGGTTCTTGGTCCGGCGGGATACAACCTTCTGGTGGCCGATACGCAGACTGCCGGGGCAGACAGGCTTCTCGACTATGCCGAGCCGTCGCGGGCCGATGGGCTGATCGTGCTCGACGGCACCCTGCCCGCCGAATCGCTGCGCGGGCGCCTGCCGGTCGTGGAGGCCTGCGAATGGGTGCCGGGCCTTGCCGCGCCGCGCGTCAAGATCGACAATCGCGCAGCAGCGGCGCTGGCGACCGCGCATCTTGCCGATCTTGGCCACCGGCGCATCGGTCATGTCACAGGGCCGCGCGGCAACGTCCTGACCGAGGCGCGCCTGAGCGGTGCCGAGGCCGCTCTGTCCAGCCTTGGGATTCCCCTTGCTCCGGACGCGCTCTACATCGGTGATTTCAGTCTCGACTCCGGCCGGAACGCTGCCGTGGCCTGGCTGGCGAAACCTGCGTCGACCCGGCCGACCGCGCTCTTCCTGGCGTCGGATGCGATGGCCTGCAGCTTTATTGGCGAGGTGCAGCGGCATGGCCTTGCAGTGCCGCGCGATGTGTCCGTGGTAGGCTTCGACGACATCGAACTCGTCGCCCATCTTTCCCCGCCGCTCACGACGATCCGCCAGCCGCGGACGGAGATCGGCCGCCTTGCCGCCGAGCGTCTTCTCGCCATGCTGGCAGGCGAAATCGGCGCAGAGGATACCGTCCTGCCCGTTGAACTGGTCGTTCGCTCCAGCACGACAGCACCGCGCGGTCGAGGCTAAGGCCTTTCGTCGGTAAACGCGCGGATGCCCGTTTGCGGGCACAGCGTCCTCGAATGCGCGGCGCCCCGAAGGATTCCATCAAGCATGTCGGCCAGCTGCCACGGCCGAGCACGCCAAGCGCGCCCGTCAAAGGGCGGCCTTTCCTGACAGCAAGCTGAACCAGAAAGCCCGACTCTGTCAGGAAGACCTCAGGTGACGTCCGCAAGTTGGTCGCATCGGATCTAAGGAGACCCCCCATGAAAACCATCATTTCCGCCCTCATCGCGTCGACAGCCCTGACTGCAGCCGTCGGATTGCCAGCTTGGGCCGCGATCAGAAGCGTCACCGACGCCGACGCCCTTCCGATCAGGGCCACCGCTGGTACCGAACCGGCGACGCCGCCCATCATCCTGGCGGACAACGACGATGATGACCATCGATCCCGTCCTGGCCACGATGATGACGATGAAGAAGATGACGACTGCGACGACGATGATTGCGCTGGCAGCGCGCGCAACCCGGCACCGGCGGGCAGTGTCGCCCCGCCGTCAAACGGGCTCTTCGGAAACGGCGCGGCGCCACAAGTTCAGGTCAACTGAACCCGGCATTCGTTCTTCCAATCGCAAAGGCAAGACACTCATGAAATCTGTTCTCGCAGCCCTCGCGCTGACCACGGCATTGACCCTTCCGGGCCTTGCCATGGCGCGCCCTGTCACACTGACGACGACGCTCAAAAACTATGGCGGTGACGGCGCCTATCTCGCGCTTTACGTCACCGACCCCTCCGGCGCCTATGTGGGCAGCCTCTGGATGGCCGGGGGCAAGTCAAAATACTACAAGCACCTGACCGACTGGTATCGCGCCACGGGCGGTGATCCGGCCCAGATCAACGGCATCACGGGCGCCAGCGTCGGGGCTGGCCGGACGCTGGAGATCACCCTCAACCTGGCCGACGCGCTGATTGATGCGGGCTATACGCTCCACATCGATAGTGCGGTCGAGAACATGAGTGAGAGCCCGAACGAGATCGCGGTGCCTTTGACCAGCGCCGGTGCGGGCACACCCGTTGGCGGGCGCCGCTACATCGCCAGCTTCGCCTACAAGATGTAAGGAAACCGGGCCATGATCCGCGCGCTCCATCGTTGGCCGGGGCTCTTGGCCCTTGCCATCATCACACTGCTTGCGCTCAGCGGCGCGGCGCTGTCGGTCTTTCCCGCGGCCGAGCGTCTCGCCGCGCCGCAGGCCGAGGCCGGCCTCTCCGTCGCCGACCTCGCGACACGCATCCGGGCGGTGTATCCTGGGGTCGAGCAGATCCGCCGCGCGCCATCAGGACGAATTACCGCCTACTGGTTCGAACAGGATGCGCCGGGTGCCGCGGTGATCGACCCGGCAACCGGACAGGGGGTTGCTTCGGCCGATCCCGGCCCGATCGAGCGCTGGCTGACCAATCTGCATCGGTCGCTGTTCCTCGACGACGCGGGCCGCATCGCGATGGCGGCGGGGGCGGC
>JBGSNN010000461.1:0-5460 GCA_041739655.1 Albidovulum sp. | reverse complement strand
GCGCCGCAAGACCCCGGCCTTGCGGCCGCAGCGGCTGTGGCGACTGTCGTGGCCGCGCAGTCCGATGATAGCGAAAGCCCGCAAGCGTTCAGCGCCGACGAGGACGACGACGCCATCGTGTCGCGCGCCTCGCGGCGGGAGCTTTTGCCGGATATCGAAGAGATCAACTCGACCCTTCGCGCGACATCGGATCGCGGCGGCGAGGCAGCTTCGGTCGATGCGCCCGAAACCCTGCGGCGGCGGCGGAGCGGTTTCCGCATGGGCTTTTCAACCTCGCTGCTGATCGCGGTGCTGTTGCTGCTGCTCTACGTCATGGCGCCGGTCATCGCGGAAAAGCTGCCCGCCAGCGCATCCGCCATGACCGCCTATGTCGGACTGATCGACAGCGCGCGCGCCTGGCTCGATGCCACGCTGCGCGGGCTTACCGCGTCGATGAAGGGCGACGGCGGCTGATCCCGCCAATCGTGGTCAGAAGTGTTCAAGCAAACGCTTGAGGTAGTCAAGCTCCAGCGTCGGCCGCGTCTGGTCGCCCGACCGGCGGCGGATCTCGTCGAGCAGGTTGCGCGCCCGACGATAGACGTCTTCGCCCTGAATCATGTTTTCATCGGTTCCGATACGGCCCGACTGACCGGTGGTCCGGCCCAGGGGATCGCGCGGCATTTCACGGTTCGCCTCGCGGATGGTCTGGCCCTGGTCAGAGGTCGTGCCGTCCTGGTTCTGCGCCAGCGCCTGACCAAGATTGCGCATGCCTTCGCGCAGGTTCTCGATCGCATCGGCCTGCTTTTCAATGGCGTCCGCGGTGTCGCCACGCCGCAGCGCCTCTTCCGCCCCATCCATCGCGCGGCCGGCATCGTTCAGGGCCTGCTGCGCCGTGTCACGCTCGACCGACGGACCACCGGGAAGATTGCCCTCCTGTCGGCGCAGCATCTCGCGCAGTGCATTCTGGCGGTCGGCAAGGCTTCCGCCCGGCTTCTGGATGGTGCCGTTCTGGCCTGGCGCGCTGCCGTTGCCGTCTTGTCCGTCGCCACCTTGCTGGCCCTGCTGGTCGCCCTGTCCTTGCTGCTCGCCCTCGCCCGGTTGGCCTTGCTGACCCGGCTGGCCGGGTTGCTGGCCCTGCTGGCCCGGTTGCTGCCCGCCCTCGGGGTTGCCGAACTGGCGTTGCAGATCGCGGAAGGTCTCATCGGACAGGCCCTGCTGGCCGCGCAGCGTGTCGCGCAGGCCGTTCATCGCCTGATCGCCGGGGCCCTGCTGCTGTTGGCCCTGACCACTCTGCCCTTCGGTGACGCGCAGATTCTCCATCATCCGACTTAGCTGATCGAGAAGTTCCTGCGCTTCGGCCATTCGGCCTTCTTCCATGAGGCGCTGAATCTCGTCCATCATCTGCTGAAGCTGGTCACCGGTGATCTGCTGCCCCGCGTCGGCCTGCTGGTTCGGCTCATCCGCGCCCTTGCGCTCCATGTTTTCGGCCAGCTTGCGGATGTAGTCGTTGGTCGCCTGCCGCAACTCATCCATCAGTTTCTGGATTTCCTCGGGCGAGGCGCCATTGCGGATCGCCTCGGAGAGACGTTCCTGCGCCTGCTGCATCCGTTCGAGCGCGCTCGTCAGCCCGCCATCCTCGATCAGGATCGCGATGTCCCACAGCGCCTCGGCGGTCTCGTCCCGCATCGCGGCGCCAAGCGGCCCCTGCGCGAGGGCGGCATCAAGCCGGCGCATCGCGACACGCAGCATCAGATAGGCGCGTTCGTTCTTCAATAATCCTTCCGGACGGTTCGTCATCGCATGAAGAAGCTGGGCGGTGTGGCGGCCGTTGTCGCGGGTCCAGAGCATGTCGCGCCGCAGTTCCACCACAGCCCTCGCGACCGGATCGAAGAAGCGGCGGCCTGGAAGCTCCAGATCGACTGTCTCGCTTCGTCCGCTCTGCCCGCGACCGTCGACGACCTCGAACCTCATGCGGACCGGCAGGTTGGACCAAGCGTGCTTCGAGGCATCCTCGACCAGTGTTTCGGAGAACTCCGCGCGCGAGCCTGTGATCGGCAAGGGCAGGTCGAAGGTCAGCGCCTCCCGCGGCTCCGGCGCGGGGCCAAGGCCATATCGCCGGTCAACCTTGTCAAGGTCGAGTTCGATGATGGCCTGGCCCTCGGTGACGGCATAGTCATCGCGGGCGGTGAAGGGCTGCGACATCGCCCCTTCGGCATCGCGCATGGCGGCGCCGCCGATCGTCACGGTCGGCGCGGCGTCCGGCAGGATCGCAACGTCCCATTCGCGCCCCGACGCCCCACCGATGCTGAGAGTGCCTGAGCGGACAGCTTCGAACTCCAGCGCCTGCACCGTGCCTTCGGGCGGCGTCCCGACCGCCGCAGCGTCCCCCTGCGCGCCGGAAACCGTCTCTTCCACCGGAATCGAGCCCGGGGTGCCGTAGATCCTGAAGATGATGCGGCTGCCCTCGGGCAAGGACAGGGTCGCCGCCTCCACGGTGTTGAGATAGAGGCTCGGCTTGCCGGTATAGGCGGGAGGTTCGGCCCAGCCTTCCCACGAGGGTCCGCTGGCTGCGCCGCCGCCAAGGCCCGCGCCGCCCGCCAGCCGGGGCGCCTCTGCGACACGCCAGATCGAGCCGAAGACAAAGGCGATGACCAGTGCCGTCAGTGCGGCATAGCGCAGCGCGAAGGGGTCGCGGCTGCTGAGGTTCAGGTCCGGCATCCTTGCGCGCGCCTTCGCGGCACGCTCGGCCATGCGGGCGATATGCAGGCGCCAGACCACGAGCGATCCGGCATCCTGCGCGCCAAGCGCCTGATCGTCCGACAGCGCCGCGATCGGACGGCCGGGCAGGTTCGCATCGAGCCGCGCCAGCGCTTCCGCGCGCGTCGGCCAGCGGAAATGCCGGATGCCACGGATGATGGCCCAGCCCAGCGCGCCCAGGGTGGCGATTGCGCCGACCCAGAGAATCTCGACCGGAAGCCAGTCATGCAGCCCGAAGGCGAGCGCGGCGATAACCGAGAAGAGAAGAGTCCAGACCGGCCAGAAGCCGCGCGTAATGCGCTCGGCCACCAGTCCGGCCCGCGTCAGACGCAAGGGCCAAGCGAGGCGCCTGAGCGCCCTGTCCGTGATGGCTTTCGTTTCGGTCATCCGCCCGGGGGATGCTCCCTCTGACGGCCCGCGCGCGGGATTGCGCGTCAGAGCCACACCGGAATGTTATCGCGGTTTATCATCTCGTCATAGGTCGGTCTTGCGCGGATTACAGCGAATTGATCCGCCCGCACCAGGACCTCCGGGATCAGCGGCCGGGTGTTGTATTCCGAGGCCATGACCGCGCCGTAGGCCCCGGCGGAGCGGAAGGCCACCAGATCCTCGGCCCTGACCGGCGGCAGGGGCCGCCGCCTGGCGAAGGTGTCGCCGGTTTCGCACACCGGACCCACAACATCGTAGAGCTGTGGCAAGACACCGGCTGCGGGCTCGTCCACCGGCACGATGTCATGGTGCGCGCCGTACATCGACGGCCGAACCAGATCATTCATCGCAGCGTCGAGGATGAGGAAATCGCGCTCTTCGCCGGATTTCACATAGATCACCCGGCTGACCATCAGGCCCGCGTTCCCGGCAATCAGGCGGCCCGGTTCAATCTCGATCTCGCAACCGAGATGACCGAGCGTGTCGCGGATGACCGCGCCATAGTCGATCGGCAGCGGCGGGGCGGAGTTCGAGCGTTCGTAGGGGATGCCAAGCCCGCCACCGAGATCGAGCCGCCGGATGTCGTGTCCGTCCGCGCGCAGGACCGCGGTCAGTTCCGCCACCTTGCGATAGGCTTCGGCGAAGGGCGCAAGATCGGTCAATTGGCTGCCGATGTGAACGTCGATGCCGACGACCTCGATCCCCGGCAGGGCCGCGGCCTCGCCATAGACCGCGCGGGCACGGGAAAGTGGGATGCCGAACTTGTTCTCCTTCTTGCCAGTCGCGATCTTCTCATGCGTCCTTGCGTCCACGTCCGGGTTAACCCGGATCGCGATCGGGGCGCGTTTGCCCATGGCATGGGCGACCTCGCTCAGCGCCCGCAACTCCGGCTCGCTCTCGACGTTGAACTGGCGGATGCCGCCGTCGAGCGCGATGCGCATTTCCGCGCGGGTCTTGCCGACGCCGGAAAAGACGATGCGATCACCCGGGACGCCGGCCACTTTCGCCTTCAGGTATTCGCCGAGCGAAACGACATCCGCGCCAGCGCCGAGCGCGGCGAGCGTGCGGACGACGGCGACATTCGACAGCGCCTTCATCGCATAGCATATGACATGCGGCATCCCCGCCAGCGCCTCTTCAAACAGCCGGTAGTGCCGTTCGAGCGTCGCGGTCGAATAGACATAGAACGGTGTGCCGATGGCTGCGGCAATATCCGCGATGGCCACATCCTCGGCATGAAGCGCGCCGTCCTTGTAGAGGAAGTGATCCATTCGCGCCTCGCGTCCGCCCCGGTTACGTCCGAGGATTTAGAGCATCGGCGCAGGCAGGGGAAGCGGTCCATCAGGGACTTGCGTTCAATCAATCGATTGATTAAACTGGTATCAAAGCAGCGTGAGTCAGATGTCCGATCCTGTTTCCCCTGCAAGACCCGAGGGCACTGCGGCGAACCTGATCGCCGCGGCCCTGAAGCTTTTCGGTTCGAAGGGCTTTGCCGCCACATCGACCCGTGAAATCGCAGCGGCAGCGGGGACAAATGTCGCCTCAATCGCCTATCATTTCGGCGGCAAGGACGGGCTGCGCCGCGCCTGCGGGCAGGAGGTGATGCAACGCATGGCGGCGGCAATCGGGCCAGACCTGCCGGTGGCCGACTTGTCGCCCGAGCGCGCCGTTGCGATCATGCAGATGATGATCCGCATGATGGCCGAGTTCCTGCTGACGCGCCGCGAAGCCGAGGATATAATCCCGTTCATGCTGCGCGAAGTGACCGAGGACGGCCCCGTTCTTCAGGACCTCTATGACAGCATGATCGCGCCGACCCACGCGCGCTTCTGCCGCCTCTGGTCGGCCGCCACGGGCCAGCCGCCCGACACCGACATCACGCGGCTCAGGGTGTTCTCGCTGGTCGGCCCGCTGCTCTACTTCCGCATCGGCCGCCCCATCGTCGCGCGTCGGATGGGCTGGCCCTCTACCAGCCCCGAGGAGGCACGGCAGATCGCCGAGATACTCATCGGCAATCTTCACGCCATCATTGCGCAGGAGCGACGGACATGAGCGGATTTCTCTGTGCCTTTCCGCTTGTCTCGGCACTGTTCAACGCCTGTGCGCCGGTGCCGCCCTTCGCGACGGGCTATGTCGAGGGAGAATACGTCCTGATCGCGCCGGTGGCCGTCGCGCAGATCGGCGCGCTTTCGGTCAAGCGTGGCGACCGCGTCGCGGCGGGCCAACTGCTGGTGGAGATGGAGCGCCGCGACGCCGAGATTGCGCTGACCGAGGCCGAAGCGGCGGAGGCGCAGG
>JBGSNN010000448.1:0-27081 GCA_041739655.1 Albidovulum sp. | reverse complement strand
CGTTACCGGGTGGTTGAACACCTCCATCGGGGTGCCGGTCTGTTCGATGTGGCCGTCCTTCATCACCACGATGCGGTCGGCCAGCGTCATCGCCTCGACCTGATCATGGGTGACATAAACGACGGTGGTTTTCACCTTCTGATGCAGCTTCTTGATTTCGGCCCGCATCTGGCCGCGCAGCTTGGCGTCAAGGTTCGACAACGGCTCGTCGAACAGGAAGGCGTCGGGATTGCGCACGATGGCGCGGCCCATGGCGACGCGCTGGCGCTGCCCGCCCGAAAGCTCGGCCGGGGTGCGATCCAGAAGCGGGGCAAGGCCAAGGATATCGGCAGCCTCGGCGACACGTTTGGCAATCTCGGCGGGGGACTGCCCGGCAATCTTCAGCCCGAAGCCCAGATTGTCGCGCACATTCATGTGCGGATAAAGCGCGTAATTCTGGAACACCATCGAGAGGTTGCGCTTGCGCGGTGGCAGGTCGTTGACCACCTGCCCGCCGATCTTCACCAGCCCGCCGGTGATATCCTCCAGCCCCGCGATCATCCGCAGCGTGGTGGATTTGCCGCAGCCCGACGGGCCGACCAGCACCACGAATTCCTGATGTTCGATGTGCAGGTCAATGCCGTGGACCACCCCGAGGGCACCATATTTCTTGACCACTTTTTCCAGCGTGATTTCAGCCATGTCCTATCCTTTCACGCCGCCGAAGGTCAGCCCGGCAATCAGGTGTTTCTGCACGATGAAGGTCAGGATCAGCGCGGGGATGATGATGATCACCGCCAGCGCGCACATGCCGGCCCAGTCGATCGTGAACTGCGCGGTAAAGTCCAGCAGACCCACCGGCAGGGTTTTTGAACTGGTGGAGCGGGTCAACTGGCTGGCCAGAGCAAATTCGTTCCACGAGGTCAGGAAGGCAAAGACCCCCGCCGCCGCGATCCCCGATTTGGCCAGCGGAAACTCGATCTTCCAGAACGCCTGCCAGCGGGTGCAGCCATCCACCTGCGCCGCCTCTGACAGGGCCTGCGGGATCTGCCGGAAGAAGCCGTCGATCAGCCAGATGGTGAAGGGCACGTTCAGCGATACATAGACGATGATCAGGCCGAGCCTGGTATCGACCAGCCCGAGACGGCTCCACATCATGAAGACCGGCAGCGACAGGGCGATGCCGGGCACCGCGCGAAACAGCATCAGGCCAAGGAAAATGCCGCCCTTGAAGCGGAACCGGTAGCGGGCAAAGGCGTAGCCGCCGGCAATGCCGATGATCAGTGCAATGACGGTCGAGGTCAGCGCGATGATCAGCGAATTGGCAAAGTAGCTGCCCACCGGGATACCGACCTGTTCGGCGCCAAAGCCGAAGATCTTGCCGAAATTGACCAGCGACATCTCCTCGGGCACCCAGACCGGCGGCTTGGCCAGAATCTCGCGGTTCGGGCGAAATGCCGACAGAACCACCCAAAGCCCCGGCACGCACATCACCAGCATCAGGACAAACGTGGCGAGCCAGAGCGCCACCTTCCTCGCCTGCTTGGACGCGCGGCTTTCAACCGACACAGTCATTCCGCGCCCCCCATGTAGCGCCGCGCGGCGACCAGCTTGCGGTAGAAATACCAGGTGAACAGGATCGACAGGATGGTCGAGACATAGGCCATCGCATTGGCCTGCCCCATCTTGGCCTCGTCATAGCCAACCCGCGCGATCAGCGTCCACAAGAGCTCGGTCCGACCCGCGGGTCCGCCGTCGGTCATCACCGCAACGAGGTCATAGGCGCGGGCGACGTCGAGACTGCGGATCGCCATGGCGATATAGGCAAAGGGCATCAGGAACGGCAACGTGATGTGGCGAAACACCTGCCAGGCGTTGCAGCCGTCCACCTTGGCCGCCTCCAGCGGGTCGCGCGGCATGGCAAAGAGACCCGCAAGCAGCAGGATGGCAAAGACCGATGTGCTCATCCAGACCTCCGCCAGCGTGATCGAGAACATCGCCAGCTTGGCATCCACAAGCCAGGGGATCGCCTGATCGGTCAGCCCCAGCGATTGCAGGGCGTTGTTCACCACGCCGATGTGGTCGTTGAACAGGAACTTGAACTGAAAGCCGACAAGGATGGGCGAGAACATCATGGGAAACATCATGATGGTGCGCAATCCGCGCTGGCCCCAGGTGATCTTGTTGATCAAGAGAGCAATGCCCAGGCCCAGCGCGAATTCCAGATTCAGGGCCACCGTCAGAAACCCGATGGTGCGCAGAAAGGCCGCCCAGAAATCCCAGTCGCCAAAGATGCGGATGTAGTTGGTCAGCCCGATGAAGTCGTAAAGCGTGCCCGGCCTGGTGAGTTTGTAGGGCGTCAGCGATGTCCAGAGCGAAAACACCAGCGGCAAGGCCACCACGAACACCATGGTGGCGACTGCGGGCAGCAGTAGCAGAAACGGCGCCATTTCGGTGCGTCGCGTGGTCAGGGCGCGGATCATGCGGAAGCCTTCGGAAAAGGGCGGCGCGGGCGGTATGGCCCCCCGCGCCGGGGATGGTCAGTTGTAGCCGGCGTCTTTCATGATCTCGGCCGCATCGGCCTGCGCCGCATTCAACGCATCGGCGGCGGTCATGTCACCCACGATGGCGGCTTGCAGTTTCGGCCACAGCACGTTCGACACCTCGATCCATTCCGGGATCAACGGCGGGGTGAAGGCATCTTCCGCCATCGAGGCCTGGAATGTCTTCATCACCTCGGCCGAAAACGCGTTGCCCGCGCCCTCGAACTCGGCGATGGCATCGGTCCAGACCTGACTGCGCGTCGGCAACAGGCCCTTGCGCGCCTCGACCATCTGGTTGTCGTAGCTGGTCAGGAAGGTCAGGAACGACGCCGCAGCCTCCTTGTTGTCACAGCCCTCGGTGATCGAGAAGCTGTGGCTGCCCGACCAGCCGGTGCGCTTGCCGCCCGACCCCTTCGGCGCGCGGATCAGGCCGACGTTGCCCGCAACCTTGGAATTGGCCGGATCATTGAAGTAGGACGACCAGCCACCCCAGTCGAGGTCCATCGCGATGGAACCGGAGCCAAAGCCAAGCCCGGTGTCATCCCAGGTATAGTTCGGCACACCAGCGGGCACAGCCTTGGCCGCATAAAGATCGACGAAGAACTGCAAGGACTCCACACCTTCGGGCGAATTGAAGGTCGGCACCCAGGCGTCGTCGAACATCGCGCCACCATTCGCGACCAGCATCTCGTAGAAACGCCCGGTAATCGCCTCGTCCTTGCCGACGAACTGGAAGCCGTAGAAATCAGGCGGGTTAGAGAAGAAGATCGCCTGATCCTTGACCTGCGCCCAGGTCTCCGGCGGGGCCAGATCGTAGCCGTACTTTGCCTTGAACGCGGCCTGTTTCTCGGCGTCCTCGAAAAGCGACTTCTGGTAGAAGAAGTTCGACACGTCGGAATGGCGCGGCAATTGCACCAGGCGGCCATCCACGGTCGAATGCTCGATCATCAGCGGCACGAAAGCCGCGATCACGTCGGGGGCGATCAACCCGGTCAGGTCGGTGTAGATCTCGCCGTATTGCGGTGCGAAGGAGGTGTGGTTCGACCCGACGCACCAATCGAGCGTGCCCGCCGCGATGTCCTGCTTGATCTCCCGGTCCAGTTCGAAGTGGTTCTTCGAGGACACGATTTCGACCTTGGCACCGGTGGCCGCTTCCCATTTCGGGATTTCGGCATAAAGCGGCTCATACTGCGCGCCGCCGATCAGTTTGACACGCAATGTATAGCCCGGAAAACTGCCATAGTCCTGCGCCAGCGCCGGAACGGCCAGGGCACCAAGCGCAGTGCCCAGCACCAGGATGGTCCTCAGTTTCATCAATTTCTTCTCCCATAGAGGGCGCATCTTTGCGCCCGTTCACGTTTCAAGGTGCGGTCGCCCGCCTCTTGCCGTTCTGTCCGGTCAGGTCATTGCCCAGACCGAATTCCTGAATGATCGCCGCCCGGTTCTGTCCCAGATCGGGGGCGGCGCGCGGGCTGGTCAATGCCGCCCCGTCGATCCGCAGGGGACCGCGCAGCGTGTCGAGGCTGGCCGTGGCACCGCCGATGTGCTGGACCATCTGCAAGCGACGGAAGGCATCCGTGGCCATCAGGCCGGGCCAGTCCAGCACTTCGGCGCACCAGATGTCGGCGGGTTGCAGCAGGGCCAGCCAGTGCGCCGTGCCCTTCGTCCTGACATCCGCCGCGATGATCGCCTTGATCGCGTCGCGGTCGCGCATCGCCTGCCCCGGGTCGCTGAACCATGGCTCCAGCCCCGGCAGGCCCATCAGGGCTGCCAGCCGTTCCAGCGAGGGCGTCATCGCCAGCGCGAGCCAGCCGTCCGCCGTCTGATAGACCCCGTAGGGCGCCCCCAGATAGGCATGGGCGCCGTTCACGGCCGACCGTTGCGGCAGCCGTCCGCCATCGTTCAGATGCGTCGTCAGGACTTCGAACTGGAAATCCAGCAAGGCTTCGAGGAGCGATGTCTGCACCAGGGCGCCCTGCCCGGTCCGCTCCTTGCGCACCAATGCCGCGAGAACTCCCTGCGCCAGCGCATTGCCGGCCATCATGTCGGCCGCCGCGAGGCCCATCGGCATCGGCGGATCGCCCGCCGAACCGGTCAGCCACAAGAGCCCCGAGCGCGCCTGCGCCAACAGATCCTGCCCCGGCAGATCGACCCAGGGCCCCGCCTCGCCATAGCCCGAGATCGAGCCATAGACCACGCCGGGGTTCAGGCCGCGCACATCGTCATAGCCGAAACCCTGCCGTTCGATCACGCCGGGGCGAAAGTTCTGCAACACCACATCGGCGCGGGCCACCAGCGCGCGCAGCATCGCGCGGTCGGCCCCGTCGCGCAGATCGGCGGTAAAGCTTTCCTTGTTGCGATTGATGGCATGAAACAGGCTGTTGGTGCCACCGATGTCGGTGTCCGACAGATAGAGCGTGCGGCACAGATCGCCCTGACCGGGGCGTTCGATCTTGATCACCCGCGCGCCGAGATCGGCCAGTTTCAGGCTGCAGAGCGGCCCCGACAGAAACTGGCTGAAGTCGATGACAAGAATCCCGTCGAGCGGAAGGCTCATCTGCGGCTCTCCCGATAGGCAGAATCGAGCGCGGCCAGCGTTGCGGCCTCGCTCGCCGCGCCGCGCAGGCAGGCATGCAGGATGTCGCCCGCACGGTCTTGCAGCGCCATGTAACCGTCATAGCGCGGACGCAGCCAGGCCGTGTCGAGGGTCCGGCGGGTGTTGCGGAAGAAGTTGCCGGTGAGGGCGTTGCAGGTGTCGTCCTCCCATGCCGCCGCATGGGCCGGCTGGCCGCCCGACGCGGTGAAAATCCCCCTCTGGCAGTCAGCGCCAGCGATCCAGAAGGCATAGTCGATGGCGATCTCGGGATGTCTGGTGTGGGCTGACACCGCAATGCCGGTGCCGCCCAGAACCGTGCCGCGCGGCGTCGGATCCGCGATGCCGGGGGCGTCGTGAAAGACCAGCGGAAAGGCGCAAAAGCCCTTGCGCGAATAGTTGGTGTAGCCATAGCCAAAGGGCGAATAGGCGGGCGCGTCCTTGGTGCGCCCCATCCATTCGTAGATGCCGATCGGATCGAGCGTCAGGCAGCGCGGGTCGATCAGCGCGACGATTTCCCGCATCAGGCCGAGAACATGGGCGGCTTGGCCAGGGGCGATCAGATGGTCGGCGTCTTCCGCCACGCCGTAGCCAAGGTTCCTCGCCATGCCAAGGAAGGCCATCAGCGCGTTGATCGGGACCAGCGCAAGAGCGACCTGTCCGACACGGGCCAGATCCAGCACCTCGGCCCAAAGTCTGGGCGCTGCGTCAAGCAGGTCCGGCCGCAGGCAGGCGACCGGCGTTGCGGTATCGATCGCCAGCGACCACTGCCGCCCGGCGAAATTGTAGGACGGATGCGACAGCCCCACCGACCCGGCAGCGAGCGCGGCCATCTCCGCGTCCCGCACCCCGTCGAGCGGCAAAAGACTGCCCTGCCTCGCGACCTCGCCGACATGCGGATGGTCGATCACCATCAGGTCATAGGTCCCGGCCATCTCGGCAATCGGCCGGTCCGCGAAGGCCTGCAAGGAGCGCTTTTCCCAGGTGATCTCCACGCCGGGATGCGCGGCGGCATAGGCGGCCGACGTTGCCACCATCGGATCAAAGCCGCGGGCGTGGTCCCATGTCATGCCGCGCAACCTAACCACCGGCGGCCTCCTTGGCGGCCATCCGGGCGCGGGCCTCGACAGCAAAGAGCGACGGGTCGCGATAAAGCGCGGTCAAGAGGTGTTCGGCGAAAAGCACGAGTTCGCCCTCGCCCTTGTAGACCGAATAGCTGACCCGCAGCTTGCCCATGGTCTCGTTGTGGACCACCTTCGACAGGTTCTCGCGGATGGTGTAGATCGTGTCGCCGATAAAGACCGGCTTGATGAACCGCAGGCGGTCATAGCCGTAGGAGAACGAGTTCAGGCAGTTCGTCGCCGCCAGCCCCAGGCCCAGCGAGAACACGAAGGCCCCGGCAACCAGACGGCGCCCGAAGGCCCCTTCCTCCACCGCGAACCGTTCGTCCGAGACATAGGGGTGGTGGTCCATCACCAGGCTGTTGAAGGCCATCGACTCGCCTTCCGAAATCGTGCGCCGGATCGAGCGGATTTTGTCGCCGATCTCGAAATCCTCGAAGTACCAGTTCTCGGCATTCCAGACGGGAATCGCGGCATGTTCCGCGGGCAAGCCGGGCAAGCCTCTGGAATGGATGCCTATTTGCGCCATTTCGCCCCCAAGACACGGCCTCGCCCGACCCGGCAGGCCCGCATGGATCTGACCATGACAATGTATGTTTCACTTGTCAAAGGTAATTTCATATGCAAAATTATGACGAGAGAGGCGCCCATGGAACACCCGCAGTTTTTCGAAGACTACGCCATCGGCGACAGCCGCCGCAGCTTTGGCCGCACCATCACGGAAACCGATATCGTGGTGCACGCCGGCCATTCCGGCGATTTCTTCCCGCATCACATGGACGCCGAATTCTGCCGCACCCAACCCTTCGGCCAGCGTATCGCCCATGGCACGATGACCTTCGCCATCGGCATTGGCCTGACCGCCACGCAGATCAACCCCCACGCCATGACCTACGGCTACGAGAGGCTGCGCTTTCCCAATCCGGTCTTTGCGGGGGATACCATCCGCACCACAGTGACCATCGGGCGCAAGGCCGACGATGCCAAGCGGCCGGGGCATGGCCAGGTGGTCGAAATCTGCGAAACCCGGAACCAGCACGGCAAGACCGTGATGTACTGCGAACACATCCTGCTGGTCGCGAGGAGGCCAAACCCATGATCGACAGCTTCGCGCAGGACTGGCCCACCCCCGGCAATCCCAAGCCCATTGTGATCATCGGCGCCGGCGGGATCGTGCGCGATGCCCACCTTCCGGCCTATGCCAAGGCCGGGCTCACGGTTCAGGCCGTCACCGATCTTGACCCCGGCCGCAGCGCCGCGCTGGCCCGCGATTTCAACATCCCGCAGGTGTTTTCCAGTGTGTCAGAGGCGGTGCGGGCACTGGGAAAAACGGTCGTCTATGACATCGCCGTGCCCCCGGATGCAATCACCCGCATCCTGCCGGACCTGCCGGATGGCGCCGCGGTTCTGATCCAGAAACCGATGGGGGCGGACCTGTCGCAGGCCCGCACCATCCGTCAGATCTGCCGCAACAAGGGCCTTAAAGCGGCCGTGAATTTCCAGTTGCGATTCTCGCCGATGATGATGGCGGCGCGGCAGGCCGTCGAGAACGGCGTGATCGGGGATCCGCTGGAGCTTGAGGTCCATCTCAACATCTTCACGCCCTGGCACCTCTTCCCGTTCCTGCTGCCGATGCCGCGTGTGGAATTGCTGGTGCACTCGATCCACTATCTCGACAGCATCCGCGCCATCTTCGGTACGCCGAAAGGCGTGTTCGCGCGGTCTTTGCCCGATCCGCGCGCGCCGGGGCTGGCACAGACCCGGACCTCGGCGCTCTTGGACTATGGCGATCTGCGGCGCGGGGTGATGAGCATCAACCACAACCACCAGGGCGGGCGGCAGTTCCAGTCGGCCTGGTTCCGCATCGAAGGCAGCACCGGCGCGATGATGGTCAAGCTTGGCGTCTGTTTCGATTATCCCAACGGCGAGGCGGACGAACTCTGGTTCTGCCCGAACGGCGGCACATGGCGACAGGTCGCGCTGACCGGCAGTTGGTTCATCGAGGCGTTCATGGGCCCGATGCGCAACCTGCAACGCTATGACGCGGGCGAGGATACGCAGCTCTTTTCCGGGGTCGAGGATGCGTTCCACACCATGGCGCTGGTCGAGGCCTGTTTTGCCGCGATGGCAGAGCCGAGCGTGCCCTTGCAGACAGAGTGATGGCCTCAGCTTCGGCGGAAGGTCTCGGGCTGGTGGTCCCCAACCACCCCGCCACCCAGACTGTGTGTCAGGCGCTCAGCACATCCGATCGTGGCAATGCAGCAGTCCGAAAAGCTGACCGTATCGCCGAATCGCTCGATATGTGGAACGGTCAGCGCCGCGATGGCCTGCCCGGTATGGTCGATGATCGGGGCGGAGATGTTGACGACACCCTTGATCACGAAACTGTCGACGATCTCGTGGCCGCGGAGGCGGATGGCCGCCAGGTCTGCCCGCAGCTTCTGTTCTGACATGTCCGCCGGCAGCGGCGTGCGCGACAGCATGTCCGACAGCTCATCTTCGGACTGGAAGGCCATCATCACCCGGCCGGATGAGGCACGCCAGACATCGACGCGCGTGCCCAGGCGCACCGACATGACATGCCGCGCGGGCGGGTCCACCTGCCCGACGATCAACACCGAATCATCGGCCAGAACCGCGAGATGCACCGACTGGTTGATCTGATGCGCGAGCGTCCGCATCAAAGGCGCCGCGGCCGTGGTCAACCTGCGGATCAACGGCGTGCGATGCGCGATCTCGAACAGCAGCGTCGTCAGAACATAGCGGTCGGTCCCGGTATCAAAGGCGATGTAGCCGCGTTCCTGCAGCACCACCAGCATCCGGAAGATCTCCGAAACCGAACGCCCCAGAGCCCGGGCGATTTCGGCCTGCGTCAGACCTGTATCCGAGCGCGACAGGTGCTCCAGGATATCCAGGCCCTTCTCCAAGGCAGGGGCGGTATATTTCGGTGTTCTGGCGTCCACGGGGTCACCCGGTGAGTTTCACCCGTGAAACATAGTGAACTTGGCCAGCCCGTCCACTCCTCAATTGCAGATCCCCGCACCGGATCGGAACGCGCCGGGTCAGCGGGGCTCGTGACACGACCGCCGCCGGGTCCGAGCCCGGCCGTCAGATAAGACAGTGTCATAAAGCTGTCATGGAGTTGCAGCTAAGCCGTTACAGAGAATCGAGTAGGTGGCCCGCAGAGGCCAATGTCTCTGATGCGAAATTCATGAGGAGCATGTCATGATCCGTACCACCCTGTCCCTGTCGCTGGCTTCGGCCGTGTCGGTGTTCGCGCTGCAAGCTGCGGCACAAGAGGCCACCGTCACCGTTGACGGGTCTTCCACCGTGTTCCCGATCTCGGAGGCCTATGCCGAAGAGTTCCAGAAAGCCACCGGCACCCGCGTCACCGTCGGCCTGTCCGGCACCGGCGGCGGCTTCAAGAAATTCTGCCGTGGCGAGACCGACTTCTCCGGCGCCTCGCGCCCGATCAAGAAAGAGGAAATCGACCTCTGCGCCGAAAACAAGATCGAATACATCGAACTCCCCGTCGCGATGGACGGTCTGGCCGTGATCGTGAACCCGGAAAACACCTGGTCCGACTGCATGTCGACCGAGGAGCTGAAAGCCATGTGGGAAGTGCCCGCGCAGGGCGTCGTCAACAACTGGAACCAGGCGAATGCCGCCTATCCGGACACGCCGCTGCGTCTGTTCGGCCCCGGCACCGATTCGGGCACCTACGACTACTTCACGCTGGCCATCAACGGCGCCGAGCATGAATCGCGCGGCGACTTCACCGCGACCGAAGACGACAACATCATCATCAATGGCGTTGCCACCGACAAGGGTGCCCTTGGCTTCCTCGGCCTCGCCTATCTGGAAGAGAACCGCGACAAGGTGAAGCCGGTCGCGATCAAGCAGGCCGATGGGTCCTGCGTCGCGCCGACCATCGAGACCGCCGGCAACGGAACCTACCAGCCGCTGTCGCGTCCGCTGTTCATCTATGCGAGCAAGGCCGCACTGGATAAGCCGGAAGTGCAAGCCTACGCCGATTTCATGATGGACCCCAAGAACGGCACCGAACTGGTGGCCGAAGTGGGCTACGTCCCGCTGCCGGCGCACGCGTTCGAGCTGGGCAAGGCCAAGGTTGCCGCGCGCAAGACCGGCAGCTTCTTCGAAGGTGGCTCGAAGATCGGCGTGTCGATCGAGGACCTGCTCGCTTCTGAATGATCCTCTGAAAACCGGAGGCGGCCTCAGGGCCGCCTCTGTCCTTTTTCCGGTGGGGAATCATGGCCAGAAATCCGATACCAACTGCAACCGAACTCGAAGCCTCGGGTTTTGTGATGCGCCGCCGCGCCATAGGGGTCACCATGCGCGCGGTGATGTTCCTGAGCGCTGCCCTGTCGGTCTTCGTGACCACCGCCATCGTGGTCATCCTGGTGAGCGAAAGCTGGACCTTCTTCCAGACCGTCTCGCTCTGGGACTTCCTGACCGGCACCGAATGGACCCCGGTCTTTGCCGACGCGAAATTCGGCATCCTGCCCCTGCTGCTGGCGACGATCGAGGTCGCGACCTTCGCCCTTCTGATCGCCATTCCGCTCGGCACGATCATGGCAGTCTATCTGTCGGAATACGCCCCCACCGCGGTGCGCGAAACCATCAAGCCGGCGCTTGAGATGCTGGAAGCGGTGCCCACGGTTGTGTTCGGCTACTTCGCGCTTCTGGTGATGACGCCCTTCCTGCAGAATTTCATTCCCGGCCTGAACGGGATCAACCTTCTGGTGCCCTCGATCATCATCGGGATCATGGTGCTGCCCTATATCGTGTCGGTGTCCGAGGATGCGATGCGCGCGGTTCCGAACGGCCTGCGCGAGGGCGCCTATGCGCTCGGCATGGCGCGCTGGCAGGTTGCCTTCCGCGTCGTCATTCCGGGCGCCTTCTCGGGCATCACCGCCGCCTATATCCTCGGCATGTCGCGCGCCGTCGGCGAAACCATGGTGCTGGCCATCGCCGGCGGACAGAACCCGAACCTGACCTTTGACCCGCGTGAAGGGGCCGCCACCATCACCGCCTATATTGTGCAGATGAGCCTCGGCGACCTGCCGCATGGATCGCTGGCCTATGCGACGATCTTCTCCACCGGCCTCGTCCTCTTCCTGCTGACGCTCAGCTTCAACGTCGCCGGGTTCTACCTGCGCAAGAAATTCCGCGAGGAGTACTGAGACATGGTCGATATCACTGTGGGCGGCCTGAGTGCCGCCGAGGAATCGACGCGGGCCGCGATTGCCGCCATCAACAGCGCGAAGAAGCGCGATCTCGTCGTGGCCGGCATGGGCGTGTTTGTGATGGTCATCTCGATGGGGCTGCTGCTGGCGCTGATCAGCGATCTGGTGATCCGCGGGGTCGGGCGCATCGACTATGAATTCCTGACCTCCTTTCCGTCGCGCCGCGCCGCGAACGCTGGAATCCTGTCGGCCTGGGTCGGCTCGATCCTGGTGATGCTGGTGACGGCATTCCTGGCGATTCCGCTCGGCGTCTTTGCCGGGGTCTATCTTGAGGAATACGCGCCGAAGAACTGGATCTCGAACATCATCGAGATCAACGTGGCCAACCTCGCCGGTGTACCCTCGATCATCTACGGGCTTCTGGCGCTGGGCTTCTTCGTCTATGGCCTGGAACTGGGCAAGACCATCCTCGTCGCCGGCATGACGCTGGCGCTGCTGATCCTGCCGGTCGTGATCGTCGCCACGCGCGAGGCGGTCCGCTCGATCCCGAAGATCGTCAAGGAGGGCGCCTATGGCCTCGGCGCGGACAAGTGGCAGGTGATGTGGAACTACATCATCCCGGCCTCGCGACCCGGCATCATGACCGGCGCCATCGTCGGCCTGTCGCGTGCCATCGGGGAAACCGCACCGATCATCACCATCGGCGCGCTGACCTTCATCGCCTTCCTGCCGGGCAGCCCGATCACCGGAACCTTCCCGTACATCAACTTCGACTGGCTGCATGAAGGCTTCACCGTGCTGCCGATCCAGATGTTCAACTGGATTTCGCGCCCGCAGGAAGCCTTCCACGTCAACGCGGCTGCGACCGGCGTCGTTCTCATGGCGCTGACGTTCTCACTCAACGGGATCGCGATCTGGATCCGCTATCGTCTGCGCAAGCAGATGCGTAACTGACACGGAGCTTGTCATGCTGGAGACCCTGATGACCACGACCGCTGCCGAACCGAAACCCGTGTCCGTGCCACCGATTCCTGCCGCCGCAGAGACCGATGTCCTGCGCGCCAAGGTCGAGAACCTGAACTTCTATTATGCGGACGGCACCCATGCGCTGAAGAACATCACGATGCCGGTGCTCGACCGCCAGATCACCTCGATGATCGGCCCCTCGGGCTGCGGCAAGTCCACGCTCCTGCGCTGCTTCAACCGGATGCACGACCTCTATCCCGGCAACCGCTACGACGGGAAGATCTCGCTTCTGCCCGATGGCCAGAACCTTGTCGGGCCCGACGCCGACCCGGTGATGGTGCGGCTGCGCATCGGCATGGTGTTCCAGAAGCCGAACCCCTTTCCGAAGTCGATCTACGAAAACGTCGCCGCCGGCCTGCGCGTGCGCGGCGTCAAGAACCGCAAGGTCATCGACGAGGCGGTGGAAACCGCGCTGAAGCGCGCCGCGATCTGGGACGAGGTCAAGGACCGCCTGCACCGCTCGGCCTATGACATGTCGGGCGGCCAGCAACAGCGTCTGTGCATTGCCCGCGCCCTGGCGCCGAACCCTGAAATCCTGCTGCTGGATGAACCGACCTCGGCCCTCGACCCCATTGCCACGGCCAAGATCGAGGATCTGCTTGAGGAACTTGGCCGCGAGATCACGATCGTGATCGTGACCCACAACATGCAGCAGGCCGCGCGGATTTCGGCCCGCACCGCCTTCATGTACCTCGGCGAGCTGATCGAGTTCGGTGCCACCGACAGGATCTTCACCAACCCGAGCCATCCCAAGACCGAACAGTACATCACAGGTCGCTATGGCTGATGCACGGGCCGGGAAGAGAGCGGGCCACAATGTCTGAACCTCATACGCTGCGCTCCTTCGACGAAGCACTCGAAAAGCTCGCCGCGGGGCTCGTCGTGATGGGCGAAGGCGTCTGCGGAATGATCCACGCGGGCGGCACCGCGATGCAGGCGCAGGACGTCGAGGCGGCGGCGCTGGTGGTCGAGCAGGATCTGGCGGTTGACCGTCAGTTCGAGGATATCCGCACGAGGTGCCTTGATACCCTCCTGCGGTTTCATCCCGTCGCGCGCGACTTGCGGCAGGTCATGGCGGTCGAACATGCCGTGGGCGATCTGGAGCGCGCGGCCGACCACGCCAAGAGCATCGCGAAGCGTGTGATCTCAAGCCCCAGCCACGCGCTTTCCGGCGCGCGGGCCGACCTCTTCGCCAGACTTGTGTCCGCAGCCCTTGGGGCGATGGAAGACGCCCTCGATGCCTTCGCCCGTCGCGATGCCGACCTCGCCCTGCGAGTGATCCGCGGCGATCGCGCGCTCGACGTCCTGCACGACGACCTCTTCCATACGGTGATCGCCGGCCTCAAGAGCCGCCAGCGCGCCGTGCAGGATGTGCAACTGCTGTTCGCGGCAAAAAGCCTTGAGCGGATCGGCGATCACGCGACCAACATCGCAGAGGAGGCGATGTTCATGACGCTCGGCGATCAGCCCAGCGCCACGCGAGGGCGAGCATGACCATGGATGATCGTGCCGGCCGCGCCACATCGCCACGACCTGTGCCGAGACCCGCCGTTCTCGTCGCCGAAGACGAATCGGCGCAGCGCGAGGTCCTCCTCTACAATCTGGAAGCTGACGGATTCGCGGTGATCGGGGCCGCCGATGGCGAAGAGGCATTGGAGCGTGCCGCAGAGACGATGCCGGATATCGTGATCCTCGACTGGATGTTGCCGAAGGTCTCGGGGATCGAGGTCTGCCGCCGTCTGAAGGCGCAGCCGAAGTTCCGAATGATCCCGATCATCATGCTGTCCGCGCGCGCGGACGAGTTGGACCGCGTGCGCGGCCTTGAGACCGGCGCCGATGATTACATGGTCAAGCCCTATTCCATCGTCGAGTTGATGGCGCGGGTGCGGGCACAACTGCGCCGTACCCGTCCCTCCACGGTCGGTGCCAGTCTCGAGTTCAACGAAATCAAGGTCGATACCGAGATGCATCGCGTGTTTGTCGATGAACGGCCGGTTCATCTTGGCCCGATCGAATTCCGCCTGCTGCTCACCCTGATCGAAAAACCCGGCCGGGTCTGGAGCCGCGAGCAATTGCTGGACCGCGTCTGGGGCCGGGATATCTACGTCGATACGCGGACGGTTGATGTCCACATCGGGCGCCTGCGCAAGGCCATCGGTCTCGGGCGCTCGGACTATCCGGTGCGGACCGTCAGAGGCGCGGGATACGCGCTCGGCTGAAAGCCACAGGGGCGGTCTGACAGCGTGCCCGGAGCCTGACACGGCGAGTCTGCGGAGCAAAGCCGGCGCCGCAGTCCATATGCAAACAAAATCAATGTATTGCTTGGGGTGATTGGTGGAGCAGAGGGGGATCGAACCCCTGACCTCGTCATTGCGAACGACGCGCTCTCCCAACTGAGCTACTGCCCCGCACCGAGGCGCTATCTGGGACAAATCCGGGCAGGTGTCAAGCAGCCGCTTGCCGTTTCGTCCGCTTTTTGCCGAACCCGTCCCGGCCCCTCCGCTTGGCCGGGATGCGCCACCGATGAAAACCGCACGACGCGCCGTGACGACGGTTCCGGGCGCCGCCGCAGGGTCATCCGTGCGCGCGGACGAAGGCCTCGATCTCGGCCGCCGGGCGCGCGCCGGGCAGCCGCGCCACCTCGCGGCCCTGCTTCCAGAGCACGAGCAGCGGGATGCCGCGAATACCCATCCGCTGCGACACCGCCGGGAATTCCTCGGTGTTGATCTTGGCAAAGCGCGCCTTGCCCTTCAGCGCCGCCGCCGCCTTGGCGAACTCGGGCGCCATCATCCGGCACGGTCCGCACCAGGGCGCCCAGTAATCGACGATCAGCGGCAGCTCGTCGCCGCGCGTCACCTTGTCATGCGTCGGCAGGTCCAGTTCAGCCACCGTTCCGGTCACCAGCGGATCGCCGCAAGAGCCGCATTTCGGGCCTTCGCTCAGACGTGTCACCGGCACCCGGTTCGCCTGACCGCAGGTTTCACAGATCAGCTTGACCGCATCGGCCATGATGTCACCCCACATTCGGTTTGCGGAATATATCGGAGCCGCGCAGCCCTTGCGCAAGGGTCAGAGCAGGTCCTCCTCCTCGCCCGTCACATCGATGCCCAGCGCCTCAAGCCCGGCTTCAAGGTTTTCAGCCAGGTGCGGCATTCCCATCAGGTAATCCTCGGTCGGGGTCGTGGCTTCGTCCATCGCGGTCCTGACGGCCTCATCGAATTCCTCGGCCTCGAAGGCGCCGCGGCCGATCCAGGCAACGGCGGTCAGTTGCGCCTTGTCCTCGTCGGTCAGGGTCGCGATGAATTCGTGAAGTTGCGCATCGCCGAGGCTGCCCTCGCGTGCCAGTAGGATGACCTGAACAACCGTGGCCGGTGTGATCTCGAACATCGTTGCGCCCTTTCCCGTTGTCGCCGGGCCAGCAAAGCATGACGGGAACGATAGCGCTTTGTCCAGGATCAAGCTCGCCTTGCGGTCCGGGGCGGCACCATCATTCAACAAACAAGTTGACTGATCCGGTTCCGGCGCTATCATTCAACATTATGGTTGAATCAGAATCACCTCGGCTCAGCGCCATCTTTCACGCCCTCGGCGATCCGACACGGCGGGGCATGATCCGTGACCTTGCCGGCGGCGAACGTACGATCTCAGACCTTGCGGGCCCCTACGACATCTCGCTTGCCGCCGCTTCCAAGCACGTCAAGGCGCTTGAAGCGGCCGGGCTGATCCGGCGCGAGGTGCGCTGGCGCACCCATGTCTGCCACCTCGACGCCGAGGCGCTGGCCGCCGCGCATGACTGGCTCGACAGCTACCGGCGCTTCTGGACCGACCGCCTCGATACCCTCGAAGACCTCCTGCGGCAGGACGACGCCGCGCCACCGCCCAAACCGAAAGGAACCGCGCCATGACCCCCGCCGACACGCTCGACCTCTACGGCAGGCTGACCGCCCCAGATACGCTCCATATCGAACGTCTTCTGCCCGGCCCGATCGAGCGGGTCTGGTCCTACCTCACGGAAAGTGAGCTCCGCCGCAAATGGCTCGCCGCCGGCGACATGCCGCTGACCAAGGGGGCGGAGTTCACGCTGACCTGGCGCAACGACGACCTCACCACCCCGCCCGGCAGGCGCCCCGACGGCTTCGGGGCGGAACACAGCATGACAAGCCGGATCCTCGAAGTGATTCCGCCTAGCCACCTCGCCTTCACCTTCGGCACCGCCAGCACGGTCGAGATCGCGCTGGAACCGAGGGGCGACAAGGTGCTTCTCACCCTCACCCACAGCCGCATCCCGGACCGCGGCATGGTGCTCATGGTCGGGCCGGGCTGGCACGCCCATCTTGACGTGCTTCAGGCCGAACTCGGCGGCCCGAAGACGGACCCGTTCTGGGACATGTGGACAAGGCTCAAGGCCGACTATGAGGTCCGCATTGCGTGCTGATACGCCCATGATCCGTCCCGACGGTGTCGGGACGGATAAACTACGCGCGCACTACGCAACCCCGACGGGATAATGGCCCCTATTCGGCGGCCTCGGCATAGCTTTCGACCGGCGGGCAGACGCAGACAAGATTGCGGTCGCCATAGACGTTGTCCACCCGTCCGACCGGCGGCCAGTACTTGTCCACCCGGAACGAGGCGGGCGGGAAACAGCCCTGCTCGCGGCTATAGGGCCGGTCCCAGTCGCCGATCAGCGCATTGACCGTATGGGGCGCGTGTTTCAGCGGATTGTTCTCGGCATCCATCTCGCCCTTCTCGATCGCGGCGATCTCATCGCGGATCGCCAGCATCGCGGTCACGAAGCGGTCAAGCTCGGCCTTGGTCTCCGATTCCGTGGGTTCGACCATCAGCGTCCCGGCCACCGGCCAGCTCATCGTCGGCGCATGAAACCCGTTGTCGATCAGACGCTTGGCGATGTCATCCACAGTCACATGGACGCTGTCGGCGAATGGACGGGTGTCAAGAATGCACTCATGCGCGACGCGGCCGCCCTTGCCCTTGAAGAGCACCGGGTAAGCCCCCTCCAGGCGTTTTGCGATGTAGTTGGCATTGAGGATCGCGACCTTGGTCGCCTGCGTCAGACCCTCGCCCCCCATCATCAGGATATAGGCCCAGGAGATCACCAGGATCGAGGCAGAGCCCCAAGGTGCCGCGGAAACCGGCCCCTCGGCCCCACCCGTCGCCGGATGACCCGGAAGGTAAGGCTCCAGATGCGCCTTGACACCGATCGGCCCCATGCCGGGACCGCCGCCGCCATGCGGGATGGCAAAGGTCTTGTGCAGGTTGAGGTGGCTCACGTCGCCACCAACATCGCCCGGCCGGACGAGGCCGACCATGGCGTTCATATTGGCCCCGTCAATATAGACCTGCCCGCCAAATTCATGTGTGATATCACAGACTTCACGGACCGTCTCTTCAAAGACGCCATGCGTCGAGGGGTAGGTGATCATGCAGGCGGCAAGCGCCGCGCCCGCCGCTTCGGCCTTGGCGCGGAAGTCCTCGACGTCGATGTCGCCGTCGGCCTTGGCCTTGACCACCACCACCGTCATCCCCGCCATCGTCGCCGAGGCCGGATTGGTGCCGTGCGCCGAAACCGGAATGAGACAGATGTTGCGGTGCCCCTCGCCGCGCGCGGCGTGGTAGTTGCGGATCGTCAGCATCCCGGCATATTCGCCCTGCGCGCCAGAGTTGGGTTGCAGGCTCATCGCGTCGTAACCCGTTATGGCACAAAGCTTTTCCGAAAGGTCGCGGAACAGCTCGGCATAGCCCTGCGCCTGATCAACCGGCGCGAAGGGGTGCAGGTTGGCAAATTCCGGCCAGGAGATCGGCATCATCTCGGCCGCGGCATTGAGCTTCATCGTGCAGGAGCCCAAGGGGATCATCGCCCGGTCGAGCGCCAGATCGCGGTCCGCCAGACGCCGCATGTAGCGCATCATCTCGGTTTCGGCCCGGTTCATGTGGAACACCGGATGGGTGAGGTAGTCGCTCTCCCGCAAGAGCTCATCGGGAATGCGGAAGACAGCCGCCTCGCCATCCGTCGCACCGTCAATCCCGAACGCGCGGCAGAGCCGTTCGACCGTCTCGGAGCGCGTTGTCTCGTCTAGGGCAATCCCGATGCAGGTCTTGCCGACCTTGCGCAGGTTGATGCGTTCGTCGCGCGCGGCCTTGAGGATGACCCCCTGCATCGCACCAACCTCGACGGTGAGTGTGTCAAAGAAATGAGCCGGTTCAACGGCATAGCCCGCCGCCGCCAGCACCTCGGCAAGCCGCGCCGTGCGCCGGTGAATGCGCTGTGCGATGGCCTTGAGCCCCAGCGGCCCGTGAAAGACCGCGTAGAACGACGCCATGTTCGCCAGAAGCGCCTGCGCCGTGCAGACGTTCGAGGTGGCCTTCTCGCGCCGGATGTGCTGCTCGCGCGTTTGCAGCGCGAGGCGGTAAGCCGGGTTGCCCTGGGCATCGATAGACACGCCGACGATGCGGCCGGGCATCTGGCGCTTGTGCGCGTCCTTGCAGGCCATATAGGCCGCCGACGGCCCGCCATAGCCCATCGGCACACCGAAACGCTGGGTCGATCCCACCGCGATGTCGGCGCCCATGGCGCCCGGTTCCTTGAGGATCGTCAGCGCCAGCGGATCGGCAATGACGATTCCGACCGCGCCCGCCATGTGCAGCCGCGAGATATGGGCGGTGAAGTCGGTCACGGCGCCGTAGGTGCCGGGGTACTGGAAGATCGCGCCAAAGACCTCGGCCGGGGCCAGCGCGTCCGGGTTCCCGACCACGATGTCGATGCCCAGCGGCGCCGCCCGCGTGCGCATCACCTCGATATTCTGCGGATGGCAGTTTTCGTCGATGAAGAAAGCCGTGGCCTTCGACTTGGCCACGCGTTGCGCCATGGTCATGGCCTCGGCCGCCGCCGTCGCCTCGTCGAGCAGCGAGGCATTGGCAATCTCGAGGCCGGTCAGATCGCAGACCATGGTCTGATAGTTCAGCAGCGCTTCGAGACGGCCCTGCGAAATCTCCGGCTGATAGGGCGTGTAGGCGGTGTACCAGGCCGGGTTTTCAAGGATGTTGCGCTGGATCGCGGGCGGCGTGACGGTGCCATAGAACCCCTGCCCGATCATCGTGGTGAAGACCGCATTCTTCTTTGCGACCTGACGCAGGAACCACAGAAGCTCACGCTCGGACTTCGGCGCTTCGAATTTCAGCGGGGTGGTCTGGCGCAGGCTCTTCGGGACGGTCTGGTCGATCAGCTCGTCCAGATCCTTCACCCCCAGCACCTTGAACATCTCGGCCATTTCCGCAGGTGAAGGCCCGATATGGCGGCGATTGGCGAAATCATAGGGGTCGTAGTCGGTGGGGGTGAAGGCCATTGCTTGCGTCCTTATCCGATCAGTGCCTTGTAGGCGGCCTCGTCCATGAACCCGTCGAGCTTGGACCGGTCCTTGACCTTCATCTTGAAGAACCACGCCTTGCCGAGCGGGTCCTCGTTGACGAGGCTGGGGTTGTCCACGATCTCCTGGTTGATCTCGACGATCTCGCCATCGAGCGGCGCGCGGATGTCCGAGGCCGCCTTGACGCTTTCGATCACGCTGACCTCGTCGCCAGTTGAAACCGACTTGCCCGGGTCGGGCAGTTCGACGAAGACGACATCGCCAAGCGCCTCGGAGGCATGTTCGGTGATGCCGACGACGACAGTGTCGCCCTCGACACGGAGCCATTCATGGTCTTCGGTGTATTTCATGGGTCGCTTCCCTGTTGATCAACGCTTGTAACGGTTGGGTTGGAACGGCATCGGCACAATGGTCGCGGGCAGGCGCTTGCCGCGCACCTCGCCGTAGACCAGCGCACCTTCGGAAAGACCGGCAGGCAGATAGGCCATCGCCATCGGCCGTTCGATGGACGGGCCGAACCCGCCAGAGGTCACGGTGCCGATGGGCGCACCGCCTTCCGCCCCGGCAAAGATCTCGGTGCCCTCGCGCATTGGCGCGCGACCTTCGGGGCTGAGCCCAACGCGGCGGCGCGATGGCCCCTCGGCGAGTTCCCTGAGGATGCGCGCAGACCCCGGAAAACCGCCCGCCCGCGCCCCGCCCGCGCGGCGCGCCTTCTGGATCGCCCAGGTGAGGTTCGCCTCCACCGGAGTCGTGCCTTCATCGATGTCGTGGCCGTAAAGGCACATGCCGGCCTCAAGCCGGAGCGAGTCGCGTGCGCCAAGCCCGATCGGGGCGACCTCCGGCATCGACAGAAGCCGCTCCGCCAGTGTCACCGCAAAGCGGTCGGGCACCGAAATCTCGAACCCGTCCTCGCCGGTGTAGCCCGAGCGCGAGATCCAGAGTTCCGCCGCGTCCCATTGGCGGATCGCCACATCCATGAACTTGAGATCCACCACGTCCGGCACCAACCGCGCCAGCGCCGCCTCGGCCCCCGGCCCTTGCAGCGCGAGAAGTGCGCGGTCCGGTATCAGCCCGACGTCGCAATCGGGAAGACCCGCCTTCAGATGCGCGAAATCGGCCTCCTTGCAGGCGGCGTTGACGACGACGAAGAGGTGATCGCCGCGGTTCGCGACCATCAGGTCGTCAAGGATGCCGCCGGCGTCATTGGTGAACATCGCATAGCGCTGGCGGCCTTCCGCCAGACCCGCCACATCGACCGGCACCAACCGCTCGAGGGCCAGGGCAGCGTCCGCGACCTTGCCCGATTTCGCGGTCAAGAGGATCTGCCCCATATGGCTCACATCGAACAGGCCGGCCGCGGACCGGGTGTGCAGATGCTCCTTCAGGACCCCCATCGGGTACTGCACCGGCATCTCGTAGCCCGCGAAGGGCACCATCTTGGCGCCGAGACGCAGGTGCAGATCATAAAGAACCGTTCGCTTCAGGTCGGCCATTGCCGCCCTCCCCTATCTCTCGCCGGTTCACTGGTCCGGCATCGCATGAGGGCGGTAAAGACCGCCCGTTCCGATGCCCCCTCTGTCCGTTCGCCTGAGATCGTTATCCCTTCGGCGCCCCGGAATGGTCCCGAGGTCTCTCCAGAGTTCCATCGCCAGAACGGTCCTTGCGCCTGAGAGTTTACCGGGGCGGTTGCTCCTTCGGCACCGGCTTCGGACCGCGGTCCAGCCGGATTCTCCCGTATCTGACGGGCTCAGCGATAGCCCGAAACGCGCGCAAGGCGCAAGCGCTTTAGTCGCGATTGCGACGGTTCGGGTGGCGCAGGCGACAGCGCCCTTGCGGGCGGCGGTGCGACCGTCCATGACAAGGGCCATGACCGGATCAGGGGACTCCGCGGTTTTCGGCTATGGCTCGCTCGTCAACCGGGCGACGCATGACCATGCGCCGGCGGCGCCCGCGACCCTGCAGGGCTGGCGCCGGGTCTGGCGGCACACCCGGCTCAGGCCCTTCGCGTTCCTCTCCGTCGAACCGGCCGCGGCCGAGATCGACGGTCTGATCGCGCGGGTTCCGGGGGGCGACTGGACCGTACTCGACAGACGCGAGGCGGCCTACCGCCGTCACCCGGTCGCGCCGGGAACGCTCAGCCCCCGGCCGGGGTGGGCCGGCGACATCGAGATCTACGCCATCGATCCCGGCCATGCAGATCCGGCCGCCCGCCATCCGATCCTTCTGAGCTACCTTGATGCCGTCGTGCAGGGCTTTCTCGGCGAATTCGGTGTGGCCGGGGTGTCGCGCTTCTTCGCCTCCACCCGTGGCTGGACCGCGCTCTGCGACGACCGCGCCGATCCGCTCTACCCGCGCCATCAGGCCCTGTCGCGGCAGGAGCGCGGGCTCGTCGATGCGACCTGTGCCGACCTCGGCCTTGCGCGCCTCAGGCGGTCTTGACAGTTCCGCCCCGCACTGACCACATCGCGGCGCAATCCAGAGGCCCCGATGAGAACCGAATTCGACAGTGAACTTGAAGCGCGCCTGCTGCGCTACACCGCCATCGACAGCCAGAGCGACGCGCGCTCCGAAACCTCGCCGAGCACCGCGATCCAGTTCGACATGCTGCGCCTGCTGGTCGAAGAGCTGACCGCGATCGGTGCCGCAGATGTGCGCCTGACCGACTACGGCGTGGTTCTGGCGACGATCCCGGCGAAGACGGCGGGCGATGCCCCGATCTTCGGCCTTCTGGCCCATGTCGACACCACACCGCAATTCAACGCGACCGGCGTGAAACCCATCGTGCATCGCAACTACAAAGGCGGCACGATCACCTATCCCGACGCGCCGGGCCTGACGCTCTCGCCCGATGCCTCGCCCTATCTCGGCAGCAAGGCCGGTGACGACATCATCACGGCCAGCGGCACCACACTTCTGGGCGGCGATGACAAGGCCGGGGTCGCGATCATCATGACCGCCGCGCGCCACCTGCTCGCCAATCCCGATCTGCCGCACGGCACCATCCGCATCGCCTTCACGCCGGATGAGGAAATCGGCCGCGGCGTCGATCCGCGCCTGCCAGAGGACCTCGCCGCGGATTTCGCCTTTACCCTCGACGGCGGCCGGATCGGCGAGATCGAGTACGAAAGCTTCTCCGCCGATGGCGCGAAGGTGCGGATCAGGGGCGTCTCGATCCATCCCGGCTGGGCCAAAGGCAAGCTGGTCAACGCGCTGCATCTGGCGGCCAAGATCGTCCAGACCCTGCCACAAGCCACGATGACACCGGAGACGACCGACGGTCGCGACGGGTTCCTTCATGTCATTGAGATGACCGGAACCGCGGCAGAGGCGGAACTCAGGCTGATCCTGCGCGACTTCGAACGCGATGGCCTCGCCGCCAAGGGGGAACTTCTGCGCCAGGTCTGCGCCGCCGTTCAGGCAACCGAACCGCGCGCCACGATCACCTGCGAGATCACGCCGCAATACCGCAACATGCGCTACTGGCTGGAACAGGACATGACGCCCGTCGACCTCGCCCATGCCGCCTGCCGCGAGACCGGGATCGAGCCGGTCTCGATCCCCATTCGCGGCGGCACCGACGGGTCACGGCTGACCGAACTCGGCGTCCCCTGCCCCAACATCTTCACCGGGATGCAGGAGATTCACGGTCCGCTGGAATGGATCAGCGTGCAGGACATGGCGGCGGCGACAAAGGTCGTCCTGAAGATCGCGGAGAAGGCGGTCCGGTAGGACGGGCAATAGTGCCGATCCTACCTGCGGACCTTCTGCAGGAGCGGCATGAGGTTGGCCATGTCCGGGCCATGCGCCTGACCGGTCACTGCAAGGCGGAGCGGCATGAAGAGGCCCTTGCCCTTGCGGCCCGTCGCCTCCTTCACCTTCGCGGTCCAATCGGCCCAGGTCGTCTCGGTGAAGGGCGGCGCGGGCAGGAGCGCCAACGCCTCGCGGACAAAGGCCTCATCCTCGGGCGCGATCACCGGATCGGCGCCGTCGCGGCAGAGCGCCCACCAGTGCCCAAGCTCGTCCAGCGTGGTGATATTCTGGGCGGCCACGCGCCAGAAACCTTCGGCCATCTCGGCCGGCACGCCAAGCGCGGCGATCCGGTCCCTGACCGCCGCGAACGGCAGTGCATGGTTGCGGGCGCGGGTCAGCGGCCAGAGGTCCTCGGCATCGAATTTCGTCGGCGCGGGACCGAACTGGCTGAGGTCAAACCCCTCGGCGATCTCGTCGAGCGACATCTTCAGTTCTACGGGCTGCGACGATCCGAGCCGCGCCATCAGGCTTAAAAGTGCCTCTTTTGCCACGCCCTGGGCGCGCAGGTCGCGCAAGCTGAGCGTGCCGAGGCGCTTCGACAGGCCTTCACCCTGCGGCCCGGTCAAAAGCGAATGGTGCGCGAAGGCGGGCGGCGTACCGCCCATCGCCCGCATGATCTGAATCTGCGTCGCGGTGTTGGTGACGTGATCGGCGCCGCGCACAATATGGGTGATACCCATGTCGATGTCATCAACCGAGGACGCGAAGGTATAAAGCACCTGCCCGTCCGCCCGGATCAGCACCGGGTCGGAGACCGACGCGGTATCGATTGACACCGGCCCGAGGATGCCGTCCGTCCACTCCGTCCGCCGCTGGTCAAGCCTGAAGCGCCAGTAGCCCTCGCGCTCGGCCCTGAGTTTGTCCTTTTCCGCCGCCGAAAGGGTCAGCCCGGCGCGGTCGTAGACCGGCGGCTTGCCCATGTTCAGCAGTTTCTTGCGCTTGAGGTCAAGTTCGGTTGGCGTCTCGAACACCTCATAGAGATCGCCGCTGGCGCGAAGGCCCGCCGCCGCCTCGGTGTAGCGGTCGAGCCGGAGCGACTGCTGTTCTATCCGGTCCCAGGTCAGGCCCAGCCATTCGAGGTCCGCCTTGATCCCGTCGATGTACTCCTGTTTCGAGCGTTCCTGATCGGTATCGTCGAGCCTGAGGATGAACGTGCCGCCCGATTTCCGGGCGATGAGGTAGTTCATCAACGCGGTGCGCAGGTTGCCCACGTGGATGTAACCGGTGGGCGATGGGGCGAAACGGGTCACGGTCATGGCATGTCTCCTGTCGGTCTCCCTCTTTCACAGGACGCCGATCTTGTCCATATGATGCCCTGGAACACGAGGCACATGAATGAATGACTGGCTGGGGCGCGTGGCGCCCGATCTTGAGACCATCGAACAGATGGCGCTTGCGACCATCGCGGAGTTGCCGCCGCAATTTGCCGGACCGGCGCAAGCGATCATTCTCAGGGTCGAGGAATTCGCACCCGAGGACTTTCTTGACGAGATGAACGTCGAAAGCCCGTTCGAACTGACCGGGCTCTACGATGGCATTCCGCTCACCGAGAAATCGGTGATGGACGTGGTCGATCGCCCCGACATGATCTGGCTCTTCCGCCGCCCGATCCTCGACGAATGGGCCGAGCGCGGCGATGTGAGCCTGGGCCAGCTTGTCGCCCATGTGATGGTGCATGAGCTTGCCCATCATTTCGGCTGGTCGGACGAGGAGATTGCGGAAATCGACCGCTGGTGGGAATGAGACAGCCCGCAAGTCCGATTGGCGCTGGAGCGCAACCGTCCCAGCGTCGCCAGATCAGGAACGGAGCCTGCCGATGATCCATGCCCTTCTTGCCCTCCTCGCCTGCCAGCTTGTCGGCGAGGCCGCCCAGCGGCTGCTGGCCGTTCCCCTGCCGGGGCCGGTGATCGGGATGATCCTGATGCTGGGTCTGCTCGCCGCGTCGCCACGCTTTGTCGGGTTCATGCGGCCCCTTGCAGAGGGCATTCTTGCCAATCTCTCGCTGCTCTTCGTTCCCGCGGGCGTCGGCGTCGTCGGCCATATCTCCACCTTGGGGGCGCAGGCCATCACGCTCCTGATCGCCGTCGTCGCCTCAACGCTTCTTGCCATTGCGGCCGGGGCGCTCGCCTTTGTCGCGGTGGCGCGCCTCACGGGGTCGGTCGATGAGTGATCTCGCCACGTTCTGGAGCTATCTGTCCGAGGGCCCGCTCCTTTGGCTGACGCTGACCCTTGTCGCCTATGCGGCGGGGGATGCCGCCTACCGCTGGTCGGGGCGCAAGCCCTATGTCAACACCGTTCTTGTCGCCGTCGTCATTCTGGCGCTGATCCTCGGGGCGACCGGAACCTCGTACGGCACCTATTTCGAAGGCGCGCAGTTCGTGCACTTTCTTCTCGGGCCAGCGACGGTGGCGCTGGCGTTGCCACTTTACGACAATCTTGCGCGGCTGCGGCGCGCTGCGCTGCCTGTTCTTGCCGCTCTGCTCGTCGGCTCGACCGTCGCCGCAGGCTCGGCCGTCGCCATCGCCGCCGCCCTCGGGATCAGCGGAACCGAGCTTGCCTCGCTCGCCCCGAAATCCGCCACCGCCCCGGTCGCCATCGGGATTGCCGAAAAGATCGGCGGCGCGCCGACCCTCACCGCCGTCCTGGTGATCCTGACGGGCATCACCGGCGCGGTACTCGCGACACCGCTGCTGAACCTGATGCGGATCAGGGACTGGCGAGCGCGCGGACTGTCGGTCGGCATTGCAAGCCACGGAATCGGCACCGCGCGGGCGTTTCAGGTCAACCCGACGGCGGGGGCATTCGCCGGCCTTGGCATGGCGCTGAATGCCGTCGCCACATCCTTCCTCGCGCCGATCATCCTGTCGTTCTTCCGCTGAACCGCGCCGGATGCGCCGCCCTGACGGGCGGCCCCGCCTTCGACCGGGGCCTTCACGGCCCCCGTCTTTCCTGTCAGTCTGCAACAAACAAAACCCGGACGTGCCATGCCCCCGATCGTCACCGTCACGCTGAACCCCGCCCTCGACATTTCGACCGCGACCGCCTCGGTCCAGCCGGGCCGGAAGCTGCGCTGCGAGGCGCCACGGACCGATCCCGGCGGCGGCGGCATCAACGTCAGCCGGGTGATCAGGCGGCTCGGCGGCGAGAGCCTTGCGCTCGTGGCCTTGGCGGGCGCAACGGGCGAACGGCTGAAGACGGCGCTTGAGGCCGAGGCGATCACTGCCCGCTACCTTCGCGCGCCGGGCGAGACCCGCGAGAGCCTGTCGGTCATCGACCGCGGCACCGGCGAACAGTATCGTTTTGTCATGCCCGGCGCAGCCTGGACCGCGGCCGAAGGCGACGCCGCGCTGAGCGCGGTCGTCGTGGCCTGCCCGCAAGATGCCCTTGTCGTTCTCTCCGGCAGCCTGCCGCCCGGCC
>JBGSNN010000447.1:0-6533 GCA_041739655.1 Albidovulum sp. | reverse complement strand
GCCGCCCCGGCCGCGCTGATCGCGCCAATGACGCCCTCGGGCATGGGCGCGGCGGTGTCGTAGCCGGTCACCTGATGCCCCGCCGCGGCGAGGTTCCGCGCCATCGGTGCGCCCATGTTCCCCAGTCCGATGAATCCGATCTTCATGGCTGATCCTCCTCGAATCTCAGCGCCTGTGCCCCAAGCGGCATCAGCATCCTGTCAACATCGTCCCTCGGCACCGCCTCCGGTCCGGCATGACGCCAGCGCGGGCTGCGGTCCTTGTCGATGATCGCGGCGCGGATGCCCTCAAGGAAATCCGCATGTTCCATCGCCCGCCAGGTGAAGCAGTATTCAAGCGCCAGCGCCGCGCGCATCGTGGCATGGCCGCGCAGCCGCCGGATCATCTCGACCGTGCAGGCAGCTGACAAGGGCGCGGCGCGGTGAAGGGCTATGAGCGCGTCCGCGGCAAAGGCGGTTCCGGCGGCCGTAAGCGACCGGGCGATGCTGGCGAGCGGACCGGCGCCAAAATGCGCGTCGATTTCCGGTTGCAATTCGGCCAGCCGACCCTTGGGCGCAGCCTGCACCTGTGCCGTGACGGCGCCGGCATCGCCGGTCGCGACCAGGAGCGCCTTCACCCCCTCCCAATCCCTCTCAGGCACGAAGTAATCGGCGAAGCCGACAAGGATCGCATCCCCCGGCCCCATCCGCGCGCCGGTGGTGCCGAGATATTCGCCCAGCCGGCCGGGGGCGGTGGCCAGCAGGTATGATCCCCCCACGTCCGGCACAAGGCCGATGCCGCATTCCGGCATGGCGATCTGAGCCGTCTCGCCGACGATCCGGTGGCTGGCGTGGCAGCCGACGCCGACGCCGCCGCCCATGGTGAAACCGTGCAGGAAGCTGACGACGGGTTTGGGGTATTCCGCGATCCGCGCGTTCATGCGGTATTCGTCGGCCCAGAAGCGGCGGCCGTAGGCGAAGTCGCCGCGCGTGCCGGTGGCATACATCTCGGCGATGTCGCCGCCGGCGCAGAAGGCGCGCTCCCCCTCGGCATCGATCAGGACCAGCGCAACCTCGGGATCGTTGCGCCACGCGATCAGTGCCGCGTCAATCGCCCTGCACATATCGTAGGTCAGCGCGTTCAGCGCCTTCGGCCGGTTGAGCGTGATCCGCCCGGCGCGGCCGTCCCTGCGGATCAGGACATCCGCACCCATCAGCCCCTCTCGGCGAGAAGGGCGCGGCCGACGATCAGGCGCATGATCTCGTTCGTGCCCTCAAGGATCTGATGCACCCTGAGGTCGCGCACGATCTTCTCGATGCCGTAATCCGCAAGATAGCCATAGCCGCCATGCAGTTGCAGGCACTGATTGGCGACATCGAAGGCGTTGTCGGTGACCAGAAGTTTCGCCATGGCGCAAAACTTCGTGGCGTCGCGGTCACCCCGGTCGAGCTTCCACGCCGCCTGACGCAGGAAGGTCCGCGCCGATTGCAGCTTGACCTCCAACTCGGCGAGCCGGAACTGCAAGGCCTGAAACTGATCGAGGGTCTGTCCAAAGGCCTTGCGCTCGCCCATGTAGGCGAGCGTCGCATCGAGCGCTGCCTGCGCCCCGCCAAGCGCAGAGGCCGCGATGTTGAGCCGCCCGCCGTCGAGCCCGGCCATGGCGTAGGAAAATCCCTTGCCCTCCTCGCCGAGCAGGTTCTCGGCCGGGATCACGCAATCGTCGAACTGCACCTGTGCGGTCGGCTGCGCGCGCCAGCCCATCTTGTCCTCAAGGCCGCCGAAGCTGAGACCCGGCGTGCCCGCCTCGACAATCACGGTCGAGATGCCCTTGGGGCCTTCCGCGCCGGTGCGGACCATCACGACATAGGCATCGGAATAGCTGCCGCCCGAGATGAAGGCCTTGGTGCCGTTCAGGCGCCAGCCCTCGTTCGCCCGCTCCGCCCGTGTCCTGAGTGCGGCGGCATCGGAACCCGATCCCGGCTCGGTCAGGCAGTACGAAAAGATCTTTTCCATCGAGGCCAGCCGTGGCAGCCAGGTCGCCTTCGTCTCCTCCGAGCCGAATTTGTCGATCATGCCGCCGCACATGTTGTGGATCGACAGGAACGAGCCGACAGCCGGGCAGGCCATGGCGAGCGCCTCAAACACCAGCGTCGCGTCGAGCCGGGACAGGCCGGAGCCGCCGTAGGCCTCGCTCACATAGATGCCGCCAAGACCAAGCTCGGCCACCTTCGGCCAGAGCGCTTTCGGGATGGTGCCCTGCCGCTCCCACTCCCGCGCGAAGGGGGCGATATGGTCCTGCCCGAAGGCGAGGGTCATGTCGAAGATTGCGTCCTGTTCCCCGCTCAGTGCGAAATCCATCGGACCCTCCCGTCAGCATGAATTGAACGAATGTTAAATTCCGATCTTTGCGAGATTGTTGCAGCGGCCAGACGGGCGGGCCGGCGCTGCGCGGCGCCGCCCCGCCATGGAATGGCTCCGCGCCGCGCCGCCCCGAGCGGTCAGTCCATCGCCTTGAAGTGGAACTCGCCGCCTTCCTTGAGGCCCGAGGGCCAGCGCGAGGTCACGGTCTTGGTGCGGGTGTAGAAGCGGAAGGCGTCTGGCCCATGCTGGTTGAGATCGCCGAAGCCCGACTTCTTCCAGCCGCCAAAGGTGTGATAGGCCAAGGGCACCGGGATCGGCACGTTGATCCCAACCATGCCGATGTTGATCCGGCTGGCGAAATCGCGCGCGGTGTCGCCGTCGCGCGTGAAGATCGCGGTGCCGTTGCCATATTCGTGGTCCATGGCAAAGGACAGCGCCTCTTCGTAGCTTTTCGCGCGTACGGTCGAGAGAACCGGCCCGAAGATCTCCTGCTTGTAGATGTCCATGTCGCGGGTGACATGGTCGAAGAGGTGCGGGCCGACGAAATAGCCGTTCTCGTAGCCCTGAAGCGTGAAGTTGCGGCCATCGACGACCAGCTTCGCGCCCTGTTCGACGCCGGAATTGACCAGGGCGAGGATGCGGTCGCGGGCCTGCGCGGTGACAACGGGGCCATAGTCCACATCATTGCCGGCGGTATAGGGCGCGACCTTCAGCTTCTCGATCCGCGGGATCAGCCGCTTGATCAGCGCATCCGCCGTGGCGTCACCGACCGGAACCGCGACCGAGATCGCCATGCAGCGTTCGCCGGCCGCGCCGAAACCGGCGCCCACCAGCGCATCGGCGGCCTGATCCATGTCCGCATCCGGCATGATGATCATATGGTTCTTGGCGCCGCCGAAACACTGCACGCGCTTGCCGTTGGTGCAGCCACGGCCGTAGATGTACTGCGCGATCGGTGTCGACCCGACAAAACCGATGGCCTGAATGGTCGGGTTGTCGAGAATGGCATCGACGCTTTCCTTGTCGCCGTTGACGACCTGCAGGATGCCGTCCGGCAGCCCGGCTTCCTGCAGAAGCTCGGCCAGCATCAAGGGTACCGAGGGGTCGCGCTCGGACGGCTTGAGGATGAAGGCGTTCCCGCATGACAGGGCAGGGCCCATCTTCCATAGGGGAATCATCGCCGGGAAGTTGAACGGCGTGATGCCGGCGGCGACCCCCAGCGGCTGGCGCATCGAATACATGTCGATGCCGGGGCCGGCGCTGTCGGTGAACTCGCCTTTCAGCATCTGCGGCGCACCGATGCAGTATTCGATCACCTCCAGCCCGCGCTGAACGTCGCCCTTGGCATCGGGGATGGTCTTGCCGTGCTCGCGGCTCAGCGCCTCGGCGAGCTTGTCCATGTCGCGGTTGAGAAGCTGCACGAAGGCCATCATCACGCGCGCCCGGCGCTGCGGGTTGGTGGCGCCCCATTTCACCTGCGCGGCGGCGGCGCTGGCCACGGCGGCGTCCAGTTCGGCCTTCGAGGCCAGCGGCACCCTGGCCTGAACCTCGCCTGTCGCGGGGTTGAAGACATCGGCGAAGCGGCCCGAGGTGCCTTTGACATGCTTGCCGTTGATCCAGTGGGTCAGTTCTTGCATCGGTTCCTCCCGAGAAATTCCACGCCAGTTTAGTCTTGCATATTTTCAAGATAAAGAGGGAGTATCCCAAAAGCATTTTGCAATATTGCAAAGGATGGGCATGGCGGACTGGGATGATCTGAAGGTGTTTCTGGCCGTGGCGCGTGGCGAAAGCCTGTCCGGCGCGGGCAAGGCGCTCAGGCTTGACCCGGCGACGGTCGGTCGGCGCATTTCGAAGCTTGAGGATGCCATGGCGGCGCGGCTTTTCGCGCGTTCGCCGCAGGGATACGCGCTGACTGACGAGGGGCAGCGGCTGATGACCCATGCGGTCCGCGTCGAACAGGCGGTGACCGAGGCGATGGAAGAGGTGAAGGGGCAAAGCGGGCTGAGCGGTCAGGTGCGGATCGGCGCGCCGGACGGGGCCGCGAACTATCTGCTGCCGCAGGTCGTGGCCCGGATCTGTGACGACAACCCCGGTCTTGAGGTGCAGATCGTCGCCCTGCCGCGCGTCTTCAACCTGTCGAAGCGCGAGGCCGACATGGCCATCGCGGTGAGCCGCCCCGAAGCGGGCCGCCTGACGGTTCAGAAAGTCGCCGACTACAGGCTCAGCCTTGCGGCGTCGCGCGACTACCTCGCCAGCCACGCGCCGATCCGCACGCTGGCCGACCTCGCCCAGCATCGGATGATCGGCTATATCCCCGATCTCATCTTCGACAAGGAGCTTGACTACCTCGCCGAGGCCGGAGTCGAGACCGCGGCGCTCGCCTCGAACTCGGTGTCGGTCCAGTTCAACTGGGTCCGCGCCGGGGCGGGGGTGGCGATCGTGCATGACTTCGCGCTGCCGGCCGCGCCGGGTCTTGTCCGTGTCCTGCCCGAGGCGCTGAACCTGACGCGGAGCTTCTATCTCATCCGCCATGCGGATGACCGGCGGGTCGAGCGGCTCAACCGCTTTGCGGCGCTGCTGGTTGACAGTCTCGGGCGCGAAGTGCACCGCCTCGAAACGCTCGCTTGACAGATCGTCCACGAGGGGCAACGCTGGAAAAACAGTCTTCAAGGTCGGGAGGTTAACATGCAGGTGCATCAGATTCTGCGGTCCAAGCCCAAGGCCAGTGTCATCACGGTGACGCCGGGGGCAAGTGTCGCGGATGCCGCGCGGCTTCTGGCGGAACGACGGATCGGTGCGGTGATCGTCTCACCCGACGGCCACACCCCCGTCGGCATCCTGTCCGAGCGCGACATCGTGCGCGATCTCGGTCGGCGCGGGGCGGGTTGCCTCGAAGAAAAAGTCGAAAGCCTGATGACCCGGAACCTGATCTCCTGCGCGCCATCCGACAGTGCCGACAGCGTGCTTGAGAGGATGACGGCGGGCCGCTTCCGCCACATGCCGGTTCTCGATGGCGGCAAGATGATCGGCATCATCTCCATCGGCGACGTGGTGGCGGCACGGATGTCCGAGCTTGCGATGGAGAAAGACGCGCTTGCCGGCATGATCATGGGCAACTGACCGGGCGCCGTGGTGTCTGGCCCTTGCAATCGTCGGCGCAATATTGTTGCGTTCGCATGACCTGACCGCAGAGGGGGCGTGACCATGCGCATCGGACTTTATCCCGGCACGTTCGATCCGGTGACGCTTGGTCATACCGACATCATCCAGCGCGCCATGGCGCTTGTCGATCGGCTGGTGATCGGCGTCGCGATCAATCGCGACAAGGCGCCGCTCTTCGCGCTGGAAGAGCGGGTGGCGATGGTTCAGGCCGAGTGCGCCCGGATCATCGCGAAGACCGGGGGCGAGATTGTCGTCCACCCGTTCGAGAATCTGCTGATCGACTGCGCCCGCGATGTCGGGGCGACGGTGATCGTGCGCGGCCTGCGCGCCGTCGCGGATTTCGAATACGAGTTTCAGATGGTGGGCATGAACCGCGCGCTCGATGCGTCGATCGAGACTGTCTTCATGATGGCCGATGCGCGGCGACAGGCGATAGCCTCAAAACTCGTGAAGGAAATCGCGCGACTTGGCGGTGACGTATCAAAATTCGTCCCGCCGGCGGTCGAGACCGCCCTGCGGCTGAAGTTCGGCAAGCCCTGACGCTCAGCGTCCGTAGACGGCTTCGCGCGCGATCTTTTCGGCATCGCCAGGATAGATGTTCAGGTCCCAGGCGATCGCCATCGGCATCCGGGCGATTTCGTTGCGGGTGCGGACATAGGCCGCGCGTTTGCGGCGGGCGTCCCGGATTTTCTCGATAACTGACATTGGTCTTTCCTTGGTTCTGGCGCGTCTTGCGCCGCCGCAAGGAATATGGGCCCGTCCGCTAGCGCTAACAATTCCCCGTTTCGCCATTCCAGCCTTGCACTAAGCGCATAGCTTATCCGGGAATGACTGCGCCCGGCGCATGGAAAGGGCGCCCGAAGGCGCCCCGTCGGTCCGCTGTGTCGACAGTTCAGATCAGCTTGCCGATGGCGACGGCGGTGTCGGCCATGCGGTTGGAAAAGCCCCATTCGTTGTCGTACCAGCTGAGGACCGAGCAGAAGGTGCCGTCCATGCACTTGGTCTGGTCGATGTGGAAGACCGAGGAGCGC
>JBGSNN010000435.1:0-3346 GCA_041739655.1 Albidovulum sp. | reverse complement strand
GACCCCGGCCATGGCGGCATCGACCCCGGCGCCGAGGCGGGCGGCAAGATCGAGGCAGAGGTCACGCTGGCCTTCGCGCGCGAGCTTGCTGAAGTGTTGCGCCGGGCCGGGATGCGGGTGGTCCTGACACGCGAAGAGGATGTCTTCGTGCCGCTCGAGACCCGGGTCAGCCTGGCGCGGGCGGCAAGCGCCGACGTGTTCCTCTCGCTCCATGCCGACGCTCTGGCCGAAGGCGAGGCAAGTGGCGCCACGGTCTATGAACTGGCCGAGGAGGCGACAGATGCGGCCTCGGCCCGGCTGGCGGAGCGCCATGACCGCGCCGACCTCTTGGCCGGGGTCGACCTGACCGGGCAGGACGATCTCATCGCGTCGGTGATGATGGACATGGCGCGTGCCGAGACGCAGCCGCGCGCCGCCCGGCTGGCGCAGGGGCTGGTGACGGCAATTCGCGGGCGGGGCGGCAAGATGCACCGCCATCCGATTCAGGGCGCCGCCTTCTCGGTGCTGAAATCGGCCGATATCCCATCGCTCCTCCTCGAACTGGGGTTCCTCTCGTCGCCGGGCGACCGCGCGCGGCTTGTCGATCCGGTCTGGCGATCAATGATGCAGGAAGCGATTCTCGCGGCGCTCGCGGACTGGGCGGTGGCCGATGCGGCGGAGGCGCGGCTGATCCGTCAGTGAGCGCGGTCGCGCGCCGTGAGATGCGAGATCGCAAGGCTGGCAAGGACGCAGAAGGTGAAGAGATAGAGGCCCCAGCCGGTCTCGACCCGGCCGACGCCGATGCCCTTGGCCAGCACGATGTAGATGGCGATGAGGAAGATATCGGCCATGGCGAGGCGCCCGAGAGCCTGCAACGCGCCGACAATCCGCGGCGAGGCGAGGTCGAACTGGACCATCGCGAGGCCGATGGTCTTGAGATAAGGCGCAAAGATCGCGAGGAAGGTGACCAGAAGCGCCAGCGCCACATCCTTTTCCCAGAGCGCCTGCAGCCCCGAGACAACGGAAATCGTATCGAGGTTGAAGAAGGGCAGGAGCCCGGCGCGCAGGAGCGGCGCGAACCACGAGATCGGGAACAGGATCAGGAGGAGAAGGTTCGCGGCACGGATCATGCGCCTTTTGATAGCGGCTTCGCACCGGCGCGCCAAGCGGCCTCAGTACATCGCCCGTCCGCGGCGGTTGCGCGTCGTCACCAGGACGAAGATCCAGAGCCAGAAGCAGATCCAGCCGAGCATCAGCATGGCAGCCTGAAGCCGGGTCCAGTCCGGGGAGCGCGCCAGAAGAATGACGCTGACGCTCAGCAGGGCGAGATTGAGGGCGAAGGCGGCGGCAGAGAAGATCAGTCCTGACCGCGGCCATCCGGGGGCGGCACCGCGCTGGCGGGCGCGCAAAACGCGCTTGCGGCAGGCCAGAAGGCTCAGCAACGGCGGTACGCATCCAGCCACCGCGAGGAAACCAAGTCCAAGCAGCGCGCTTCCGCCGAATTCCATGGTCTCGCTCCGGCTGTTAGACCGGAAGTGTAGGATCGATCGGAGTCGTTGTCAAATTAAGCAAAAATACCATGCGCGGAATATCGCGATATTTTAAGGGGTTATGCGGCAACCCTCAGCGCACGGACTCAATCGGACCTTCGGCGCGACCATGGATGAATTGCTGGACGTAAGGGTCTGGTGTTGCGTCCATTTCAGCGACGGGTCCGGTCCACTGGATGACCCCGCCGTGCAGCATTGCCACGCGGTCGGCGATGGCGCGGACCGAGGACATGTCGTGCGTGATCGCCATCGCGGTCGCCCCCATCTCGACGACGATTTCGCGGATCAGTTCGTTGATGACGCCGGACATGATCGGATCGAGGCCGGTTGTCGGCTCATCGAAGAAGATGATCTCGGGCTCGGCGGCGATGGCGCGGGCGAGGCCGACGCGCTTTTGCATGCCGCCCGACAATTCCCCCGGATAGAGGTCGGCGACGGCGGGCTTCAGCCCGACGCGGCGCAACTTTTCGATGGCGATCGCGCGGGCTTCTTCCTTCGGCCGCTTCTGCGCGCCGCGCAGGAGGCGGAAGGCGACGTTCTGCCAGACCGGCAGGCTGTCGAAGAGGGCGCCGCCCTGGAACAGCATCCCGAAGCGGGCGAGGAACGCATCGCGCGAGCCCTTCGACGCCGATGCGCCATCGACGAGGATCTCGCCCCGGTCCGGCGTCACGAGGCCGAGGATGCACTTCAAGAGCACCGATTTCCCGGTGCCGGAGCCGCCGATGATGACCATGCTCTGGCCCGTCGGGATCGTCAGGTTGACCCCGTTCAGGACATGGTTCGACCCGAAGGCCTTGTGAACGTCGCGAAGCTCGATCATGCGGAGAAGAAGACCTCCGTCAGCACATAGTTTGCGGCGAGGATGAGGACCGAGGCGGTGACGACGGCGGTCTTGGTGGCGCGGCCCACGCCTTGCGCGCCGCGGCCGGAGTTCATGCCGTAGTAGCAGCCCGCCAGCGCCACGATGAAGCCGAAGGCGGCCCCCTTCCAGAGGCCCGAGACGACATCCCAGACTTCCAGAAAGTCGCGGGTGTTCTTGAGGTAGGTCGCCGGGTTGAAGTCAAGCCGCGTGATGCCGACGAGATAGCCGCCGAAGATGCCGATGCTGTCGCCGACCGCGACGAGCGCCGGCACCGCGAGGGTCGCGGCCAGCAGGCGCGGCGCGACGAGGTATTTCATCGGGTGGGTGGAGAGCGTCGTCAGGGCGTCGATCTGTTCGGTGACCTTCATCGTCCCGATCTCAGCCGCGATGGACGAGGCCACCCGCGCCGCGACCATGAGGCCGCCGAGAACCGGGCCGAGTTCGCGCGCCATGCCGATGGCGACGATGGAGGGAACCACGGATTCGGCCGAGAAGCGCGCGCCGCCGGCGTAGATCTGCAAGGCCAGCGCGCCGCCGGTGAACAGCGTCGTCAGGCCGACGACCGGCAGGCTGAAATAGCCGATCTGCAAGAGCGCGTGAAGGAATTCGCGCGGATAGTAGGGCGGCCGGAAGATGTGGCCGACCCCCGAACCGGCGAAGAGCGCGATCCGGCCGATGCCGGCCAGCGCCGCCAACACCTGCCGCCCGAGGGCCGCGAGGGGGTGGGTCAGCGTCATGCGGCGCCTCCGGTATAGGTGCGGCGATAGCGCGCGCCGAGCGATGTGAGGATCTCATAGCCGATGGTTCCAGCCATCGCGGCCAGGGCGTCGACGCCCTGCGCGGGGCCGAGAATGTCGAGCGTCTCCGGGGTGTCGTCGAGATCCGTCACATCGACGCCGATCATGTCCATGGAGACGCGGCCGACGACGGGGCAGGACGTGTCGCCCTGCCAGAC
>JBGSNN010000431.1:0-6940 GCA_041739655.1 Albidovulum sp. | reverse complement strand
GGCCAGCGCGGGCTCGGTCTCGGCCTGATCGACGGCGGTATAGGCGGCGGCGTTGAGGACGAGATCGGCATCGGCCTGCCGGATCGCCGCCGCACATGCGGCGGGATCGGCGAGATCGGCGCTGTCGCGCCCGAGCGCGGTCAGCCTGACCCCGTCCGGCGCCCTGCGGGCCAATTCGCGGGCAAGTTGCCCGGTCGTGCCGAAAACCAGAATCCGCATTACACATCCTTCCGACTGCCGCGCCATGCCGCCGCCCGCCGCAGTGATCGCGCAGAGTACACGGCGTTTCAACCCCGCGTGAAGTCGCTGACACAATCTTGGGCCTGCTCGCCGAAACGCCGATCTATGCCGCGCGGAGCCACGGCCGAAAAAAGGGTCCGACCGTCTGAGGCTCCGGCCCAAGCTCGCGCCATCCGCCGATCCGGCCGATGCGCCAATGAGAGAGACTGTCGCAATGAATACCACCACGCTCACCGCCCGCAGCCGCAAGATCGTGCTTGCGGGTGCGTCCGTCCTTGCCCTCATCATTGCCGTCCAGGCGCCGCTGCCGGCGTGGACCGGCGTCACGGGCGCGGCCATCGCGGCCACGGCGTCGCTGACCAATGCCGATATCGTCGCGGCAGTGAAACCGGCCGTCGTCACGGTGCTGACCGAGTTGAAGCCCGAGGTCGCGCCGACCGAGGCCAACCCGAACGCGATGCCCCCCGACGAGTTCTTCCGCCGGTTCTTCGGCGAAAACAGCCCCTTCGGACCGCTGCCGGGGATGCCGCAAGGGCCGCAGGACCAGGGCCCGGCACAGGGTGGCAGGGCGCTCGGCTCGGGCTTCATTGTCTCGCCAGACGGCTATCTCGTGACGAACAACCATGTCATCGACAAGGCGCAGAAGATCACGGTGAAACTCGACGACGGCAAGGAACTGCCCGCGACGCTGGTCGGGACCGACGCCAAGAACGACATCGCGGTTCTGAAGGTCGCGGCGGCAGACCCGCTGCCGACAGTTGACTGGGGTGATTCCGACGCGCTCAGGGTCGGCGACCCGGTCCTCGCCGTGGGCGATCCCTTCGGGGTCGGCACGACCGTGACCTCGGGCATCGTCTCGGCCCGCGGTCGCGATCTGCATTCCGGACCCTATGACGATTTCATCCAGATCGACGCGGCGATCAACCACGGCAATTCCGGCGGGCCGCTGATCGACACTCAGGGCAAGGTCGTCGGCATCAACTCGGCGATCTATTCGCCGAACGGCGGCAACGTCGGCCTCGGCTTCGCGATCCCCTCGGCTCATGCCGAAAAGGTTGTCCAGCGGATCATCGAGACCGGCTCGATCGAGCATGGCTTCATCGGCGTGACAATCCAGCCGGTGGACGATCAGATCGCCGCCGCTATCGGCCTCAAGGATGCCCGTGGCGCGCTGGTCGCCTCGGTGCAGGAAGGCTCGCCTGCGGCAGCGGCCGAACTCAAGCCGGGGGATGTGATCGTCAAGGTCAACCGCACCGCCGCAGATACGCCGCGCGCCGTCTCGCGTGCAATCGCGGACCTGGCGCCGGGCGACAAGGCGACGCTCACGATCTGGCGCGACGGGGCCGAGGTTGAGGCCAACGTCACCGTCGGGACGCTGGGTGGCGAAGACACCGCGCAAGGCGCGCTGCCGAGCGATAACGGGAAAGGTGCCGAGGTGCCGGATCTCGGCCTCTCGGTCGAAACGCTAACGCCGGACCTGGCGGCACGGATCGGGCTGCCCGAGGGCACGACAGGCGTTCTGGTGACGCAGATCGACCCCAATGGCAGTGCTACCGACAAGGGCCTGCGCGAGGGTGACGTGATCGTGGCGGTCAACCAGACCCAGGTGGGAAGTGCCGGGGATGTGACGGCGGCGATCGAAGCCGCGAAGTCGCAAAACCGCGATGCCGCATTGTTGCTGGTGCAGCGCGGGCCGGACCGGACCTTCGTCGCGGTGCCCTTCGCACATTCCTGATGGGCGCACGGATGATGCGGAACGGCCGGGGATCACCCGGCCGTTTTGCCTTGCCTAGCCGGTTCCTAGCCTTCGCCCGACGCCGTCGCGGTCCTGCAGCGCGCGCCACCAGTCCTCGTGGTCGAGGAACCACCGAACCGTCCTGTCCAGCCCCTCGTCGAGCGTGACCGAGGGCCGCCAGCCCAGTTCGTCGCGGATGCGGGTCGGGTCGATGGCATAGCGCCGGTCATGTCCGGGGCGGTCGGCAACGAAGGCGATCTGTTCGGCGTAGGGCCGGTTGCCGGGGCGCCTCTGGTCCAGAATCGCGCAGATCCGTGTCACGAGGTCGAGATTCGTCGTTTCGTTCTCGCCGCCGATGTTGTAGCTGCGCCCCGCCGTGCCCTTCTGCACGACGAGAAGCAGCGCTTCGGCGTGGTCCTCGACATAGAGCCAGTCGCGGACATTGTCGCCCGCCCCATAGATCGGGATCGGCGCGCCCGCGAGCGCCTTGAGGATCACGACCGGGATCAGCTTTTCGGGAAAATGGTAAGGTCCGTAGTTGTTCGAGCAGTTGGTGAGGACGACCGGCAGGCCGTAGGTCTCGTGCCAGGCGCGCACCAGATGGTCGGACGATGCCTTCGAGGCCGAATAGGGGCTGCGCGGATCATAGGGCGTGTCCTCGGTGAACTTGCCCGCGGGGCCGAGCGAGCCGAAGACCTCATCGGTGGAGATGTGGTGAAAGCGGAAGCGCTCCGGCTTGCCCTGCGCGGTCCAGTAGGCGCGCGCCGCCTCAAGCATCGTGTAGGTGCCGGTGATGTTGGTTTCGATGAAGGCCGCCGGGCCGTCGATGGAGCGGTCCACATGGCTTTCGGCCGCAAGATGCATGATAGCATCCGGCCGGTGCCTTGCGAGGATCGCGTCCACCGCGCTGCGGTCGCAGATATCGGCCTGCTCGAAGGCATAAAGCGGGCTGTCGGCGACCTCGGCCACGTTGGTCAGGCTGCCGGCATAGGTCAGCTTGTCGAGGTTGACGACGGCATGGCCGGCCCGGATGCCACGGCGCACGACCGCCGAGCCGATGAACCCAGCGCCACCGGTGACAAGCAGCTTCATGGCCGCGGCTCATAGCGGAAGGGGCTTTGGAAGTCCCTCAGACGCGGCGCCTTCGCGTCCTTGTCCGACAGGATGGCGGCCCCGGTGTCGATGCCCCAGTCGATGCCGATATCGGGGTCGTCGAAGCGCACCGCGCCATCGCACTCCGGGGCATAGACATCCGAACATTTGTAGAGAAGTTCGCTCTCGGGCTCGCGCGTCACGAAGCCGTGCAGAAACCCCGCGGGGATCAGCAACTGGCGTCCGTTTTCGGCCGACAGTTCCACACCCACCCAGTGCCGGTAGGTCGGCGCGCCAAGACGGATATCGACGGCGACATCGAAGACCCGGCCGCGCCCGCAGCGGACGAGCTTGGTTTGCGCATGGGGCGGCGACTGGAAGTGCAGGCCGCGCACGGTGCCGACGGCGGCAGACATGGAGTGGTTGTCCTGCACGAAGTCACAATGGATGCCGTGCCGCGCCAGCGTGTCGCGGTTCCAGACCTCGGAAAACCAGCCACGCGCATCGCCGAAGCGGCGTGGCGTGAGGATCAGAACCCCGTCGAGCGTCGTCGTCTCTACCTGCATGGAACCCGCTGCAATCGCTGTTTCGGCGGCACCATAGCCAGCATGGAACGCCCGCGGAAGAGCAAAGGCCGCGACCCGTCGTCCGCCGACTGCGGCAGGCCAGGGCGGCCGATTATTGTTTCCAGATCGTCGCTGATCGCGCGGCGCTGCCGTCGCCATACGCAGACCTGAAACGGAGATTGCCGTGCAGCATGGGAATCGCGGTATTTTTTGGCAGATGCAGAAAAACTCTGGCGACCTTCAGTCCGGCGCGTGATAATCCGGCGCCGAGAATGCGAATTGATTGAGAAAACTCCATTGCGTCCCGAGGTTGGCCGCGCCATTGCGGCGATCGGGCCGCGGACCGGTCGAAGACAGGATTTGTGGTGAGGAATTGAGCGTCGGAATGCTGAAAGATGAGAGCGCGCGGCCAAGGCCGGAATCCCGGCATTGCCTGATCCGGCCGGTTCTGCGTCATATTGTTGCCGAAGATATCTGAAATGAGCGGGCGCGCGATCTCGCCACGGGCGACGACAGATTCGGCGGTTTCGGCCGTCAGTGGGCATGACAGGAAGGGCCGCGCGGCATGACCGTGATCTCCAAACGGATTCTCGTGACCGGCGGCGCGGGCTTTCTCGGCTCGCATCTGTGCGAGCGTCTGGTCGCGGCCGGGCACGATGTGCTCTGCGTCGACAACTATTTCACGGGCCGGCGCGAGAATGTCGCGCATCTGATCGGCACGCCGCGATTCGAACTCATGCGCCATGACGTGACCTTTCCGCTCTATGTCGAGGTCGATGAAATCTACAACCTCGCCTGCCCGGCCAGCCCGATACACTACCAGCACGATCCGGTGCAGACGACCAAGACCAGCGTCCACGGCGCGATCAACATGCTGGGGCTGGCCAAGCGGCTTCGCGCCAAGATCCTGCAGGCCTCGACCTCCGAGGTCTATGGCGATCCGCATGTCCACCCGCAGACCGAGGACTACTGGGGGCACGTCAACCCGATCGGCTTTCGCTCCTGCTATGACGAGGGCAAGCGCTGCGCCGAGACGCTCTTTTTCGACTACCATCGCCAGCACGATCTGCGCATCAAGGTGGCGCGGATCTTCAACACCTACGGCCCCCGGATGCATCCGCAGGACGGTCGCGTGGTGTCGAACTTCATCATGCAGGCGCTCGGCGACGAGCCGATCACGATCTATGGCGACGGCAGCCAGACCCGCTCCTTCTGTTTCCGCGACGACCTGATCGAGGGGATGATCCGGCTGATGGAGACCGGCGACGACATCACCGGGCCGATGAACCTTGGCAACCCGATCGAGATGACGATCAAGGAGCTTGCCGAGGCGGTCATCGATCTGACCGGCTCTGCTTCGGAGTTGATCTACAAGCCCTTGCCGCATGATGATCCGATCCAGCGGCGGCCGGACATCGGATTCGCACGCCGCGCGCTTGGCTGGGAGCCGCAGGTGCAGCTGCGTGACGGCCTGACGCGCACGATCGCCTATTTCAGGACGCTCCGCCAGGAGCTGCATCTGACGGGGAGGCTGACCTGATGGCTCATACGGCTCTTCATGACGAAGCTCGGGCGGGCAGCGCCCTGACGGCAACGCTCTGGGTGGCGGCGGCGTTGATCGCGATGTTCAGCGTCCTTATCGTCAACGGCCGACCGCTCTTCTACTTCGATACGATGTGGTATGTCGCGCAGGGCGATACCGCGTTGCGCCAGCTTGGCGTGAAGGGTGAATCGCCGCTGCACGACCGCAACCAGATGCAGAAAGTCGAGGCGGCGAAGGCCGCGACCGAGGGCGGCGCGGCCGCTGCACCCGCTGCCACGGCGGCGACGGAAATCAAGGCGGAAAACACCGTCGATGGGTCGCGTTCGGCAGGCTATTCGCTGATTTCGGGGCTGCTTGCGCGGCTTGGGTTTCTCGAAGGGCTGATCGCCCTCAATGTCGTCGCGGTGATGCTGGCTGTCTGGTTGCCGATGCGGCTGGCGCAGCGGCAGCTTGGGTTGCACGTCTCGCTGGCGCAGATGGTCTGCCTGCCGATCATCGTCGCCTCGCTCGGCTCGCTGCCGTTCTTCGTCGCCTACCTGATGCCCGACACCTTCGCGCCGGTCCTGATCCTGTCCATCGCGACGTTGACCGTCTTCGGCCGCTCGATGCGCTGGTGGGAGGCGGGTCTGGCGATCGCCATGGGCGCCTTTGCGGTCGTGTCGCACCTGTCGCATCTGGGCATCGCCGCGCTGCTGGTGCCAGCCTCGGCACTGGTCGCGGTCATCCTGTCGCGCCACCGCTGGTGGTTGCCGCCAGCCTTGGTGCTGGTTGTGCTTGGCATCGGCTTTGCCGAGCAGAGCATGCTGCGCACCGCCGCCAAGGAGGTCGCGCACTCCGACGTCATCATCAAGCCCTACATCACCGCGCGGCTGATCCAGGACGGTCCGGGCCTGCGCTATCTTGAGCGCAACTGCCCGAATGCCGATATCGCCACCTGCAAGCTCTACGATGCCTTGCAACTGTCCGATGATCCCTACCGCCTAACCGCGACCCATATCGTCTTCGAGACGAGCGCGCGGCTCGGCTCGTTCCGGCTGATGACGGCGCAGGACCAGAAGCTTGTTGCCGAGAACCAGATCCCGTTCTTCTTCGACGTGCTGCGATCGGCGCCGATCGACACGACGCTGGCCTTCGTCAAGAACATGCTGATCCAGTCGCGCTGGGTCAGCGTCGAGATGACGCTTCAGACCGACAAGATGATTGCGCAGCACGCAGGCGTCTCGGGCCTCGCCACCGGTGAGTTCACCCACGGCCGACTGACCCGCGATCTCGGCTGGTACGGCGCGGTGACCAACATGCAGCACATGCTCTATCTGGTATCGCTGGCGGTGACTGCGGTGCTCCTCTTCTGGCCGGGCCGGGTGCCGGGGCGGATCAAGGCGCTGGCCGTGATGGTGTTGTTCGGCATTCTCGCCAACGCGCTGGTCTGCGGCGGCATTTCGCAGCCCGCGACGCGCTACGGTGCGCGGGTGATCTGGCTGCTGCCGCTTGCCGCGACGATCCTCGTGCTCTTCTTCCGCCGCGCCCAGCAATTCGCGACCAGTGCCGGGGGCCGTGGATGACCGATGCGGTAACGATTTCGGTGGTGATGCCGGCCTTCCGGGCCGAGGCGCTGCTGCCGCGTGTTCTCGCGCCGCTGATGGCGATGTACGCGCGCGGCGAAGTGCAGGAGGTGATCGTGGTCGATGACCGCTCGCCCGACCGCACCGCCGAGGTGGCGCGCGCACTCGGTGCGCGGGTCCTGACGACGCCGCAGAACGGCGG
>JBGSNN010000420.1:0-9370 GCA_041739655.1 Albidovulum sp. | reverse complement strand
ACCGCCCGCCGCCGCCATGCTCACACCGGCAGGCCGACGACGAAACGCGCGCCCAGCGGTTCAGAGGTGATATCGGCGTCGGTCGGGCGGATGTTCTCGGCCCAGATCACGCCGCCATGGGCCTCGACGATCTGCTTGGATATCGCCAGGCCAAGGCCGGAATGCTCGCCGAACTGTCCCGGCGGGCGTTCCGAATAGAAACGCTTGAAGACCTTGGTCAGTGCCTGGTCAGGGATGCCAGGGCCGGTGTCCTCGACCACCACCAGCACCCGGTTCTCGCGTTTGCGGGCCCAGACCCGCACCGCGTCGCCCTCGGCGCAGAACGAGATCGCATTGGTGATCAGGTTGACGAAGACCTGCGCCAGCCGCGCCTCAAGTCCCTGGATCACGATCGGTTCGGCCGGCAGGTCCGAGATGAAATCGACGCCCTTGCCGCGCGCCTCCTGGCCAAGAAACTCGGTGATGTTGCCCAGCATCTTGAGCAGGTTGAAGCTTTCCAACTCTTCCTTGACCAGTTCGCTGTCAAGCCGCGAGGCGTTCGAGATGTCGCTGACCAGCCGGTCGAGCCGGCGCACGTCATGGTCGATCACGTCGAGCAGCTTCTGTTTCTGGTCGTCGCGCCGGGCGACACGCAGGGTGCCCACCGCCGAGCGCAGGCTGGCCAGCGGGTTCTTGATCTCATGCGCGACATCGGCGGCGAACTGTTCGTTCGATTCGATGCGCTCGTAAAGTGCCGCCACCATGCCGCGCATCGCCCCCGAGAGGCGGCCGATCTCGTCGGGCCGCGCGGTCAGGTCAGGGATGCGCACCCGGCCGGGCGACATCTTGCGGGCATTCTTGTCGCGGCCAAGCTCTGCCGCCGCCGCCAGGTCCGACAGCGGATTGGCGATGGTCGAGGCCAGCACCAGGCTGAGCCCGATCGACACGACGATGGCGATGACGAACATCTGCAACACCTGCTCGCGCTCGACCCGGACCAGGTCGTCGATCTCGCCGGCGACCGAGGTGACCGCGACCACGCCAAGAACCCGGCCATTGTGGCGGATCGGGGTGGCGACGGCAAAGATCGCCTCGCCGGCGGCGTCGCGGCCGGTGCGGATCTGGGTCTCGCCGGCGATGGCGCTGACCGCAAGCTGGCGCGCCAGATCCTCGATGACATGGCCGGTCGCCGGCCCGTTTCCGGGGGCGAGAAGGCTGGCGATACCCTCCCAGACCGCATTCAGGATATCGGTGATGATGGTCGAGCGGTGGTCGCGCTGCAGGCCGGTGACGGTCTCGCGCTCGGCCCGGTCCATCCCGACGGTCGAGACGACGAGATGTTCCATCGTATCGAAGACGAACAGTTCCGCGCCCTCGGGCAGTTCGATCCCCTCGGCGGTGCGGCGCACGTCGATGCCGTCGCCGCTGGCCAGGTTGACCGGGCCGGAGTGCGGCAGTTGCGCCTCGAAGACATCGGCGATCAGCTGCGCCTCGGCGACCAGCCCGGTTTCGCGCTGCAAGACCAGGCTGTTGCGGAACGGGTTGAGATAGAGCACCCCGGCAACCAGCACGATCATCGCCATCAGGTTGAAGGTGATGATCTTGCGCGCCAGCGGCGAGCGGTTCAGCGAGATGAAGCCGCGCCGCTCCCGTCCTGCCCTGAGCTCGGAATCGACGACCCCATCGGGCGCCGTCCAGTCCTCGCCAAGGACGACATCCGCGCGTTTGGCCTTTCCCTCTTCGCGCAAGTCTATCCTCGTGGCCAGCGTCATTCTTCGTTGTATCTGTAGCCGATACCATAAAGCGTTTCGATCGCCGAGAAATCGTCATCCACGGTGCGCATCTTCTTTCTTAGCCGCTTGATGTGGCTGTCGATGGTGCGGTCGTCGACATAGACCTGATCGTCATAGGCGACATCCATCAACTGATCGCGGCTTTTCACGAAGCCCGGGCGCTGCGCCAGCGCCTGCAGCAGCAGGAACTCGGTGACGGTCAGCGCAACGTCGCGGCCCTTCCAGCTGACCGAATGGCGCAAGGGATCCATGACCAGGCTGCCGCGGGTCATGATCTTGGTTTCCTCGGTGGTCGCCACCTCGCCGCTGGCGATCGCGTCCTGACGGCGCAGAAGCGCGCGGATCCGCTCGACCAGAAGCCTTTGCGAGAAAGGCTTTTTCACATAGTCGTCCGCACCCATGCGCAGACCGAGAACCTCGTCGATCTCGTCATCCTTCGAGGTCAGGAAGATGACCGGCATCGAGGTCTTCTGGCGCAGCCGCTGCAACAGATCCATCCCGTCCATCCGCGGCATCTTGATATCAAGCACGGCCATGTCCGGCATGCGCTTGTTGAAGGCATCCAGCGCCGATTGCCCGTCGTTGTAGGTCTCGACCTCGAAGCCTTCGGCCTCGAGAGTCATCGAGACGGACGTCAGGATGTTCCTGTCGTCGTCGACCAGTGCGATCCTCGACATGTTCGGTTTCCTTGTTCTGCTCTTTGCGTCTTTGTCTTGTTTTTCCGGGCATTGTCCATTTTCCAGGCTTGCGACGCAACTGATAACTGCGAATCGCCTGTCCCGATCGAATCACCGGACATGAAAACCACGAAAGGCTGACTAATTTGCCTCACCCGGCCGGATCGTTGCGCGTGGCGCACGCTGCAGGGCAGCATGATTGCGCTAAACCGGCGATGGTTGCGCTAACCGCGGCAAAGCCTTCTGTTCCAAGGGTCTAGCCTCATGTTATAGCCGGCTTGCCGGCCCCTGACGGGCGGGCGGAGGCCCCCGGAGCCGGTCCAGCCGGTCGTCGCGGGGCGCCATGCACCGAACCTCGGGACGCCGCAATGCGGCAACAGGAGCTTGCAGATGACAGATGGACGGGTGAACCCCTCGCAGCGCTTGGAAGATCAGGGCATCACGGGGCTTGGCCGCGTCCATTACAACTTTTGCGAAGCCGCCCTGGTCGAGGCGGCGCTGAAGCGCGACGAAGGCACGCTGGGACAGGGCGGTGCGCTGCTGGTCACCACCGGCAAGCATACCGGCCGGTCGCCGAAGGACAAGTTCGTGGTGCGCCGGCCCTCGGTCGAGCAGACGATCTGGTGGGACAACAACCGTCCGATGGCGCCGGATGCCTTCGCGCGGCTGCATGCCGACATGCTGGCGCATATGGCCGGGCGCGACTATTTCGTGCAGGATCTCTATGCCGGTGCGGACCCCGAACACCGGCTGGACGTGCGCGTCGTCACCGAGCTTGCCTGGCACGGCCTCTTCATCCGCCACATGCTGCGCCGGCCGGCGCGGGCCGAGCTGGATGATTTCATCCCCGAGTTCACCATCATCAACTGCCCGGCGTTCAGGGCCGATCCCGAACGCCACGGCTGCCGGTCCGAGACGGTGATCGCGCTCGACTTCGAGCGCAAGCTGATCCTGATCGCCAACACCGCCTATGCCGGCGAGAACAAGAAGGCTGTGTTCACGCTTCTGAACTACATCCTGCCCGGCAAGGGGGTGATGGCGATGCATTGTTCGGCCAACCACGCGATCGGCGATCCCGATGACACGGCGGTCTTCTTCGGCCTGTCGGGCACCGGCAAGACGACGCTGTCGGCCGATCCGTCGCGCACGCTGATCGGCGATGACGAGCACGGCTGGTCGGACAGCGGCACCTTCAACTTCGAGGGCGGCTGCTATGCCAAGACGATCAACCTGTCGCGCGAGGCCGAGCCGGAGATCTACGCGACCACATCGAAATTCGCCACCGTGGTCGAGAACATGGTCTTCGACCCCGAGACCCTGACGCTGGACTTCAGCGACTGTTCGCTGACCGAGAACATGCGCTGTGCCTATCCGCTGGACTATATCTCGAACGCCTCGGCGACCTCGCTCGGCGGGCAGCCGAAGACCGTCATCATGCTGACCTGCGATGCCTATGGCGTGCTGCCGCCGATCGCGCGGCTGACGCCGGCGCAGGCGATGTATCACTTCCTGTCGGGCTTCACCTCGAAGACGCCGGGGACGGAAGTTGGCGTGACCGAGCCCATTCCGACCTTCTCGACCTGTTTCGGCGCGCCCTTCATGCCGCGCCGGCCAGAGGTCTATGGCAAGCTCTTGCAGGAGAAGATCAAGGCAACCGGCGCCGCCTGCTGGCTGGTCAACACCGGCTGGACCGGCGGCGCCTTCGGCCAGGGCTCGCGGATGCCGATCCGTTCCACCCGAATCCTCCTGACCGCGGCGCTCGACGGCTCGCTCGCGAAGGCGAAGTTCCGCAAGGATCCGAACTTCGGTTTCGACGTGCCGGTCTCGGTGCCCGATGTCGCGGATGTGCTTCTCGATCCGCGGCGGACCTGGGAGGACGAGGCGGCCTATGACGTGCAGGCGCACAAGCTTGTCGAGATGTTCAGCAACAACTTCGCGCAATACGTGCCCTTCATCGGTGACGATGTGAAGGCGGCGGCGATCGGCTGAGACCTCGGAGTGGGGGCTCTGCCCCCACACCCCCGAGGTATTTCGCAACAGAAGAAGATCAAAGGGTCAGCGCGCGCCGGACGAGGTTGAGCCCGGTGAGGACGAGCACCACCAGGGTCCAGCGCCGGAAGCGTTGCTGATGGAGCCGGTCGTGGATGGCAAAACCGATCCAGAGACCAGTCATCCCCGGTAGCGTAAGGACGAGCGAGAGCGGCACTGTCGCGGCATTGAGGACGCCCGAGGCCAGGTGGGCGGTCGTCAGCATCGCCGCGCCGACCAGATAGACGACGCCCTGCACCCGCACACTTTCGCGCTTGTTGGCATCGAGCGAGAGCAGGAGCGCGATGGTCGGCGGCCCCCAGACGCCCGATATGCCGCCAAAGAACCCGCCGACGATGCCGGCCGCGATCTCGGCCGGGGCGCGGTGTCGGGCATGAAACCGGAGTTGCCAGCCGGCAAGCTGGGTCGCCGCGAAGAGAACGATCGGGATGCCGAGCGTCATCAGAAGGGCAGCCTGCGGCAGGTGCGGAACCAGCTGCGCCGTCATCGCGATGACCAGACAGAGCGTCACGAGGAGACGGCGGTATTCGACGGTCGAGGTCCAGGCGGCGCGCCAGCCGCCGCGCATGACCTGCGCCAGATTGGTGGCCAGCGTCGGCACGATCAGCGCCGCCAGCGCCTGATCGGCCGGCAGGATCGAGGCGAGGCCGGAGATCATGATCATCGGCATGGCAAAGCCCACCGCGCCCTTCACGATCCCCGCGAAGAGCGTGATGGCGACGGCCACGAGAAGCAGGATCGGATCGGTGCCGGTCATCGCGCCCCTGTCTATCGGGGATTGGCGCGCCGCACACCTGGAATCCGGCGCGATACTTTCGTGCGTAGGAGACGGTTCTTGACGAATTAATATTGCGCTGCGAATGCAAAGACCCTATCACGATGCGACTGCAGAAAGAGGAGTGACTCATGGCCCGCGACGGAGCTGACATGCCGACTTCCGCCCGCATTGCCGATCTTCTGACGCTGACCGCGGCCGCGATGCCGCAGGTCGAGGCGCTGCTCGACGAGGCCCGCGCGAGGCTGCGGGAGAAGGTCGATGCCAGCGGCAGAGTCTCGGCCGAGGCACTGGAGACGCGTCAGTTCGAGGCGCATGCGCTCGCCTGGCTGGCGACCTATGTCGAGGCCTTGCGCCAGATGCGCGGCTGGGCCGGGCGCATCGACGCCGAGGGCCGGTTCGGCGAGATGGAGGCGCTGATCCTGCAGATCGGCTTTGGCGAATACCTCGCCCAGATCGCGGGCGGGATCGCGATGAGCCAGGGCGAGGTGGCGCGGCTGGCCGATCTTGATCTGATCTGGACGCCCGAGGGCGCGGCGGCGGCGCTGGTTGCCGATGGCAACACGTCTGCGGCGCGGGCGCAGCTGGTGGCGCTGATGCGCGACAATCACGGCCGGGCGACGTTCGGAACCCCGGGGCTGGATGATGAGCTGGAGATGATCCGCGACCAGTTTCGTCGCTATGCCGAAGATCGGGTCGTGCCCTTCGCGCATGGCTGGCACCTCAGGGACGAGTTGATCCCGATGGCGGTGATCGATGAACTGGCCGAGCTTGGCGTCTTTGGCCTGACGATCCCGGAGGCGTTCGGCGGGCTCGGCCTTTCCAAGGCGTCGATGGTCGTGGTCAGCGAGGAGCTGTCGCGCGGCTATATCGGAGTCGGCTCGCTCGGCACGAGGTCGGAGATCGCGGCGGAGCTGATCCTCTGCGGCGGCACGGATGCGCAGAAGGCCCATTGGCTGCCGAAGCTCGCATCGGGGGAGATCCTGCCGACGGCGGTCTTTACCGAGCCGAATACCGGATCGGACCTTGGCGCCTTGCGCACCCGGGCGGTGAAGGTCGGCGAGGACTGGGAGATCACCGGCAACAAGACCTGGATCACCCATGCCGCGCGCACCCATGTGATGACGCTGCTGGCGCGCACCGACCCCGCGACGACTGACTGGCGCGGGCTTTCCATGTTCCTTGCCGAAAAGACCCCCGGCACCGACGCGGACCCCTTCCCCACGCCGGGCATGACCGGCGGCGAGATCGGGGTTCTGGGCTCCCGCGGCATGAAGGAATACGAGCTCGGCTTCGACGGGTTCAAGGTAAAGGACGAAAACCTTCTGGGCGGCGTCGAGGGGCAAGGCTTCAAGCAGCTCATGCAGACCTTCGAGAGCGCCCGCATCCAGACTGCGGCGCGCGCCATTGGGGTGGCCCAATCGGCGCTTGAGGTGGGCATGAAGTATGCCGAGGACCGCAGGCAGTTCGGCAAGCCGCTGATCGCGTTCCCGCGCGTCGCCGGCAAGCTTGCCATGATGGCGGTCGAGATCATGGTGGCGCGGCAACTGACCTACCATTCCGCCTGGCAGAAGGATCACGGGCACCGCTGCGATCTGGAAGCCGGGATGGCGAAGCTTCTCGGTGCCCGCGTCGCCTGGGCGGCGGCAGACAATGCGCTGCAGATCCATGGCGGCAACGGCTTTGCGCTGGAATACCAGATCAGCCGCATCCTCTGCGATGCGCGCATCCTCAATATCTTCGAGGGCGCGGCGGAGATTCAGGCACAGGTCATCGCCCGGCGGCTGCTCGACAGCGGAAACTGACGCCCGACGTCCCGTTGATGTCGGGCTGCCGCTGCCGCATGTTGAGCTGGATCAAGGACGCCGATGGCCCGTGTTGGCAGGCTTTTCGGCATGATCGGGACGTGGCCAGAATCGCAACAGTAAGTTGCCAACTAAATGTTTGACGGAACCGGGCTTCTTTCCGCATCATGCACTTGGGTGTCTGCGGGGAAGTGGTATGTGGGTCGTGCGGTCCGGCCGGAGATGGCTTCCGGTCGGCATATTGATTTTTGGCTTTTTGTGTGCGGGCTTTGTCACAGGGGTCGCAGCCGAACGTCTCTACGAGCCGTGGACGGCTGCCGGCATCTGGCGGTGAATGTCACGCCCGAAGTGACGATGGCGCCAGTCCAGAACCCGGATCTGGGCAGTACCTTCCTTCATGTCGCGCGCAAGAGCGGTGAGGTTGCGATCCCGCGCAAAGTGGCGCGCGCCTCCAGCGTCGGCACCAGCCCGAGGTGCCACGCGCGCCTGCCAGATGTTTGGACCCCCGACGAGATCGGCGAGGTGGTTTCCTTCCTCGCGGCGATGGGGTCGCCTCTGAACATCACAACCGATACGGCGACGCAATAGCCGGCTGCTCGGGCGTCTTGCGCCTCAGGCCGCGCCGGCGCGGCGTTCACCGAGACGGGGATGCAGGCGGCCCGCGATGGCCGCAGCGACCAGCAGCCCGCCGGCGCAGGCGACGAAGACCCCCGCAAGCGGAGAGACCAGCAGCACCAGCCAGGCCACCCCCGGCGTGACGATGCCCGAGACGTCGCGAAAGCTGGCATAGACCGCCGCCATTTCGGTGCGTTCGGCCGGGCGCACGGCAAGGAGGAACGGCAAGCCGCCGAAGGCGTCGAGCATCACCAGGAAAAGCGATGAGGCCAAGAGGCCGATGACAGCGGCAGGCGGCCAGACCTGACCGAAGGCGGCGAAGAGAAAGCAGGCTGCAGCCCCGGTGAAGGCCAGGCGCACACCCCGCCGCAGACCGCGCGGCTGCATCCAACGCAGCATTCGCGGCGCGAGCAGAAGAAGCGCATTCGAGGTCGAGAAGGCAAGGCTCGCCACCTGGTCGCCGAGCCCGGATTCGATGCAGAAGATCGGCAGATAGACGACATAGACCCACCAGCCCGAGGAGCGCAGCACGGCGAAAAGCCAACCCGCCACCAGCCGCGGCTGGCAGAAGAAGCGTCCGAGATAGGCCAGCGGATTGGGCGCGGGCGCGCGCGCGCGGGTGATGAGCCGGCCGTTTCCGAGCCGCATCCGCCAGAACGTCGCGAGCAGGAGAAGCGCGAAAGCGATGGACAGCAGAAAGGGCAAGGGCGCCCAGATCTTCCAGAGCGCGACCCCGAGGATGGGACCGATCACCCAGGAGAGCGCGCTGTAGAACATCTTCTGTGTTTCGGTCCGGCCGAGGTCGGCGCGGGCGATGAAGTCCATCAGGTAGGCACTGGTGCAGACAAAGACCGTCACCGTCGCAAAGCTGTTCAGTGCCATGGCGACCGGGGTCGCAAGGCCGCCCGCGCCGATGGCAAGTGCGGCGCCGCCCACATAGGCGGCACAGCCCCCGGTATAGACCCAGCGGCGCGGAACAAAGCGGCTGATCCAGGGCACCATGAGGCCCCAGAGGAGCGAGGCAATGCCGACGATGAGATAGGCAAGGCTGACGTTGCCCGCATCTTCGGACAGCGCGGCATAGTTGACCAGCGGCCAGACCGAGACGAGCATGCCGCGCAGCGATGCCTCGATCCCGGCAAGGATCGCGAAGCCCTTGACACCGGGCGTCGGCGCATGGCGCAAGAAGATCGGGATATAGCGGGTAGCCATGCGTCCTCCGGCTGCCAATCAACGGCGGCCGGGGCCGGGCGTCGCGACGTTTTGCGACAGCGCGTGTCGGATTAGTCCTGCGCCGGGGCGCGCCGCGCCAGCATCTCGGCAAGCCGCCGCCGCGCCTCCGGCAGCGGGCGGGAGCCGAGATCGGGTGCCAGCCGATGTTGGCGAGGTTGAGATTGGCCTCGCTGACGTCGAGGCCGATTTCGTTGGTGGCGTCGTTGACACCCATGGAAATGCGGCTCGAACCGGCCATGATGCCGCGGAACTCGAGATTGGTGCCCGCCTTCTGCTTGAACACGCCGATGCCGCCGACGTTGACGTTGCTGGCGGTGTTGACCTCGCCGGGCGCCGGCTGGTTCTGCCATATCAGATCATGGGCGGCGTTGCTGCGTTTCGCCAGGACTTGGCCGGTGCTGCCGCCGGAGGGCGCGAGCCCCGGGTGGGTGTGGCTGGACGCGG
>JBGSNN010000416.1:0-4735 GCA_041739655.1 Albidovulum sp. | reverse complement strand
CGGCGGGCCGGACGCTCGGCGGCGCGAAGGGGCGGCAGATCGAGGTCACGACCCTCGCGACCTCGGAAACGCCGCCACTGCGCGCCGCCTCGGGCATGGACGAGCTTGACCGGGTTCTCGGCGGCGGCCTTGTTCCTGCCTCCGCGATCCTTGTCGGCGGCGATCCCGGCATCGGCAAATCGACGCTTCTGTTGCAGGCGGCGGCAAGTTTCGCCCGCGTCGGCGTGACCTGCCTCTATGTCTCGGGCGAAGAGGCCGCGGCCCAGGTGCGGATGCGCGCCCAGCGTCTCGGCCTTGCCGACGCTCCGGTGCAACTCGCGGCCGAGACCAACCTGCGCGACATCATGACGACGATGGATGCACTGAAGCCCGACCTCGTCATCATCGATTCGATCCAGACCATGTGGGCCGATCACGTCGAGGCCGCCCCCGGCTCGGTCAGTCAGGTCCGCGCCGCCGCGCATGAGCTTGTGACCTTCGCGAAGAAACGCGGCTGCTCGGTCGTTCTGGTTGGTCATGTCACCAAGGACGGCCAGATCGCCGGGCCGCGCGTTGTCGAACACATGGTCGATACCGTGCTCTATTTCGAAGGCGAGCGCGGGCATCAGTTCCGCATCCTGCGCGCCGTCAAGAACCGGTTTGGCCCGGCGGACGAAATCGGCGTGTTCGAGATGACCGGCGCCGGTCTGGCCGAGGTTGCGAACCCCTCGGCCCTATTCCTGTCCGAGCGCGGCGTGGCCAGCCCCGGTTCGGCGGTGTTCGCGGGCATCGAAGGCACCCGCCCCGTCCTGACCGAGATTCAGGCCCTCGTCGCCCCCTCGACGCTCGGCACGCCGCGCCGCACCGTCGTCGGCCTCGACAGCGGCCGGCTTTCGACCATTCTCGCCGTGCTTGAGGCGCGCTGCGGCATCCCCTTTGCCGGGCTCGATGTCTTTCTGAACGTGGCGGGCGGGATGCGCGTCAGCGAACCCGCCGCCGATCTCGCCGTTGCCGCCGCGCTGCTTTCCGCCAGGGAAGATGTGGCACTTCCGCCAGATATGGTAATTTTCGGCGAAATTAGCCTCTCTGGCGCGCTGCGCCCGGTCGGCCAGACCGAAAACAGGTTGAAAGAAGCGCGAAAACTTGGTTTCACACAGGCAGTTGCCCCGGAACAGAGCAAAACCGGCGGGGGTGACGGGATGCGGGTGCGCAAGATGCCCGATCTCACGACGTTTGTCGGCGAAATGTTTGCGGCAGGCTGAGAGCGAGCGAGGAGCGAGAGCATGGAAGGTTTCACCATCGTCGACGCCGTGGTTGCGGTCGTCATCCTCCTGTCGGCGATCCTCGCCTACAGCCGGGGATTCGTGCGCGAGGCGCTGGCGATTGCGGGCTGGATCGCGGCGGCGGTGCTGGCCTTCATGTTCGCGCCCCAGGCCGAGCCGCTCATCAAGCAGATTCCGGTGCTCGACAAGTTCCTTGGCGGCAGTTGCGAACTTTCGGTGATCGCCGCCTTCGGCGCGGTCTTCGCGCTCGCCCTCATCGTCATGGCCATCTTCACGCCGCTTTTTGCCTCGGCGGTCCAGCGCTCGGCGCTCGGCGGGGTGGATCAGGGCCTCGGGTTCCTGTTCGGCGTCCTGCGTGGCATTCTGCTGATCGCCGTGGCCTTTGTCGTCTATGACCGTGCGCTGACCGGCGCCGGGGTTCCGGTGGTCGATACCTCGCAATCCGCGCGCATCTTCGCGAATTTTCAGGACCGGCTGAACCAGGAAGTGCCCGCGGATGCGCCGGGCTGGATCAAGGAGCGCTACCAGGAGCTTGTCGGCAAATGCGGCGCACCGGTTCAGACCACGATCGAACCCGGTGCCACGACCGAACCCGGTGCCACCGACGGAACCGGCGCCAAGACCGTCACGCCGCCTGCCCCCGCGAACTGAGGTCGGCCCACATTCGTTGTGACAACGGCGTGACATGGGCGGCGCTTGCCACTACATGAGGGGCGAAGTCTGCATCCGGATTCGGAGGCCCGCGCAATGCGCCCATTTCTGAGCCACCCTTTCGACGACGACAAGCTGAAGGAGGAGTGTGGCATCTTCGGTGTGATCGGCATGACCGATGCTGCGAATTTCGTTGCCCTCGGCTTGCACGCACTTCAGCATCGCGGACAGGAAGCTGGCGGCATCGTCTCTTACGATGCGACCGAAGGCTTCAACAACGCCAAGCGCTTCGGCTATGTCCGCGACAACTTCACCAAGGCTGACGTGATGCAGACCCTGCCCGGCAGCCTCGCCATCGGCCATGTGCGCTATTCCACCGCAGGCTCCAAGGGCTCGACCGCAATCCGCGACGTGCAGCCCTTCTTCGGCGAATTCGCCATCGGCGGCTGCGCCATCGCCCACAATGGCAATCTCACCAACGCGACTCAACTCCGCCACGATCTCATCGACCGCGGCGCGATCTTCCAGTCCTCGTCGGACAGCGAATGCATCATCCACCTGATGGCGCGCTCGATGCAGAAGACGCTCTCGGAACGGATCAAGGATGCGCTGCGCGCTGTCGAGGGGGCATTCTCGATCATCGCCATGACCCGCACCAAGCTGATCGGCGTGCGCGATCCGCTGGGCGTGCGGCCGCTGGTTCTGGGCAAGATCGGTGACGGCTACGCGCTCTCGTCCGAGACCTGCGCGCTCGACATCATCGGCGCGGAACTGGTGCGCGAGATCGAGCCGGGCGAGATGGTGGTGATCGAACACGGCAAGGTCGCCTCGTCGCGCCCCTTCGCGCCGTCGAAACCGCGCTTCTGCATCTTCGAACATGTCTATTTCTCGCGCCCCGATTCAATCCTCGGCGGCCGCTCGGTCTATGAGACCCGCCGCCAGATCGGCGTCGAACTGGCGCGCGAGGCGCCGGTCGAGGCCGACCTCGTCTGCCCGGTGCCCGATAGCGGCACTCCGGCAGCGATCGGCTACGCGGCCGAGTCAGGCATCCCCTTCGGCCTCGGGATCACCCGCAACCAGTACATGGGCCGCACCTTCATCGAGCCGACCGAGCAGATCCGCAACATGGGGGTGCGCCTCAAGCTCAACGTCAACCGTGCGCTCGTGCGCGGCAAGCGGGTGATCCTCGTCGATGACAGCGTGGTGCGCGGCACCACAAGCCGCAAGATCAAGGACATGATCCTCGACGCCGGTGCGGCCGAGGTGCATTTCCGCATCGCCTCGCCGCCGACCGCCTGGCCCTGCTTTTATGGGGTCGATACGCCCGAACGCTCGAAACTTCTCGCCGCGAGGATGAACGAGGACGAAATGCGCGACTGGATCGGGGTGGACAGCCTGAAATTCGTCAGCCTCGACGGGCTTTACCGCGCAGTCGGCGAAGCGGCGGGCCGCGACGCGTCCGCGCCGCAATATTGCGACGCCTGTTTCTCGGGCGAATACCCCGTGGCCCCCTCGGACCAGATCGCGCAGGGCTTCGAGATGAAGGCGGCGGAGTGAGCGGAACGGCTGCCCCCCTCCGCTACCGCCCGCACCACTTCCTTTGTTCCCTCGGCTTCGAAGGCAAGGGCTATTCCGAGGGCTTCACAGCCAACATGACGGCCATCGTGATGGGGCGGTTGCGCGCGCCGGAGGGCGACACGGTGATGATCCGGGTCACCGGGGCCGCCGACGACATCTGCGTGCCCTGCCCGAAGCGGCGCGGCCGCAACTGCACGAGCCAGGACAAGATCAAGACGCTCGACCGTGCTCATGCCGCCGCTCTCAGGCTCAAACCCCACGAAGCCCTCACCTGGGGCGCGGCGAAGGCCCGCATCCGGGCGCATGTCCCGCCGGGCAGCCTCAAGACCCTCTGCGCAGGCTGCGACTGGGAACGCTACGGCATGTGCGAGGCCGCGCTGAAACGGCTGCACGAAAACGACGAAGGGGCGGCCTGACGGCAGCCCCTTCGCGACATTCGAACCGCTGGCGGACCGCTGGCGGGTCAGGCGCTGCGGCGCTTCAGCACCGCCCAGCCACCGGAGACGACCAGCGCGGCGAGAACCGCCTTCACCGCATCGCCGATCAGGAACGGCTGCATGTAATAGGCCCAGACCATGTCGAGGCTGTCCGCGCCCCATTTCGCCGTGTCGATCCCGACGATCCCGGCCAGCGACATCGCCCAGAGAACGCCCGGCACATAGAGCGCCGCCGAGGCCAGAAGCGCCACGGCGGCAGTGCCGACAAAACTCCGCACCCCCCGGTCGGCGGCAAGACCGGCAATCGCGGCAAGACCCACGAAGCCGACAAGGAACCCGGCCGTCGGGCCGAAGAAGGCCACACCGTTCATGCCATTGGCAAAGACCGGCAGGCCCATTGCCCCCTCGGCAAGGTAGGCGACCAGTGTCGCCGCACCAAGCCGCGCGCCGAAGGCGAAGCCGACGAGAAGGATCGCCAGCGTCTGCAACGTCATCGGGACCGGAATCATCGGCACCGAGACCTGCGCCGCGATCGCGACGAAGACCGACCCGCCCAGAACCAGCGCGACCTGTGCCAGCCGGGACGGTGCGTGCAGAAGCACCTTGGAAAGTGTCATCGGGGGATCCTTCCTCTCTGAGATTTGCCGCGCAATTTCGCCGCAGCGCCGCGTGGTGTCAATCAATACTGTTGCGAAGCCGCCGCCCGGATGCCAAAGGAGGCGCCATGATCGAGACTGCCGCCCCCCCGAGGATCGCCCTCGTCACCGGTGCCTCGCGCGGCCTCGGCCGCGCCCTGGCCGAAGCGCT
>JBGSNN010000354.1:0-4578 GCA_041739655.1 Albidovulum sp. | reverse complement strand
ACCGCCGAAATCCGGCCGGTGAGGTCGGACGTGACCCCGGCCGCAACCGCCGCCTTGCCGCCAGTATCGGCGACAACCAGTACCGCGCCCGAGACGATGCGCGCCTTCAGCGCATCGACCAGCGCCGGCAGGTCCTTGCCCGACACGCCCGAGACGATCTGTGCGAGGAACTTCACCCCGGCGATGTCCTTCGCGACCGGCCCGCCGGCCGCCCCGCCGCCCATGGCCAGATCGCGACGCAGTTGCGCCATCTCGTTCTGGAGCGCCTTGCGGTCCTCGATCAGCGTGCGGACCCGATCCACCACGTCGCCGGGCTGCGCCTTCAGGGCTGCCGCGATCTCCGCCAGGCGCGCGCTCTGCGCGTTCAGGTGGTCCAGCGCCGCCTGCCCGGTCAGCGCCTCGATCCGCCGCACCCCGGCTGCCGAGGCACTGTCGCCAAGACAGACGAAGGCGCCGATATCGCCCGTGCGCCCGACATGGGTGCCGCCGCAAAGCTCCAGCGAATAGGTGTCGCCTGCGGCCCCCTTGCCCGACCCGGTCAGCCGACCCATCGAGACCACCCGCACCTCATCGCCGTATTTTTCGCCGAAGAGCGCCTGCGCGCCGATCGCGCGGGCATCGTCCGGCGTCATGATCCGGGTCTCGACCGGGGCGTTCTGGCGGATGAAGTCGTTGACCTCGACCGAGACTGTGGCGAGTTCCTCCGCCGACATCGCCTTCGTATGGCTGAAGTCGAAGCGCAGCCGGTCCTCGGCGTTCAGCGATCCGCGCTGCGCGACATGGTCGCCAAGGGCGCGGCGCAGCGCTTCATGCAGAAGGTGCGTGGCCGAATGGTTGGCCCGGATCGCGGTGCGGCGGCCATGGCTGACCTCCAGTTTCGCGGGCTGGCCGCGCGCGATCTCGCCCTCGACGACCTCGCCGATATGGATGAAGACGCCCGCCGATTTCCTGGTGTCGCTGACGCGGACCATGCCGGTGTCGGTCCGGATCAGGCCGCTGTCGCCGACCTGCCCGCCGGATTCGGCATAGAACGGCGTCTGGTTGACGACGATCTGCACGCTTTCGCCGGTCTGCGCCGACCCGATTTCCGCACCGTCGCGCACCAGCGCGGCGATCTGGCCCTCGGCGGTCTCGGTGTCATAGCCGAGAAACTCCGTCACCCCGTGCTTTTCCGCCAGGTCGAACCAGATCGTGGCATCCTTGGTGTCGCCCGAGCCCGCCCAGGCCGCCCGCGCCTTGGCCTTCTGCTCTGCCATCGCGTGATCGAAGCCCGCGACATCGACCTCGCGGCCCTTCTCGCGCAGCGCATCCTGCGTCAGATCGAGCGGAAAGCCATAGGTGTCATAGAGCCGGAAGGCAGCGGCGCCCGGCAGGGCCTGCCCGTCGCCCAGTCTGGCCAGTTCGTCGTCGAGAAGCCTGAGGCCGCGGTCGAGTGTCTGCTTGAAACGGGTTTCCTCCAGCTTCAGCGTTTCCTCGATCAGCGCTTGCGCCCGCGTCAGTTCCGGATAGGCTGCGCCCATCTGCCGCACCAGCGCCGGAACCAGGCGGAACATGACCGGGTCCGCGGCGCCGAGCATATGGGCGTGCCGCATCGCCCGCCGCATGATCCGGCGCAGCACATAGCCGCGCCCCTCGTTCGACGGCAGGACGCCATCGGCGATCAGGAAACTGGTGGAGCGCAGATGGTCCGCGATGACCCGGTGATGGACCTTGCCGGGGCCGTCGGGATCGGCCGAGGTCGCCTGCGCCGAGGCCTCGATCAGGCTGCGCATCAGGTCGGTGTCGTAATTGTCGTGCTTGCCCTGGAGCAGCGCACCGATCCGCTCCAGCCCCATGCCGGTATCGATCGACTGCATGTCGAGCGCGCGCATCGTGCCGTCCTCGAACTGCTCGTTCTGCATGAAGACGAGGTTCCAGATCTCGATGAAGCGGTCGCCATCCTCGTCCGCGCTGCCCGGCGGGCCGCCCCAGATATGATCGCCGTGGTCGTAGAAGATCTCGGTGCAGGGGCCGCAGGGCCCGGTCGGGCCCATGCGCCAGAAGTTGTCATCGGTCGGGATGCGGATGATGCGGTCGTCCGAAAGTCCCGCGACCTTCTTCCAGATCGCCGCCGCCTCGTCGTCGGTATGATAGACCGTGACCAGAAGCCGGTCCGGGTTCAGCCCGAAGTCCCTGGTCAGAAGTTCCCAGGCGAAGGGGATCGCCGCCGCCTTGAAATAGTCGCCGAAGCTGAAATTCCCCAGCATCTCGAAGAAGGTGTGATGCCGCGCGGTATAGCCGACATTGTCGAGGTCATTGTGCTTTCCGCCGGCGCGGACGCATTTCTGCGCCGTCGTGGCGCGGACATAGTCGCGCTTCTCGACCCCGGTGAAGCAGTTCTTGAACTGGACCATGCCCGAGTTGGTGAACATCAGCGTCGGGTCGTTGCGCGGTACGAGCGGTGAGCTTGCCACGACCCGGTGGTCGTTGCGTTCGAAATAGCTGAGGAAGGTCGAACGGATGTCGTTCAGGCTGGGCATATGGGCTGGCCTCTGGGCGCAAGGGATCGGCCTTGGCGTGTTATCGCGTGTCCGCGCCCATGTCCATATTGCTGCGCCCGGCGGTTCCGGCGCGCCAGATCGCGCGCTTGCGACGGTCGTTGCCCGCTGCCGAAACGCAGAACGCGACCCGCTCAGGGTCGCGTTCCCGTGATCTTCGGTCAGCGCGGATGCGCTCAGGCTTCCACGACGTCGTCGCTGGGGCTGTCGTCCGACGCCCCGAATTCGAGGCCATGGCTCGCCCGGATCTTGTCCTCGACCTCATGGGCCATCGCCGGGTTGTCCTTCAGGAACTGCTTGGCATTCTCGCGCCCCTGGCCGATCCGTTCGTCGCCGTAGGAATACCAGGCGCCCGACTTCTCGATCACGCCCGCCTTGACGCCAAGGTCGATCAACTCGCCGGTCTTGGAAATGCCCTCGCCGTACATGATGTCGAACTCGACTTGCTTGAACGGCGGCGCCACCTTGTTCTTGACGACCTTGACGCGGGTGGTGTTGCCGACGATCTCCTCACGGTCCTTGATCGCGCCGATGCGGCGGATGTCGAGCCGCACCGAGGCATAGAACTTCAGCGCATTGCCGCCCGTCGTCGTCTCGGGGCTGCCGAACATGACGCCGATCTTCATGCGGATCTGGTTGATGAAGATCACCATGCAGTTCGAGCGGCTGATCGAGGAGGTCAGCTTGCGCATAGCCTGGCTCATCAGGCGGGCATGGACGCCGACGCTCGAATCGCCCATGTCGCCCTCAAGCTCGGACTTCGGCACCAGCGCCGCGACCGAGTCGACGACGACAAGGCTGACCGCGCCCGAGCGCACCAGCGTATCGACAATCTCCAGCGCCTGCTCGCCGGTGTCGGGCTGCGAGATCAGCAGCTCGTCAAGGTTCACGCCCAGCTTCTTGGCATATTGCGGATCGAGCGCGTGTTCGGCGTCGACAAAGGCGCAGACCCCGCCCTTTTTCTGTTCCTCGGCCACGACATGCAGCGTCAGCGTGGTTTTCCCCGAGCTTTCCGGTCCGTAGATCTCGACCACCCGGCCTTTTGGCAGGCCGCCGATGCCGAGCGCGATGTCGAGGCCGAGCGACCCGGTCGAGGTCGCCTCGATCTCCATCACCGGGTTGTCGGCCCCGAGCCGCATGATCGAGCCTTTGCCGAACTGCCGCTCGATCTGCGCCAGCGCAGAATCAAGGGCCTTTTGCTTGTCTGCGGAACGCTTGTCATTCATGTCGAATAGGTTCGTCACTGCCATGGGTCGCATCCTTATTTCACACCCTGCCGGGCACGGCAATCGCTGCCTGTGTTCGCCTCTTGTTCTCGTATCTATGAGATCAAAAGAAGAACATTTCAATCAGATTTTCTGAAAATCGAGCTTTTCTTCTTTTGGTAAATCTTTAGTTAATGCCGCTGATGAAAGGCCGATATCGGGGCGAGGCGGGCGAACATGCTGGTATTCTGGAAGGAACGGCTGGTCTATCTCGCCACGCCCAAGACCGGATCGACGGCGATCGAGGCCGCGCTGGAGCCGCTGGCAAGCGTCGTGATCCAGCGCCCTCCCGTTCTTAAGCACACCAATGTCCGGCGCTACTGGCAGTCGTTCGCGCCGTTTCTGGAGCGCGCCTCGGGCGAAGGCTTCATGGTCGTGGCGCTGATGCGCGAACCCATCGACTGGCTCGGGAGCTGGTACCGATACCGTCAGCGTGACGGCATGGCGCGGCCGCAGAACAGCACGCGGGACATGAGCTTCGACGATTTTGTCATTGCCTATCTCGGCCCGGACCGCCCGCCCTTTGCCGATGTCGGGCGCCAGAGTGCCTTTCTCGCGCCCGAGGGCACGCGCGGCGCCGACCGGATCTTCTGCTACGAACGCATCGGAAGCTTCGTTGATTTTCTCGAGGACCGTCTGAATTGTCAGGTCATGCTGCCCCGGCTCAATGTCTCGCCGCCCGGAACCGTCGCTCTGAGCGCCGGGACCGAGGCGCGTCTCCGGCAGGCGCTGGCCGCGGACTTCGCGCTGCACGCGGCGCTGCCCTGACCGCGCAC
>JBGSNN010000339.1:0-36687 GCA_041739655.1 Albidovulum sp. | reverse complement strand
AACTTGCCGCCGCAGCAGGGGTTTCGGACGCGGTGGTGGTGAACACCTGCGCGGTGACGGCCGAGGCGGTGCGCAAGGCCAAGCAGGAAATCCGGCGGCTGGCGCGGGCGCATCCGGGGGCGGCGATCATCGTCACGGGCTGTGCCGCGCAGACCGAGCCAGAGACCTTTGCCGCGATGCCCGAGGTGACGCGGGTGGTTGGCAACCACGAGAAGATGCAGGCCGAAACCTGGACGGGGCTGGCCGTGCCCGACCTGATCGGCACGACCGAGCGGGTGCAGGTCGATGACATCATGTCGGTACGCGAGACGGCGGGGCATCTGATCGACGGCTTTGGCCGGCACCGGGCCTATGTTCAGGTGCAGAATGGCTGCGATCACCGCTGCACTTTTTGCATCATCCCCTATGGCAGAGGCAACTCTCGATCCGTGCCGGCGGGTGTGGTTGTTGAACAGATTCAACGCCTTGTGGACCGGGGGTTTAACGAGGTGGTGCTGACGGGGGTGGATCTGACGTCTTGGGGGGCGGATCTGCCGGCGGCGCCGCGTCTGGGCGATTTGGTGCGGCGGATCCTGCGGCTGGTGCCGGGGTTGCCCCGGCTGCGCATCAGTTCGATCGACAGCATCGAGGCCGATCCGGCGCTGATGGAGGCGATCGCGACCGAGCCGCGCCTGATGCCGCATCTGCATCTGAGCCTGCAGGCCGGGGATGATCTGATCCTGAAACGGATGAAGCGGCGGCACCTGCGCGACGATGCGATCCGGTTCTGCCAAGAGGCGCGCCAGCTTCGCCCGGACATGGTGTTTGGTGCCGACATCATCGCGGGCTTCCCGACCGAGACCGAGGCGATGTTCCAGCAAAGCATTGATCTGGTTGAAGATTGCGGGCTGACCTTTCTGCATGTCTTTCCCTTTTCGCCCCGCAAGGGCACCCCGGCCGCGCGGATGCCGCAGGTCCGGGGCCCGGAGATCCGGGACCGGGCGGCGCGGGCGCGGATCTCCGGCCCCTTCACTTGCGGCATCCGCGCGGCGGGCGTTCCCTTGCGCGGGCTATACGGAAAGACATGAAGGAATGTGAGGTCACAGTCCTGAACCAGCTTCAGCGAGTTCTCGAACATCGCCTCGGTCTCGGTCGGGAAGCCCGCGATGATGTCGGCGCCGAAGACGATACCGGGCCGGAGGCGGCGAGCGTCCTCGCAAAACCGGATCGCGTCGTCACGCAAGTGGCGGCGCTTCATGCGCTTCAGGATCATGTCGTCGCCAGCCTGAAGGCTGAGATGCAGATGCGGCATGAGACGCGGTTCGGTCGCGATGGCCTGCATCAGATTGTCGTCCGCCTCGATGGAATCGATCGAGGAAATCCTGAGCCGCGCCAGATCGGGAACCAGCCGCAGGATGCGCATGACCAGATCGCCAAGCCTCGGCGCGCCCGGCAGGTCGGCCCCCCAGGAGGTCAGATCGACACCGGTCAGGACGATTTCCAGAAATCCGCGGTCAACAAGCCGCTTGATCTGATCCACGACGACGCCCGCCGGAACCGACCGCGAATTGCCCCGGCCATAGGGAATGATGCAGAAGGTGCAGCGGTGGTCGCAGCCATTCTGGACCTGGACATAGGCGCGGTGACGGCCGAAACCGTCGATCAGGTGGCCTGCCGTTTCCTTGACTGACATTATGTCGTCAACCGTGACCTTTTCGGTCCGTCCGATCAGATCGGGGGCCCGCAGCGCCTGCCAGGTCGCCGCTTGCATCTTTTCGGTGTTGCCGATGACACGGGTAACTTCGGGCATCGCGGCAAAGGTCGCGGGCTCGGTCTGAGCCGCGCAACCGGTGACGATGATGGCAGCGCCGGGATTGTCGCGGGCAAGCTTGCGGATTTCCTGCTTGGCCTTCCGGACCGCCTCGGCGGTCACTGCGCAGGTGTTCACCACGACCGCGCCCGCAACCCCTGCGGCCGCTGCAAGTTCCTTCATCGCTTCCGTCTCGTAGGTGTTGAGACGGCAACCAAGGGTGGAGAAGACGGGAGGTTTCATGGGTGGGCGGCAACGAATTCCGGCGTAAGCCAGCCATCGAAGACATGCGCCGTCGGGCCGGTCATCCAGACGCCATCCTCACGCCAATCGATGTCCAGGGTGCCGCCGTCGAGATCGAGTCTGACCTTGCGGCCGGTCAGCCCCCTGAGATGTGCGGCGACCGCCGTCGCGCAGGCACCTGACCCGCAGGCAAGAGTGATCCCGGTGCCACGTTCCCAGACCCGCATCCGGAGATGGTCGGGTCCGACCAGGCTTGCAAACTCGACATTTGTCGCCTGCGGGAACAGCTGGTGATGCTCCATCGCCCGGCCATCGTGGCGCAGGTCCACGGCCTCTGCGTCGGGGACGAAGAAGACGCAATGCGGATTGCCCATGCCGACGGCGGCGGGATCGCCGGCGATGGGCAGGTGGACAAGATCGGTCGCTGCCGCAAGCGGCACACTCTGCCAGTCGAGGATCGGGTCGCCCATGTTGACGCTCACGCTGCCGTCCGCGGCGCGCTGCGCTGCAAGGGTTCCACGCTCGGTCAGGAAAGTTACATGATCCCGCCCGAGACCCGCCATCACATGATCGGCCACGCACCGCGAAGCGTTGCCACAGGCGCCCGCGCGGCTGCCGTCCGCATTCCAGAACTCCAACGCATAGTCGGCGCCCTCAGCGTCAAGAATCTCGGCAAGCTGATCAAAACCGACGCCGCGATGCCGGTCGCCCAATGCTGCCGCGAGCGCCGCCGTGGTCACGCCATCGCGCCCCCGTGAATCGATGATCACGAAGTCATTTCCTGCACCGTGCATTTTCATGAACGGCAGTCCGCTTTGGGCGCGTGCATCCTTCATAGGTGCGATATACGCGCGGCCCTTGGTTTTTGCCAGTCTCGCCTGCTTTTACACTTGACCGCCCGGAGTGAGGTTCATAAAGAGGCGCCCTGTGATGGGCCGGTAGCTCAGTTGGTAGAGCAACTGACTTTTAATCAGTAGGTCTCGGGTTCGAGCCCCGACCGGCTCACCACATGAATCAACCCATCTGCGAATAGAACCGCCGCGATTTTGAGTCTGCGTTTTGTGTGGCCCTTCGGTTGCGCAATGCTTGCTGGTAACGGCGGGTCTGACCTCAGCCCGGTGTGTACGTCCGATTGGCCTCCGGATCCTCGGATGAATAGGGAATGGCCGCCAGGGCGGCCTCTGCTGCGGCGGGAAGACTCTGCGCCGCCCAGTCCAGTGTCTGCCGGACGCGATCGGGTTTCGAAATCCCGACGATGGTCGACGTGATACGAGGGTCCGAAAGGGAAAGCTTCAGGGCGGCCGCGCCGGGCGCGATGCCATATTGGGCGCAGATCGCCTCGATCCTTTCGACCGGCCTCAGGTCCTCAGCGGTCGCTTCCTGATAGGTGATGCGAGGCATCCTGGCGCTACCTTTCGCGAGGACCCCGCCCGCAAAGGGTGCGGCATTGAGTACGGCGATACCCGCCGCTTGGGCATAGCTGAACATTTCGTCCGCCGAACGGTTCAGCAGGGTAAACCGGTTGTGGCTGATGATGGCGTCGAAGGGGCGGTCCCGCACGATGGGGAACATGATATCGATCCGCCCCATGGCAAGTCCCACGGCCTGCGCAAGGCCTTCCTCCTTGAGCTTGAAGAGTTCATCGAGCGCACCGCCATCGCGAGTCACCTCGCTCAGGTCGCGGGCATGTTCCGGGTCATGCAGATGAAGCAACTGGATGCGGTCCAGTCCCAGCGCCTGCAGGCTTTCTTCCAGGCTCTGACGGACCCGGGCGGCATCGAACCGGCCCGTTTCCATGTCGCGGTCGATCTTCGTCGCCAGGACAAAGCCTTCGGGCAGGCCGCCGCGTTCCCGGATCGCAGCGCCGATGCGCGCCTCGGACCTGCCAAGGCCATAGTTTCGCGACGTGTCGAGGAAATTGACCGGGCTCTCGAAGATCGCTTGCAGCGTCTCTCGCGCGCGCTGTTCCGGAACCTGGTAGCCATAGGTGCCAGGCATGTCACCCAGCGCGGATGCGCCGAAGCAGATTTCCGTAACCTCAAGACCGGTCTTGCCGAGCGCGCGCCGCTTCATGGTCTATCCTCCAACCGCCAAAAATCCTCTGCTGCTCCGGCAAAGCCTCGGTCGTGGGCCGCAACATCCTGCCCCGCCGCAAGCGCTCCGAAGGACTTTCACGGATGATCCGCACAGAGTTGCAGAGCGTCGATCACCTGATGGGTCACTCCGGTCCGATGACCCCCTTGCGAAGGATCACGTTCGCAAAGAAGCGCGGCTCGCTGGTCGCCACGATGGCGTGGGCCGCCTTGACCCGATCGTAGAACGCCCCCGGCGCGAGCGGCACCACCGCGTGCCCGGCCGCCATCGATCTGCAGAGTGCCTCGATCTCGACATGAACGGGGTCCGGTCGTTCCGGCGACATCTGGTTGACCGCCCGGAAGATTGCCTGGGGGGCCGCTGTGTCGATCGGCAGGACCGAGAGAACGGCCCTCAGGACGGGCAGAAGATGCAAACCATCGGCGCGCACCAGGCGGCGCGCGTCGGTCAACGCCGGATAGTTGCCATCAACAATGGCAATTTCATCGCCATGCCCCATCGCCCGCAATACCGATAGCAGGTCCGGTCCCAGAATCGGATCCAAGCCTTTCAGCACAAGCACCTCCCTAGTATGCCTTCTGAGGGACCGGTTCGGCACGCCGGTCAGCACCGGGTCCGCGCCCCGGACGAGCAAGGGCATCCCTCCCCCGGTCATAGGGGGAGGGATGCTGCTTGCAAGCGCAAAGATCAGTCGAAGCGAACTGCGGCGATCTTTGGTTCAGTGTCCGCACAGTCTGTCCGACCGCGCAGGGCGCAAGGAGGCGAAGCGGCGGCGAACGAAACGGCGCGGACGTCGACCCAGAATCATGCGCATGCCGCATCAGGAGAGACCGAACCACCATTTTCAGTCTCCATTCCCGACAGTTTCAGTCTTGCCAAGGTCCCGCAGGCTCAGGGCGCTGATCTGGTCGATACCGAAGGCAGCGGCCCCTTTGGCCCACATCAGGGGCCCCCAGCCATGCACCGAAATCAGTGGGTTGGGTGTATCGACCGCGACCACCAGTGCCTCGATCCCGTCGATCACCTTGCGCGAGCACAGGGGATGCCGCGCGGCGTTGGGCGTAGCCAGAATGATGAGCTGCGGGTCGAAAACGTTGACGATATTTGCCAGTGCGCTGGTAAAATAGCGCTCGGCCTGTTCGAGCAGCGGGCGCGCCACTTCATCGCCCTGGCGGGCGGCATTCACGAAGCTGTCGAAATCGGCGAAGGCCCGCGTGCCGCCCGCATTGGCGGCGGCAAGAAGGGCATACTCCGCGGCATGGGCCTCAAGACAGCCGGACTGACCGCACTGGCATATCGGCCCGCCGAGGCTGACCTTCGTATGACCGATCTCGCCGCTACAACCGCGCGCACCGCGATAAAGCTGGCCGTTGATCACGATCCCCATGCCAATACCGCTTTCCAGCAGCACAACGATGAAATTGTCGACCAACTGGCCCTGACCGAAGATCTGCTCGGCCTTGGCGACAACGTTGGCGTCATTTTCGATGAAGACGGGGCAATCCGTGCGTTCGGCCAGCAGTGCGCCGAGGTGGACATCCCGCGCGCGGAGCGCCGAGGACCAATGCACAAAGCCGCGCCCCCCGTCGATCTGACCGGCAAGCCCGACACAGATGCCGGAAATCTCGGCGTACTGAAGATTGCAGCTGTCCGCAGCCCTGTGAACGGCAAGAACGATCAGGTCGCACAGCACTTCGGGGCTGTGCTGTGTTGCGCTGAGCGGCATCTCGTAGTGGCCGATCTCGGTGCCTTCGAAATCGACAATGAGGACCGCGATGACGTGCGTCGCGACCTTCAGGCCCGCGATCAGCCGCGCGCGCGCCGAAAGCTTGAGCGCCTCGCGCGGGCGGCCGCGTCTCGACGCCTCGGGCCGGGTGTCGGACTGGATGCGCTCGATCAAGCCGGCGGTCAGAAGTTCGTTGGTGATGGCGGTGACAGTCGCAGGGCTGATACCCGTCGCGCGGGCGATATCGATTCGGGCAATTTCCCTCTGACGCCGAATCGTATCGAGCACCAACAGCCGTCCTGCCAGACGCTGGTCACGGCCAGATCCTGAAATCTCTGAGGTTTTTGGCGTGTCTGCGCCGGGCGTATGGATTTGCATGGCGGGTGTTCTGGCGGCTTCTAGAAGATTTGTGAAGTTTGAGTGTATTTATTTTGACAGTCAAAATAAATCGCGCTAGCGTTTTGATTGCGCCCCGCCGAAAGGGATGGGGGACGTGTGACCAAAAGAATGTTCAGGGAGGAAGAAACATGAAACTGTTCGGTTCGATTTCCTTGGCCGCGCTGCTGATGAGCGGGGCTGCCTTCGCGGAAGGCGTAAAGATCGGCGTGAGCTGGTCGAATTTTCAGGAAGAGCGCTGGAAGACCGACGAAACGGCCATGAAGGCCGCGATTGAAGCCGGTGGCGGCACCTATATTTCGTCGGACGCGCAGAACTCGGCAGCCAAGCAGTTGACTGACGTCGAGGCACTGATCGCGCAGGGTGCCCAAGCGCTGGTGATCCTGTCGGTCGACAAGGATGCCGTCGGCCCGGCGATCGACAAGGCGGCAGCGGAAGGGATTCCGGTTGTCGGCTACGACCGCCTGATCGAAGATAACCGTGCCTTCTACCTGACCTTTGACAACAAGGGCGTCGGCCGGATCATCGCCGAGAACGTCAAGGCAGCGCAGCCCGAGGGCAACTATGCCATCATCAAGGGCGACAAGGGCGACCCCAACGCAGCCTTCCTGCTTGAAGGCATGATGGAAGTCATCGGCCCCGATGTGGAGGCGGGCAAGATCAAGATCGTCGGCGAAAGCTTCACCGATGGCTGGAAGCCGGACAATGCGCAGAAGAACATGGAGCAGATCCTCACCTCCAACAACAACGCCGTCGATGCCGTTCTGGCTGAGAACGACGGGATGGCCGGTGGCGTGATCGCAGCGCTTTCGGCACAGGGGCTGAACATCCCTGTCGGCGGGCAGGACGGCGACCTCGCCGCGCTGAACCGCGTGGCCCGCGGCACGCAGACCGTCTCGGTCTGGAAGGACGCGCGTCAGCTCGGCAAGGCCGCAGGCGATATCGCGATCCAACTTGCGGGTGGCGCTGCCCTGGATGCGGTAACGGGTGCCGAGAAGTGGTCTGGTGGTGAAAAAGGTGTTGAGATGAACGCCATCTTCCTTGCGCCCACACCGATCACCAAAGACAACCTGAACGTTGCGATTGACGCTGGCCAGATCTCGAAAGAGCAGGCTTGCGAAGGCGCAATGGCGGGCGTCGCCGGCTGCTGATCCGACCTTCGGAACCCGGCGGCTGCTGCGCCGGGTTCCCCCTTGCACCTTTTTATTTGCAGGGCCTGGATTCAACAAGGTCCGCAATGCCTTCGGCAGGCGGACCTTCCCCCGCATCCCCTCAGCATAACTGGATGAGGACATGACTCAGACACCCATCGCCTCTGTCAGCGCAAGACCGACCGAGCCACTGGCCGGCCAGAGCCCGATCACCCGGTTCCTGCGTGCAACCGAAATCGACACGCGCCTGCTTGGCATGGTCGGCGCGCTCTTGCTGATCTGGATTGGGTTCCATCTCTATGGGTATGTGAAGAACGGTGAAGGCGCGTTCCTGACGCCCCGGAACCTCTGGAACCTTTCGGTTCAGACCTCATCGATCGGGATCATGGCCACCGGTATGGTGCTGGTCATTGTCACCCGGCACATCGACCTTTCGGTCGGCTCGATCCTTGGCTTCTGTGCGATCGTCATGGGCGTCATGCAGGTCTATGTCCTGCCGCCAATTCTTGGCCTCGGCCATCCGCTGATCTGGATCGTCGCGGTTCTGACCGGTATCATGCTCGGGACGGCCGTCGGGGCGTTCCACGGCTGGCTTGTCGCCTATCGTGGCATTCCCGCCTTCATCGTGACGCTTGGCGGCCTTCTGGTCTGGCGCGGTTGCGCCTTCCTCGTCGCGCGCGGCGAGACAATCTCTCCGGTCGATTCGACCTTTGCATTGCTTGGCGGCGGGCCCTACGGTGCGATCGGCGCGACTGGCAGCTGGATCGTCGGGCTGATCGCCTGCGTCGGCATCGTCGCGATGATCGTCACGGGCCGGTCACAGCGGCGCAAGTTTGAGTTTCCGCTGCGGCCGATGTGGGCCGAGATCTTTCTGGCGGTCGTCGGCTGCGGCATCGTTGTCGGCGCGGTGATGCTCGTCAATGCCTACCCCTGGCCCAAGGGAATCGTCAGCCAATATGCCACCGCCAACAATATCGAGGTTCCTGAAAGCGGCCTCTTCATCAGCCATGGTTTCGCAATTCCTGTCCTGATCCTGATCGCGGTCGGTATCTTGATGACGTTTCTCATGACCCGCACGCGATTTGGCCGCTATGTCTTTGCGATCGGCGGCAACCCAGAGGCAGCCGAACTGGCGGGGATCAACACCCGCTGGATGACCGTAAAGATCTTCGCACTGATGGGCGCTCTGACCGGGATTTCATCGGTCGTGGCCTCGGCGCGCCTCAACTCGGCGACCAACGCACTTGGCACGCTGGACGAGCTTTACGTGATCGCCTCTGCCGTCATCGGGGGTACGTCGCTTGGTGGCGGTGTCGGCACGATCTATGGCGCGATCATCGGCGCACTTGTCATGCAGTCGCTACAGACCGGGATGGTGCTGATCGGCTTTGACGCGGCGATTCAGCAGATCGTCGTCGGCGGTGTCCTCGTTCTCGCCGTCTATCTCGACAAACTCTATCGCAGCCGCTCAAAGTGAGGAGGCAAAGATGACCAACGCTTCACGCGCAACTCCGCTTGTCGAAATGAAGAACATCTCGCTCTCATTCGGCGGCATCAAGGCCGTCAACGACGTGACCGTAGATCTCTATCCGGGCGAGGTCGTCGGCCTTCTGGGCCACAATGGCGCTGGCAAATCGACCCTGATCAAGGTGCTGTCGGGCGCCTACCAGCGCGACTCAGGCGAAATCCTGATCGACGGAAAGCCCGTCGAAATCAACAATCCGCGGGACGCACGCGCCAACAACATCGAGACGATCTACCAGACTCTGGCGCTTGCCGACAATCTCGATGCTGCGTCGAACCTGTTCCTCGGGCGCGAGCTGCTAAGCGGGTCTGGCGTTCTGAACGATGCCGCGATGGAGGCCGAGTGCCGCAAGATCATGGGGCGGCTGAACCCGAACTTCCAGAAATTCTCGGTGCCCGTCTCCGCTCTGTCGGGTGGCCAGCGGCAATCTGTCGCCATCGCCCGTGCGGTCTATTTCAACGCCCGCATCCTCATCATGGACGAGCCGACTGCCGCGCTCGGCCCGCATGAGACCCAGATGGTGGCCGAACTGATCAAGCAGCTTAAGGCTCAGGGCCTCGGGATCTTCCTGATCGATCACGACGTCCATGCCGTGATGGCGCTCTGCGACCGCGCCAGCGTGATGAAGAACGGTCAGCTTGTTGGCACGGTGAAGATTCCCGATGTTACCGATGATGATCTCCTGTCAATGATCATTCTGGGCAAGAAGCCGGGCGAACGCGCGGCCTGACAACACCAACGATCCAAAGAACGCGGGCGCCGGCGCAAATCGGGTGCCCGCAAACCGCAAAGAGGTTCCCGATGAGCACAGGTTTCTTCGACGGCATCGAGCCGGTCCGGTATGAGGGCGTTGACAGCGCCAATCCTCTCGCCTTTCGTCACTACAATCCCGACGAGATCGTGCTGGGCAAGACGTTGCGCGATCATCTGCGCTTTGCCGTGGCCTACTGGCACAGTTTCGCCTGGGAAGGCGGCGACCCTTTCGGCGGCCAGACGTTCGAGCGTCCCTGGCACCCGCAGAATGACATGGCGCGTGCGAAGCTGAAGGCCGATGTCGCATTCGAAATGTTCGACCTGCTCGGCGTGCCTTACTTCTGCTGGCACGACGCCGATCTGCGCCCCGAGCAAGGCAATTTCCGCGACAACCTCGCGACGCTGGACGAGATCACTGACTACATCGGCATGAAGATGGAAGGGCGCGACGTCGGCGTGCTTTGGGGAACCGCAAACGCCTTCTCGCACCGGCGGTTCATGTCGGGGGCCTCGACCAACCCCGATCCGGACGTCTTCGCGTTTGCCGCGGCGACCGTGAAGGGCTGTCTCGACGCCACGCATAAGCTCGGTGGGGAGAACTACGTCCTCTGGGGCGGCCGCGAGGGGTATGAGACGCTCCTCAACACCGACCTCGGACTGGAACTCGACCATATGGGCCGCTTCCTGTCGATGGTGGTCGATTACAAGCACAAGATCGGATTCAAGGGCGCAATCCTTGTTGAGCCGAAGCCGCAGGAACCGACCAAGCACCAGTACGACTACGACGTCGCGACCTGTATCGGGTTCCTGCGCAAGTATGGGCTTGAAAAGGACGTGAAGCTCAACATCGAGCAGGGCCACGCGATCCTTGCGGGCCACAGCTTCGAACACGAACTCGCGATGGCGGCTGCGGAAGGGATGCTCGGCTCGATCGACATGAACCGGAACGACTATCAGTCCGGCTGGGACACCGACCAGTTTCCCAACAACACGCCGGAGGTGGCTTTGGCGTACTACCAGATACTGAAGGCGGGCGGGCTCGGGACCGGCGGCACCAACTTTGACTCGAAGCTGCGGCGCCAGTCGCTGGACGCGAGCGACCTCATCGCGGGGCACATCGGCGGCATGGATGTCTGTGCGCGCGGCCTGAAGGCGGCGGCCGCCATGCTGGAAGACGGCGGGCTCGAACGCGCATTGGATGCGCGCTATGCTGGCTGGAAGGACCCCAAGGCGCAGGCGATGCTGTCGAGCGATCTCGCGGCAATCCAGGCACGGGTCTTGCGCGACAATGTCAACCCCAGTCCGAAATCCGGTCGGCAAGAGGTGCTGGAGAACTACGTCAACCGCTTCGTCTGACCTGCCGGAACAAGGCGCCAAGGACAGGATCGTTGCGCTGCGCCCTCGGGGACCCCGCTCTCAGCGAGGGGCAACCGGGGGGCAGGTCAGACCGCAAGCCTCTGCAGCACTGCGCACCACATCGGTGATCTGAAGAAGCTGCCGTGTCAGGGGGCTGGTCCGGCGCCAGACCATCCCGATCGTGCGTGACGGTTGCGGCGGCGGAAACCGCGACACCGCGACGGGCGCAGAACGGGTTTCCACCGGCACCGCCATTTCCGGGATCAGCGTCACGCCGATTCCCGCCCCGACCATCTGCACCAGCGTGGCTAGCGAACTGCCGTCCAGAAGCTCCCTCGGCCGGAACTGCCCCATGTCGCAGAATGATAGAGCCTGATCGCGGAAGCAATGTCCCTCTTCCAGCAGCAAAAGCCGCATCTCACGCAGCATGTCGCGGCTCGGTACGGGCTTTTCGGCCTCATCGCGGTGGCGAACCAGAACAAAATGTTCTGAGAACAGCGGCACCTCCATCAGGGATGGTTCCGAAACCGGCAATGCGACGAGGGCCGTGTCCAACCTCCCGTCCGCCAGTTCCTGCAAAAGTTTCTGCGTTGTGGTTTCCCGCAGGTGCAAATCAAGGTCGGGGCTGATCCGCGCGAGTTCAGCGATGATCGCCGGCAGGAGGTAGGGTGCGATCGTCGGAATCACGCCAAGCCTCAACCGGCCGGAAAGTTGCTCCCCCGCAGACCGGGCAATATCCTCAAGTTCTTCGACCGAGCGCAGGATGTTCCGCGCCCGTGCGACGAAGGTTTCGCCGAATCCGGTCAGCCGGATGCTGCGCGCCCCGCGTTCGAACAAAGCGGTGCCAAGCGCTCTCTCCAGTTCCTTGACCTGCATCGACAAGGCCGGTTGCGTGACGGAACACACCTCTGCCGCCCTGCCGAAATGGCCGTGACGTGCAAGCGCTTCGACATAGCGCAGTTGTTTCAGTGTCATGCTTATCATAATCAATTCTTATCGTTACAATCAGAATATTCAAGTTAAACTAATTGCTCAATTCTGCTAAGATGCCAAATAGCAAATGCCGCGCGACGCTGTCTGGACCACATCCGCACCGTTGCAGGGGCTACCGGAATCCGAACGCAGCCAAATTGGAGAAGAAGATGGACGGAAACGACGTGAAGAGCGGCGGCAAGTGCCCTGTGATGCATGGCAGCATGACGGCGATGGGCACCTCGGTCATGTCCTGGTGGCCGAATGCGCTGAACCTCGACATCCTGCATCAGCACGACACCAAGACCAACCCAATGGGCAAGGACTTCAGCTATCATGACGAAGTCAGGAAGCTGGACTACGACGCGATCAAGAAAGACATCCATGCCCTGATGAATGACAGTCAGGACTGGTGGCCGGCGGACTGGGGCCACTACGGTGGTCTTTTCATCCGCATGGCCTGGCACGCGGCGGGGTCCTATCGTCTGGCCGATGGCCGCGGCGGCGGCGGCACCGGCAACCAGCGCTTTGCGCCACTGAATTCCTGGCCGGACAACACCAGTCTCGACAAGGCCCGGCGCCTTCTGTGGCCGATCAAGAAGAAATATGGCAACCGGATCTCGTGGGCGGACCTGATCATCCTTGCCGGAAATATCGCCTATGAGAGCATGGGTCTGAAGACCTTCGGCTTCGGCTTCGGCCGGGAAGACATCTGGCATCCGGAGATCGACACCTACTGGGGCGCCGAGAAGGAATGGCTTGCTCCGTCTGATGGCCGTTACGCTGACGTCGACAAGCCCGACACAATGGAAAACCCGTTGGCCGCCGTGCAGATGGGCCTGATCTACGTCAACCCTGAAGGTGTGAACGGCAAACCGGACCCGATGAAGACCGCCGCGCAGGTGCGCGAGACCTTCGCGCGCATGGCGATGAACGATGAGGAAACTGCCGCGCTGACTGCTGGGGGGCACACTGTTGGCAAGACCCACGGCAACGGCGATGCTGCGCTTCTTGGCCCCGAACCGGAAGCAGCCGACGTCGAGGCGCAGGGCTTTGGCTGGGCGAACCCGAACATGCAAAGCCTCGCGAGCAAGGCCATGACCTCAGGGATTGAAGGCGCCTGGACGACGCATCCGACCAAGTTCGACATGGGCTATTTCGAGATGCTCTTCGGCCATGAATGGGAGCTTCGTAAATCCCCTGCGGGCGCCTGGCAGTGGGAGCCGGTGAGCATCAGGGAAGAGGACAGGCCGGTTGATGCCTCTGACCCGTCGATCCGTCACAACCCGATCATGACGGATGCCGACATGGCGATGAAGGTCGACCCGATCTACAACGCGATCTGCCAGAAGTTCATGGCCGATCCGGCCTATTTCAAGGACACCTTCGCGCGCGCCTGGTTCAAGCTGACCCACCGCGACATGGGACCGAAGGCGCGCTACATCGGGCCCGACGTTCCGGCCGAAGACCTGATCTGGCAGGACCCGGTTCCCGCCGGTTCGACCTCCTACGACGTCAACGCGCTGAAGCTCAAGATCGCAGAGAGCAGCCTTTCGCTCGCCGACATGGTGGCCACCGCATGGGACAGCGCGCGGACATATCGCAGCTCGGACATGCGGGGGGGTGCCAATGGCGCGCGGATTCGTCTGGCGCCACAGAAAGACTGGGAAGGCAATGAGCCCGCGCGACTGGCACGGGTGCTTTCGGTGCTTGCGCCAATCGCGAAGGACGCCGGGGCATCGCTTGCTGATGCGATCGTGCTTGCCGGTAATGTGGGCGTGGAGAAAGCGATCAAGGCCGCAGGATTCAGCGTCGCAGTTCCCTTTGCGCCGGGCCGGGGCGACGCGACGGATCAGCAGACCGATGCCGAGTCTTTCGACGTCCTGGAGCCGCTCGCCGATGGCTACCGCAACTGGCTGAAGAAGGACTATGCCGTCAGCCCCGAGGAACTGATGCTCGACCGGACCCAACTCATGGGCCTGACTGCCAATGAGATGACGGTCCTTGTCGGCGGGATGCGGGCCATGGGCACCAACCATGGCGCGACGAAGCACGGCGTCTTCACCGACCGCGAGGGCGCCCTCACCACCGACTTCTTCGTCAACCTGACCGATATGGGCAACAGCTGGCACCCTGTCGGCAACGGCACCTATGAGGTGCGCGACCGAAAGACCGGCGCGGTCAAGTGGACGGCGACACGGATGGATCTGGTCTTTGGATCGAACTCGATCCTGCGCGCCTATGCCGAGGTCTATGCCCAAGACGACTCCAAGGAGAAATTCGTGAAGGACTTCGTTGCGGCCTGGACCAAGGTGATGAACGCCGACCGTTTCGATCTGGCGGCCTGATCCGTTTTGGTCGAGATAGTGGCGGGCGCAGCTTAAAAGCTGCGCCCGCCGTTTCGGCAAGCGCCCTGCGGATGTGGCCGCCGCGACCAGAGCCTGTCTGATTTGGACTGAAGCATATGCTGCATGTCGAAGGTGGTTCTGGCACGCGTGTGATGCAAAGGCGTCGATGGTGCGTTCCTCCACTTTCCGGAATGGGGTGCTGAGCTTGGCGAAGACCATCTCGATGGGGTTCAGGTCCGGGCTTTAGGGCGGCAGTGCTCCGCCACCTCTTAACAGATGATGACCTCTTACTGCCGCGTCAGACCCGCCAGATCGGGCGCGTAGTACGGTCGTAGAGGGCAATCTCGGGGTTCGCATCGCGCAGCATCGCGGCGAGTCCGGGCCCCGGACCACTGCCATGGTCAAGCCTGAAGGCGCGCAATCAGTGGGTCGCCAAGCTGGCGCAAAAAGTTGCAAGAGCGCAGATCGCCCGGATCATTCTCATGATGGTCCTAATGCGCGCGCTCTTGCTCTGGCCGGGTCTTAGAGGAACCGTGCCGCCTTGCGGCCCCCGATGGCCGCGAGACCGGCCGCGACCACGAAATAGGCACTGATGCCGAAGGCCTGCTGCGGCAGATCAATCCCCCTGTCGATCAGCCAACCGCAGATACCAGGGCCGAGCGCGGTGCCAAGAACCATGAAGGCCCCGGTCATCGCCCGGATCCGACCAAGATTTGCCGTGCCGTAAACCTCTGCCCAAAGGGCCGCGCTCATGGTTGAGTGTGCGCCGACCGAAAGCCCCATGAAGATCAGCCCGACCGCTGCGATGCCGAGGCTCGGGGCCGACCCGATCAGAAAGTATCCGACGGCCACCGGAATGAGATAGACCCCCGCGATCCGGGACGAGCCCAGCCGATCGATCAGCGAGCCGGTCAGCAACATGCTGGCGACGCCAGTCACGGTAAAGATCGGAAACAACGCCACCAGGTCGAAATGTGCCCACCCCTTGGCCTGCGCGAAATGCACCTGATGGAAGAAGAAAGCGGTGTTCCAGGCGGCCGGGCCAACGAGCGCAGGCAGGGTCAGCCAGAAAAGCCAGTGCCGCAATGCCTCCATCCGCGTCCAGTTGCGCCCAAGCATGCCGACAGCGCTACTTTCGCACACCATGGCCTGGGGCGTACGCTCGGCCTTCAGGATCAGAAACACGACAAGTGCCGCCAACAGCAGCAGCACGCCGGCTATGCGCCACAGCGTCCGCCAGTCGAACCAGCCCATCAGCGCCACGAAGCCCAGGGGCAGCATCGCCTCGCCCAGCGCGACGCCAAGACCGGCGATGGAAATCGCGCGGCCGCGTGTCGCCACAAACCAACGTGACATCGCCACCGTTGCGGTGTGGCCCATCATGCCCTGACCCATCAGCCGGAGCAGGAAGATTGCGACGGTGAGGGCCACCATCCCGGTCGAAAGCGACATCAGGGTTGTTGCGGCCGCAAGACTTACCAGGATGACAGGGCCGATGACGCGCACCCGGAACCGGTCTGTCAGTCCGCCGACGAAGACCATGACAGCGGCCGAGGCCATCGTTGCCATGGCATAGACTCCGCCCCAGCCGGCGTTCGACAGGCCGAATTCCTGCCGGATGTCACCTGCGAAGATCGCGATGAAGAAGGTCTGGCCGAAACTGGACGAGAACGTCAGCAGGAACCCGGCAAGAAGCCATGGTGCGTTGCGACTCAAGAACTCGATCTGACTGCGCATACAGTCCGATCCCCCAGAGATTGGTGTTGACCTGAATGCACGGCAGTCTCGCCAAGTTTTGCCCGGCACAAAACCGGAGGGCGGGGACGATCACGCCGAACGGGCGCTTGCTAGCAGAAGAAAAAGACTATTGGAATGGCAAAAACCAATGAGCTGCTCGGGTCTGCGCGTCGAAATCGCGGGGCAGGCTCGCCCCGACCATCCGATCAAGCCGACACTCTTCAGTGCGACTCAATCGGCAAAACTAGAGAGGCTTCAAAGCCGGAAGACGTGCCGGGTCTAGGCGACCGCAGGATGAGCGGTGCCGAGATCCGGTCCGCAATCGCAGTAACGATGGCGAGGCCGAGGCCGCTGCCCTCGGTGCCGGTGCCGCCTCTTTCGAAGCGCATGGTCAGAGTGTCGAGCGTTTCTGCCGGAACAACGGGGCCATCGTTTAAGACACTGAACATGCCGTTCTCAGCCAGTGTCACCTCGATTGGGCCACCTGGCGCGCCATGACGCAATGCGTTCTCAACAAGGTTTCGACAGACGATCCCGAAGGCATCGGGGTCCAGATCCGACAGGACCGGTTGCTCCGGCAGGGTCAGCCTGATCTGGCCAGCGGGCGCCGACCGCTCTATTTCGTCCACGATCAGGCGCGCGACGATGCGAAGATCCGAAGTCCGATCCATCTGCAATGGGCCGCCTTCCGCGCGCGCGAGTTGCAGCAGACGTTCCGCAATCCTCGTCAGGCGTTTCAGGGACACCTCGATCTCCGCGGCCCTTCGACCCGCATTGACATCTTTCGTTTCCACCTGCAGCCGCTGTACCTGCGCTATGGCGCCCGAAAGCGGGGTGCGCAATTCGTGTGCGGCATTGGCAGCAAAGCTGCGCTCGGCGTCGAAAGCCGCCTTCAGCCGACCCAGAACACCGTTCAGAGTGCCCGCCACAGGACTGATTTCGGCGGGTAGATCGCCTGCCGGGACCGGCGAAAGATCCTGAGCATTACGGGCCGCCAACGTTTCCCGAAAATGCCGCAGGGGCGCCAGGCTGGCCCGCACTGCGAGGATGATCGCCAGCAACGCGACGGGGATCACGACCAGGATCGGCACACCCAGCACCATCTGGATATCGCGTGCGACCTCCGCGCGTTGGTCCAGCGGTTCAGCGACCGAGATCCGGACGCTGCCTTGCAGGGCGTCATCATTGTAGAACCTGTGGGTCGCGGTCTGGCGAAAGCCTGGCCCGTCATAGGCCGGGAAGATCGCAGGGTCCGCTGCGTGCGATTGCAGCAGGATTCGTCCTTCGGCGTCGCGGACGATATAGGTGAAAAGCTCGTCATGCACCCGGATCGTGCCAAGGCGCTGAGTGACGCCATCGTCTTCCCGTCCAACGATATCCACGACGGCGAGCGGCAGCAGGCGCTGTGCGGTTTCCTGAAGCACGGAATCGAAGACTTCGTTCATCTCTTGGCGAAGAATCACCGCCGTCAGCGACGCGGCGGCAATCCACAGGACCGACAGCAGGACGCCGAGGGTCAGCGCCAGCCGGGCCTGAAGGCTGCGCGGCCACCTCACGGTGCGCCCAACCTGTAGCCAAGGCCCCGCTCCGTCAAAATGACACCCGCCCCAAGCTTCTTGCGCAAACGGCTGACATGGACCTCGATGGTGTTGCTCTCCACCTCGGCGTCGAAGGCGTAGAGCTTGTCTTCCAGTTGCGCCTTGGACAGAAGCTGGCCTGGGCGCGCAAGGAACGTCTCGAACAGGGCCCATTCGCGGGCTGTCAACTGCACCGTCTTGCCATCGCGCCGGATGCTGCGAGACGCGAGGTCTATGTCGAGCGGGCCATGTGAAATGATCGGGTTCGGATTGCCGGAGTAGCGGCGCGCGACCGATCCGATCCGCGCCGACAGCTCGGCCAGATCAAAGGGCTTCACGAGATAGTCGTCGGCCCCGGCGTTCAGCCCGTCGATCCGGTCCGAGATCTGGTCGAGCGCGGTGAGGATGATCACCGGCGTCACGTCACCCCGGGCGCGCAGACGCCTTAGAAAGGGGATGCCGCGGCCGTCCGGCAGCATGAGGTCGAGCAGGATCAGATCGTAGGCCGTACCGGCCAGGGCATCACCAGCCGCGTCGAGGCGCATGACCCAGTCCACCGACTGGCCGTCCCCGGCGATCTGATCCCGCACGGCGGTTCCCAGAACCCTGTCGTCTTCAATCAGCAGGATGCGCATCGCCGCTGCAATTCCTTTCCTTTTGGCCCTGCATGACCGCTCAGCCTGACGCGACGCTGACGCTGGCAAGACGCTGCCTTCAGGCTCCCGTCAGCTTCGCCGTGCATGAGTTGCAGCAAGACGGCCGCAACCTGGAGTTTGGCCCATGAAGAAGGCACTGACAATTCTTGGCTTTCTTGCGGCCCTTCCGGCCGGGGCGGCGTTCGCCGACGACGACTGCTTTGTTCCGATGACGGATTGGCAGCCGCGAGACGCCGTTGCACGTCTTGCCGAGGAAAACGGCTGGACGGTGCGCCGGATCAAGATCGACGATGGCTGCTACGAGATCAAGGGAAACGATGCCGAGGGCCGACGGATCGAGGCGACAGTCCATCCAGGAACGCTCAAGGTGATCGAGCTTGAGTACGATGACGTCGATGATCGTCCTTCCTCGCAGGGCAAGGAGAAACAGAGCGATGACTGACGCATTTGCCCATGGAAAGGGCCCGGCCGGGGTCGGCGCGCAGGGCAAGGTTCGGGTCTGGGATCCGCTCGTCCGCATCTTTCACTGGGCGCTCGTGGCCGCCTTCGCGATGGCATGGCTGACGGCCGACGAACTCGAGCCGCTGCACACCATCGCGGGCTACACGGTGGCGGGTCTTGTCGCCTTCCGCGTCGTCTGGGGGCTGATCGGCAGCCGCTACGCACGTTTCACGCAGTTTCTGCGCGGCCCGCGCGCCACGCTGTCCTTTGTCGGCGACATGCTCCGCGGGCGAGAACGGCGATACCTCGGCCACAACCCGGCCGGGGCGGCGATGATCGCCGCGCTGCTCGTCACCCTTTCCGGCACCGCCTTCACCGGGTGGCTGATGGACAGGCCCGCGCGCGTCGCGATGCTGCCCGATCTGCCGCAGATCGTGGCGCCTGCCCAAGCCGACGACGACGGGGGCGAGGCGGAAGGGCCCGAGGGTCTGCTCAAGGACCTGCATGAGGCGCTCGCGAACCTGCTGCTCCTGCTGATCGTACTGCATGTGGGTGGTGTAGTGTTGGTTTCGCTCCGCCATCACGAGAATCTTGCCCGTGCCATGGTCACCGGCGACAAGCGCGCGCCCGGCCCCGGCGACATCGCCTGATCCGGAGGTAAGCCACACGACTGCGCGTCGTGGCCACACTGGTTCCGGTGATGCACGCGGGCTTTCCTGCCGGGCACGCCAGCCCGGCCAGAGACAGAACGCCCGGCAGAGCGACGTTCGCGGGTCCGCTCCGCCTGAATTTGATCCGGAGATGCTCTCGGCGACGGTCCGCCGGACCTGTGGCGATTGGTCAGGCTCAGCCTTCGTCACGCTCGATCTTGGCGCGCAGCGACTTCACCGTGCCGCGGATGTCCTTCGCCTCGAGCCGACGGCGCTGACTGCCAAGCGTCGGTTTCGTCGGTCGCCGCGTCTTTGGGGCGACGAGGGCGGCGCGGATCATCTCGACCAGCCTTTCGCGCGCGATTTCGCGGTTGCGCAGCTGGCTGCGAGTTTCTTCGGCGCGGATGACGATGGCGCCCTCGTTGGTCCATTTCCTGCCCGCGAGCCGCTTCAGCCGCGCCTTGACCGGCGGCGCAAGATGCGGGCTGCGCTCCGCTTCGAACCTCAGTTCGACCGCCGTGGAGACCTTGTTGACGTTCTGTCCCCCCGGCCCGGACGCGCGTGAGAAGCTCTCGGTCAGTTCCCAGTCGGCAAGCGTGATCTCGTCGGTGATACGAAGCATTGGTCCCTGGCCCAGCCCTGCGACAGGCCGCGATCATGGCGCCTCGAAGCGGCAGCGACAAGACGGGCCATCATGCGGCGCGTCCGTGCCGAACGGAATGGATGCCGCGGGTCAGATTAGCCGGCCGCCGCGTATCGAGACGCGACGCCCGGCAGCCGTCGGATGCCGTTGGCGAGTGCCGTCAGTTTTGGGAATGCCTCGAACATGTCTTGCGGAAATCCGTCCAGACCGCCGCTGCTGATCCACTTCTCGATAAGGAACAGCTTGATGTCCGCGACGCCGGGATGGTCGCCGCCGACGAACGGACCAGGGCCAATCAGGCGCTCCACGCCGCGGCCCCAAAGCGGCATGAAATCACGCGCCAGGGCATCGCGCGCCGCCGCCTTCGCGACGGGATCGGTGATCCGCATCGTTGGGAGAATCCGGTGCCTCAGATCCTCGACTGCTTCCATCACCTCGTCGTGGCGGGCAGCCTCGTACGGGTCGCTGGGATAAAGGCCGTAGAGCCGCCCCACCAGCCGCAGGATGGCATTGGTCTGGGAAAAGACGCCGTGCCCGTCTAGCTCAAGGACCGGAAGGTAGGGAAACGGAAAGTCGGGCTTCAGACGCGCGAAGTCTTCCCGAGAAATGCGGTTGTCGTCGAAGTCGACGCCTGCAAGCACGAAGGCAAGGCGCACCTCCTCTCCGCGGCTCCCGGCGAAATCGAAATAGGTCACTCGTGGCTTTCTCATCGGAACCTCCCCAAAGTCAGAGATCGGCTTGCCAAGCCCAGCATGGCGACACTCTGACAGCAATCGCGGCCGCTCGCCAGTCCGGTCCGCACCGCAAAGACCTGACCTTCGGTGCGTCTGCGCCCGATGCTGACGCCCTGCATTTTGGTTGTGCATCGCAGATGTCCGCAAACGGAAAGGGCCGCTCCGGGTAGGAGCGGCCCTCCGAGATCTACGGAGATGGGCCAGTTAGGGTGTCGAAGATCGACAAGGCCCAGTCAGGGTTCTAGAGCCCTTGGGTCTGCCCTCAGGCCACGGCCCCCCTGACTGTCCCGACACCTCTCTCCAATATCACTCTAGACACTGGATCACCTCCTTTCTCTGCGTTGCCGTTATCCACAGGCTGCCACAGATTTTGTGCCTGTCAAACATTTTTACGCAACTTTTGCCGTCACTCTCGAAAGAATTACCCGGAACGGCACCAGTGCCACAAATGCGAGCGCCAGCTTTACCAGCCAGTCCGCCGTCGCCAGCGACACCCAGAGCGGCGCCACAGGACCGGCGCCCAGAAGCGGCCGCGGCGCGCCCGCCCAGGTGACGTCATTGGCCGGTTCCAGGAAGCCGAGCGTGGCCGAGAACGCGACCGTGAAGAAGATCGCGGTATCGAGGGAGGCACCGATCAAGGTTGAAACCAGAGGCGCCCGCCACCAGCGTCCGACGCGCAACCTGTTGAAGACATGCACGTCCATGAGTTGCGCGACGAGGAATGCAAGACCTGACCCAAGCGCGATGCGCAGCGTCACAAGCGGGCCGAACGCACCGATGATCTGCGTGCCGACAAGCGAACAGAGGACACCCACGACGAAACCGGCGACCACAACCTTGCGCGCGGCGGCGGGCCCTTGAAAGCGGTTCGTCAGGTCGGTGACGAGAAAGGCGAACGGGTAGGTGAAGGCGCCCCAGGTCAGCCACTGGCTGAAGAGGAACTGCACAAGGATGTTGGAGGCCACCACGATGATGGCCATGGCAAGAATGCCGGGGATCAGGCTGCGTGTCATGCTTCGTTTTCCGTTTTGACAAGGTGGCGGAGACTTGGCTCCGGCCCGTGCCGGAACGCGCGGCCTCTACGCCCTCGATGCGCGCCGGTCAAGTCATTGCGGCAGGCGGTAGTCGACGATCTCGGTCCGTTGCGTTGGCAGGAAGTTGTTGTCCGAGATCATCGTCAGGCGAATCGCACCGGTGCCGTCCTGCCAGACGGCAAGACCCTCGAGGTTGTCGTAGCGCCCCGCCTCGGACTGAACGACCACGTCATCCGCCATCACCCGGTCTCCGTCGAACGCGATGCGGCGGACGCGGCTCATGAAGCCCAGGATCGGCCAGTAGTCGCGCTCAAGAAGGTAAAGCCGCCCGTCCGGTCCGAAATCCGCGCCCACGGGTCGCCAGGTCCCGTCCCGTCGCAGCGCGAGAGGCTGGCTCCAACTGGTTCCCACGCGGCGGAAGACCGGGATCGTCGCGAGATCCAGCGACCTTTCCGGCATCGCCCAAAGCCGCTCGTCCGCGTCGATGGCAAGCGCCTCGATCCCGGCGTTGATCGCGAAAGTCTTGAACGCGCGCGGCCAATCCTCGCCTAGCCATGTGCGCCCGTTGGCGCTGTAGTGAACGATGCGGTCCTCGGTCTCATAAGACACAAGAAGGGTCCCGTCCGGTGCAACGGCGACGCCCTCCGCGTCCTGCATGTCACCCTGAACCGGCGTGCCATGATGCGACAGGGGGATGACTGGCCTTTCCGACCCGAGATCGATGCCCGTCACCTCGCCCCGGTCGCCCCGGCGTAGCCGACCCGAAAAGATAGCGGCATGATCCGATATTGCGACGAAGCCGAGGCCATCGGCTGCAAGGTCGATCGCCGACAGACCGCCGAGTTCCGGGATCTCCGCGCGCCAGACAAAGACGCCGGTCTCGACGGCTTGCGGCGAGGTCATTGTGGCGAGACCGAGCGCGGCGACCGCGCTCAGTCCGAGGCAAGCACCCCGGAACATGCTTTGGGCAGATCGGCCATGGTGTATTCGCGCGCGGTTTTCGGACGCGGTCCTTTCTTCTTCGACGGCTTCGGCGGGTGCCTCAGTTCTTCGAGATAGGTCGTCACCCACCAGTTCAGCGTCTCGTCGCAGCCGTCACCTCCCTTGGACAACTCCGCCACCGTCGGCTTCTGCGGCTCGCATCCACGCGCGCCCTGCGGGCACTTCAGCCGGACATGGAAATGCGTGTTGTGGCCGTAAAGCGGCCGGATCTTCTGCAGCCAGGCCTTGTCGGCGCGCGTCGCCGTCTTGCACATCGCGATCTTGGCCGCCGCCGCGACGAAGATGCGATCAACGCGCGGATCAGAGGCCGCCAGCCGCAGCAGCGCCTGATGCGCGCCCGTCCAGTTGCCGTTTATGCGGGTCTGGTCCTCGGTCCGGATCGAGATGGAGCTGATCGTCTCGCGCTCTTGCCGCGAGAGGGTGAGCCGCGCGGGCGGCAGCATCCAGATATCGGCGTCAAGACCGATCTGATGGCTCGCATGGCCCGTCCTCATCGGCCCGCCACGCGGCTGGCTCATGTCTCCGATGTAGAGCCCGGCCCAGCCGACCTGGCGCGCCGCAGCGGAAAGTTCCATCAGGTACTGCACCAGTTCCGGCTGGCCCCAGTTCCGGTTCCGGCTGAGCCGCATCACCTGCCAGGTCGGTCCACTTTCCGGCAGTTGCACCATCCCGGCGCCACAACCCTTGGCGTAGGTGCCAATCGGCTGCGATCTTTGCTCCGAGGCGCGCTGCTGGGCGCCGAAGAGGTCCTTGGCCAGCGGCGCCGCGAAGGCGCCCGACGCGAGGCCGAGAAGGGCGACGACAGCAAGAGGCAGGCGGTGGATCATCGTCTCTCCCCAAATGGCTTCACCCGTCTGAGAAGGATCATGCCAACCAGAAAGAGTGCGATCAACGGTATCGAGATGCCAAGCCGCTGCGACCCGGTCATCGTCGTGAACAGCGCGACCGAAAACGGCGCGATGAACGCTGTCGCCTTGCCCGAGAGCGCATAGAGGCCGAAGGATTCCGTCGCGCGGTCCTGTGTCGTGTGGTAGACCATCATGGTGCGGCTCGATGACTGCAAGGCGCCACCGGCTGCGCCGATCAGGATGCCGCAGGCGTAGAAAATGTAGTCCGGCATCGGCGAACCCTCGGCAAAGGGCACCCCGTAGATGGCGTCGCGAGACATTCCTGCGATGACAAGGCAGACCGCGATCAGCACATACATGCTCAAGGACATCACCGGCTTTGGCCCGCGTGCGCTGTCCATCTTGCCACCGAGCCAGGCGAAAAGCGCCCCCGAAATCGCGGCGACTATCCCGAAGACGCCGATCTTGGTGACCGACCAGAGCAAAACGCCGGACGCATATACGCCACCAAACCCGTAAAGCGCATTCAACGCATCGCGATAGAACATCGAACTCAGCAGATGCGCCGCGAGGCTTTCGCGCCGCCGGAGCGATTTGATGAGATGCCAGAGGTCAGCCATTGCTTTCGCCAGGCTGAATTGGCGCGCCGGGGCCTTCGCTTCGCGCACCCAGAGGAAGAACGGGACCATGAAGGCGATGTACCAGACAGCCGTCAGCGGCCCGACTGCGCGTGTCCCCTCGCGCGTCGCGGCGTCAAGACCAAGGATCGGGTCGATGCCGATTAGGGTCTTTCCGGTCGTTGCGCTTTCGTTGAAGAGCAGCAGCATGATGACAAGCGCGACGATGCCGCCGACATAGCCGAAGGCGAAACCCGAGCCTGAGACCTTGCCCATGTCCTCATCGCCGACCAGGGCTGGCATGAGCGAATTCGTGAAGATTGTGGCAAACTCCATGCCGATGAGACCGAGGCCGAACCACATGATCGCCTTGAGAAGGTCCGGCTGATCCGGCACCAGATACCAGAGCATCGCAGAGCCGACGACATAGAAGGCCGAGAAGATCCAGATCCAGATCATCCGCCTGCCGGTGCCGTCGGCGATGGCACCAAGGACCGGCGCGAGCAGCGCGATGATGATGCCGGAGGCGGCCTGTCCCCATCCCCAGTAGGCTTGCGCCGCAGCGCCCGCCGCCGCGTGGTCGAGCCCCTGTCCCGTGAAATGTTCGCGCGCCACTTCCGCAAAGTAGGGGCCGAACACGAAGGTCAGAAGAAGGGTGTTGTAAGGCTGGCTTGCCCAGTCGAAGAACCACCAGCCCCAGATGCGCCGCTTCGCCGAAACCGTCATGCCTGCCCCTCGCGTTTGCGGCGATGAAGCCCGAAAAGCCGCGGTTCCGCAAGCGCCGCCTTGCGCCGGTCGGATGCCAAGGCTCAGCGCGTTGGCGGCCAGGGCCGTTCCGCGTCGGCCGCGATCCAGGCCGTGACCCAGCCGGGCAGATCGGGGCCGGGACCGTCATGGCCGAGCGCCGCCGCGACGCGTGCGGTCGGGACGATCCCGTTCCGGTCCGTCACCGCCGACCGCAGGAGCATGTGGCTTGTGCAGTCGCCATGTCGCCACATGCTTTGCTCCATGTAGAAGAACCGCTGATCCCAGCCGATAAGACGGCTGGTCATTTCAATCCGCTGGAACGCGCGGACCCGGCGGCGGTAGCGCAGGGTATTGCCCGCAACCGTGATGCCCCAGCCTTCGCGCTTCATCACCGGCACAAAGCCGCTACGCATCGCCATCGGCAGGCGACCGAGATCATAGATCGTGAGCGTCCGCCCGTTGTTCAGCTCCAGCCAGAGATCGAGATCCCAGGGCCAGCAGATGTGGTGCGACACATGCGGCTCGGTCAGACCGATCGGCGCCGCGTTGCGGTACTTCCACATCTCCTTGACCATGCGGACGAACGGGTACATCGGCGGTCCTTGCGAGAGGTTGCACTTGCCCCCTCGGGTGCCGGAGCCTTGCGTCAAGGTCAATCCGCGACGTCGCGTTACATGGTTGCGGACAACGGGATCAGGCCTTACCTCTGACCGCGGCAACTGGTCGGAGAAGATGATGGTTTCGCTGTTTCAGGCACTCACGCTGATCCTCAACGTGATCTGGTTCGTCATGATCGCGCATATCGTGATGTCATGGCTCATCAGTTTCAACGTGCTGAACACCCGCCAGCCGATGGTGGCGCAGATCTGGTACGGGCTGAACCGGGTGCTTGAGCCAGTCTATGCCCCGATCCGGCGCTTCCTGCCACGGACCCCTGGCATCGATTTCGCGCCGCTGGTTGCATTCATCGCGCTGATCATCGTGCAACGCATCCTCATCAACAACGCCGGCTTCTTCTACGGCTACTGAGCCTTGCCCCGACCGCGCCGCTGTGGGATGGTCTGCCGATCAGGCATATAAGAAGATCAAGAGCAGATGCGGCAGGCAGAGGGGCTTCTATCCTCCATCTTCGGATTCGACAGCTTTCGTCCCGGCCAGGCGGATATCGTTGCCGCCGTCACGGCGGGGCGAAACACGCTTGCCATCATGCCCACGGGCGGCGGCAAGTCGCTGTGCTTCCAGTTGCCGGCGCTCCTGCGCGACGGCGTGACCGTCGTGATTTCGCCGCTGATCGCGCTAATGCGCGACCAGGTCCGGGCCCTGAAGGAAGCCGGGGTCGAGGCCGGCGCGCTGACTTCCGGGAATACCGAGACAGAGACCGAGGACGTCTTTGCGGCGCTCGACGAGGGGCGGCTGAAGCTTCTCTACATGGCGCCAGAGCGGCTCGCCTCAAGCGGAACCCTCGCCCTGCTGCGGCGGATCAACGCGAACCTGATCGCGGTCGATGAGGCGCACTGCGTCAGCCAGTGGGGCCATGACTTCCGCCCCGACTACCTGCGCATCGGCGACCTGAGGCGCGCGTTGAAAGTGCCGCTTGCGGCCTTCACCGCCACAGCCGATGAGGAAACGCGGGCCGAGATCGTCACGCGACTCTTCGACGGCAAGCCGCCCGAGACCTTCCTGCGCGGCTTCGACCGGCCGAACATTCACCTCGCCTTCGAGGTGAAGGACGAGCCGCGGCGCCAGATCCTGTCGTTCGCGGCGGCGCGGCGCGGGCAATCGGGCATCGTCTATTGTGCAACCCGGGCAAAGACCGAAACCCTCGCCGCGGCGCTGCGCGCCGATGGCCATGCCGCCTGCCACTATCACGGCGGCATGGACGCCGCGGATCGGCGCGAGGTCGAGATGCGGTTTCAGCGCGACGACGGGTTGATCGTGGTCGCGACCGTGGCCTTCGGCATGGGCATCGACAAGCCCGATATCCGCTGGGTCGCCCATGCCGATCTGCCGAAGTCGATCGAGGGCTATTATCAGGAGATCGGCCGCGCAGGCCGGGATGGCACCCCCGCCGAGACGCTCACACTTTACGGACCCGAGGACATCCGCCTGCGCCGGACACAGATTGACGAAGGCCTCGCCCCCGCCGATCGCAAGGCCGCCGATCATGCGCGGCTGAACGCGCTTCTGGGGCTGGCAGAGGCGACCGCCTGCCGTCGGCAGCGACTTCTTCGCTATTTCGGCGAGGTCTCGGATCCTTGTCGCAACTGCGACCTTTGCGCGACGCCGCCGGACCTGTTCGACGCGACCGAGGCGGTGCGCATGGCGCTTTCCGCGATCCTGCGCACCGGCGAAAGCTTTGGCGCCATGCACCTCATCGACATCCTGCGCGGCGAGGCAACCGCGAAGGTACGGGAACGGTCGCATGACAGCCTGCCCACCTTCGGCGTCGGGCGCGCGCGGCCGAAGGGCGAATGGCAGGCCATCTTCCGGCAGATGATGGGCCAGGACCTTGTCCGCCCGGACCCTGAACGCCATGGTGCCCTCCGGATGACCGAGGCTGCCCGCCCGATCCTGCGCGCGGAAGCAGGGATCACACTGCGCCGGGACACGCTGCGCAAGCCCCCCGGCCCGGCGATCCGGACGCTTGTCAGCGACGAGGACGCGCCGCTTCTCTCGGCCCTGAAGGCCAAGCGCCGCGCACTGGCCGAAGCTGCGCGGGTGCCGGCCTATGTGATCTTCACCGACCGGACGCTGATCGAAATGGCCGAGCGTCGTCCGCGCTCGCTGGACGACATGGCCCGGATAAACGGGGTCGGCGCTAAAAAGCTCGAAAGCCATGGCGCAGCGTTTCTGGAGGTGATCGCCGGGGCCACGGAACATATGCACCCCGCCCGACTGAAACTTGCGGGGCGCGAGGCGGGCGCGCTTTTCGACCGGCTGATCGCGGCACAGTCCGAACTGTCGCGCGGCACGGACGGAACCGGGAAATACCTCTCCTGCACCCATTCGACCCTGCGCAAGATCGCCGAAATCCGCCCGCGGTCGCTATCAGAGATTGCGCGCGTCACCGGCATGGGCCCGCAGAAAGCCGAACGCTTCGGGCCGCGGTTCCTTCAGCTTCTGACCGAGGCCTGATCGGCGGCCGCCAGCCGCAGCGGCGGGCATACTGTGTCCGAAGCCGCCGCCGTCAGTGCGTCGAGGATCGACGCCCTCTTCAGCGGCTTGGTGAGGTAGCCGTCGATGCCGGCCGCGAGGATCGACACGCTGTCGCCGTCCATCGCGTGGGCGGTCAGAGCGACGATCCGGATCGGCGCGATACCCTTCCGCGCTTCCTCGGCCCGGATGGCTTTGGCGGCCTCACGGCCGTCCATTCCAGGCATCGAGATGTCCATGAAGATCAGATCGGGCTGAAAGCTCTGCCACAGGTCCAGGGCCTCGTGTCCGTTGTTTGCGAACATCAGGTCGATCTCAAGATCGTCGACCATCTTCCGGAAGACGAGCTGATTGGTCCGATTGTCCTCGGCCGCGAGCACCCGCATCCGGCGCTTCGGCCCTGGTCCGGCGATCTCGGTTGCGGGCGCGGCCGATGGGGCCGCGCCGGGGGCGTCCGGATAGGAAAGCCGCTCCAGAAGTCGATAGAGCTCACTCCGCATCACCGGCAGCGACAGCACGTGCACGTCCTCTCGCACGGTCGACTCCATCGTCTCGGCGATGATGAGCGCCGCCGGTGTCCGTATACCCTGCGCCCTGAGGCCGTCGATGAAAGCTAGACAGTCGCATTGCGTCGGGTGGCACTCGGTCACGATCAGATCGTAGGTCCGAGACGCGGTGAGAGCCTCTGCCTCGGCGACATTCTGGCACGAGGCGACGGTCAGACCAAAGGTCTCAAGCTGGCGTTGCAGGATGATACGGTTGAGCTGGACGTCCGTCACGACAAGCACATCTTTCAGAAGTACCGGACGGCGCGGCGCATGGGCGGGGACCACCGGCTCGGCGGCGGGCAGCACGACGCGGAAGCCGAAGCAGGAGCCTTGCCCAACCTCGCTTTCAACCCACATCTTGCCGTCCATGAGGTCTACAAGCTGCCGGCTGATGGCAAGGCCAAGACCCGTCCCCTCGAAGTGCCGGTTGGACTGATCCTCGACCTGACTGAACTCACCAAAGATATGATCCAGATACTCGGCGGCAATGCCGATGCCGGTATCTTCGACACTGACATGAAGCTCGAACTGACCGTCGTCCCTCTCGATCCCGACCACACGCGCAAGGACATGGCCCGACTGGGTGAATTTCACCGCGTTGCCGAGAAGGTTTGTCAGGATCTGCCGGATGCGGCCGCGATCGCCGACAAAGCGCGTGGGCAGGAACAGGTCGTAGTCGGCGAGAACCGAGATGCCCTTGTTCTTGGCCGAGGGCTGCAGAAGCAGAATGACCTCATGCAGACAATGCTCGAAATCGAACGGCTCGGGGTAAAGCTTGAGCTTTTCCGCCTCGATCTTCGAGTAGTCGAGAACGTCGTTGATGATCGCCAGAAGCGCCTCGCCCGAGTTGCGGATCGTCTCGGCGCAAAGCTTCTGTTCATCCGTCAGATCGGTCTGGCAGAGCAGGTCCGCCATGCCGACGACACCGTTCATCGGCGTGCGGATTTCATGGGTCATGTTGGCGAGGAAGGCGGATTTCGCCCGGTTCGCCGCCTCGGCCCTGTCGCGCGCCTCCTGCAGCTCCGCTTCGCGCGCCACAGCCAGCGTGATGTCCCGTGCGAGGCAGACAAGATCGCCAAGCGTCCCGTGGCGGTCCATCAGGCGAAAGTGGCGCCCGTCCGCAAGGTCGATGACCGTCGGCGCGATCTCATCCTGCGCGACGCGGCTGACCATCTCGTGCTGCCAGTCCTGACGGTCCTCGGCGGTCGCTTCCGGCAGGATCTGCTGCGACAGACGTGCCACCACCTCATCGTAGCGACATCCCTCGGGCAAAGTGACGTCAGGGCCGAACATCGACAGGTAGGCCCCGTTCGCCGCGATGAGCCGGTGATCTTCGTCAAAAAGCGCAAATCCGTCGCGGATGGTTTCGAGCGCCTCCCACAGGCGGCGTTCGGCAATCTGCGCGGCAGCGTTGGCGCGTTCCAGATCGGACAGCGCCCGTGTGGTGGTTCCCCGCAGCGCTTCGGCTTCATGCCGGGCGGATTCCAGACCGTTGCGTTGTTCGACGATCTGATCGGAGAGCGTCCGCGCATGCCGCGCGAGTTCGGAATTGGCGGCGAACAACTCGCGCTGCTTCTGTTCCAGAAGGCGCTGGGCGGCAAGCCGTCCGCGGCGTTCATTCGCGAGCCTCTCCAGATAACTCAAATCAGCCTCCGCGCCGCCAGACCGCCACCACTAAACCTGCAGCGCCCAAACTGATGCCTGCCCGTGAAGGAAGTCTGAACGCAGACAGTGACGGCTTTGCTTGCGAATCCGGCCATCCGCGTGCCAGCATGGGCCATTCCACACGAAGGAGTTTTCCATGCGCGCGCCCGGTCCGGCCCTTCTGCTTGCCGTCATCTGCTTTGCAAACGTCGCGCCTGCGCAGGACCGGACCTACATCCCCGCGCGTCACGCGATTCTCGTGCAGGATCTTGATTTCTACGGCTCGGATCTGCGATCGATCCTCGACACCACACGCGATGCCTGCGAGACAGCGTGCCTCGGTGATAGTGCCTGCCATGCCTTCACCTTCAACACCCGCGCCAGCGCCTGTTTCCTCAAATCCGATGTCCGGCGTCAGGATCCCTATCAGGGCGCGATCTCCGGCTGGATCCGCGATGCCGAAGCAGGCAGCGCGGGCATGGCCGCGATCCGGGCGGCCGAGCTGGATTTTCTGACACCCGCCGATTTCGACGCCGCCCTGTCCCAAGCCCGTGGCCTTGCGTCGCGGCATATCACTGGCACCTCGACAGCCGCGGACCTGCTTGACGCTGCAACCGCCGCGCGCCAGTCCGGCGACAGCCGCTCGGCGGCACGCCTGACCGGCGCCGCGATCAACCTCACCGATCAGGCCGGCCTATGGTCGGACTATGCCGATCTGCTTCTCGCCATCCCGCCAGAAAGCGAAAACGAACGCCGCGCCTATGCCGAGGAGGCCGTCGCCGCGTCGATCAACGCCTACCTTCGCACTGACAGCGGGCCGGTGCGGGCGACGGCGCTCGCCACGCTTGCCCGCGCCTTTGAGACCGTGGAGCGCGGCCGCGACATGATCCCGGCGCTGCGGCTTTCGCACGACCTCCAGCCGCGCGACGATACCGAGCGCGCGCTGGCCGACGCCATCGCGAAATACGGCTTCCGTATCGTTGAGACGCAGGTCGAAAGCGACAGCGCGAGCCCGCGCATCTGCGCCACCTTCACGTCCGATCTGATCCGCGCGGGAACCGACTATGCGTCCTTCGTGAAGGTGCCTGAAAGCGGTCTCTCGGTCGATGCCTCGGGCCGCCAGATCTGCGTCGCCGGGGTCGAGCATGGCAGGCGCTATACCCTGACCTTCCGCGCAGGGCTGCCCTCGGCCGATGGCGAGACGCTCAGCAAGGACGTTGCGATCACGCAGTATGTGCGTGACCGCGGCCCCGATGCCCGCTTCCCCGGCCGCTCCTATGTCCTGCCACGGGTTGGTCAGGGCGGCATTCCGGTCGAGACGGTGAACGCCAGCACGCTGGACCTGACGCTTCTGCGGATGTCCGACCGCAACCTCATTCGCGCCATTCAGGCGGACTACTTCGGCCGCCCGCTCGATCTTTGGGCCAGCGAGACCCTCAGGGCCGAAATCGCCGAGGAGGTGTGGACCGGCAAGGGCGAGGTCGCGATGGAGGTGAACCGCGACGTGACCACCCTGTTGCCGCTGGACGAGGTCTTGCGCGATCTCGGGCCGGGCATCTATGCGCTTCAGGCTGCCGTGCCGGGACTTGACCCCTATGACCATCCAGCGGCGACGCAGTGGTTCGTGATCTCCGACCTCGGCCTGACCACGCTGAGTGGCGCGGACGGGATCAATGTCTTCGTCCGCGCGCTTTCCGATGCGGCGGCGGTCGCGGGGGCTGAGGTCACACTCATATCGCGCGCCAATGCCGTGATCGGCACGGCGACGACAGATGCGCAGGGCTATGCCCGCCTGGATGCGGGCCTTGCCGCAGGAACCGGCGGCGCGACGCCTGCCCTGGTCACGGTCGGCAAGGGCGAGGACTTCGCCTTCCTGTCACTCTCGGAGGCCGAGTTCGACCTCTCGGACCGCGGCGTTGCGGGGCATGAGGCCGCGCCGGCGATCGACGTGTTCCTGTCGACCGACCGGGGCGCCTATCGTGCAGGTGAAACGGTGAATGTCACGATGCTTGCCCGTGACAGCAGGGCCGACGCGCTGGAAGGGCTACCTCTGACCGCGCGCCTGGTCCGCCCCGATGGCGTCGAGTACAGCCGCGTACTCTCGCCCGAGGCGGGGGCAGGTGGCCACGCCTTCAGCATGTCGCTGGCGGGGAACGCCCCGCGCGGCACCTGGCGGATCGAGAGTTTCCTCGAAGAGGGAACGGTGCTTGCCGCGCAAAGCTTCTTGGTCGAGGATTTCCTGCCCGAACGCATCGACTTTGCCCTGTCGCTGCCGGACGCCGCGATGCGTCCGGGTGACACGCAGCCCCTGACGGTTGACGCCCGCTATCTTTTCGGCGCTCCGGGTGCTGGACTTGCGGTCGAGGGCGACCTGCGGTTGACGGCACTGGGCGAGCTCGACGCCTTCCCCGGCTATCGGTTCGGGCGCTACGACGACCCGTTTTCACCCTACCGCGACTCGCTTTCCGATGCAGGCGTGACCGACGCTGCGGGGCGGGCCACTCTGCCCGTCACGCTGCCAGATCTGGGTGAGGCCGCGAACCGCCCGCTTGAGGCGCGTGTGACGGTCCGCGTGAAGGAAGGCTCCGGCCGGCCGGTCGAACGCGACATCGCGCGGAGCCTTATGCCGGACACCCCGGTTCTCGGCATCAGGCCGGGTTTCGAGGGTGGCGTGGTCGCCCAGGGCGATCAGGCAGAGTTCCAGGTGATTGCCATCGGCCCGGACCAGAAACCGGCGGCCCGCGGAGTGCGCTGGACGCTGAACCGGCTTGAGACGAACTATCAATGGTACTCGCTCTATGGCCAGTGGAACTGGGAGGTGACGACAACCCGCAGTCGGGTCGGCTCCGGGGATCTGGCCCTGACCCAGGATGGCCCGCAAGGCATCTCTGCCCCGGTTGACTGGGGCAACTACGAGCTTGTGGTCGAGGCGACCGATGGGGCCTACACCGCGAGCGCGGTGCAGTTCTACGCAGGCTGGTACGCGCCCGCCGACAGCGCGGCGACCCCTGACACGCTCGATCTGACCCTCGACAAGCCCGCCTATCGGCCCGGCGAGACCGCGAAGGTGCGGATCGAGCCGCGCAGCGGTGGGATTGCGCTGATCGCTGTCCTCTCGAACCGGCTCATCGACATGAAGGCGGTGCCGGTCACGGCGGGCGAAAACCTGATCGACCTGCCGGTGACCGACGCATGGGGGGCGGGGGCCTATGTGACAGCTTCGGTGGTCCGCCCGCTCGACACCGCGGCCGGACGGATTCCGGCCCGGACACTCGGCCTCGCCCACGCGTCGGTCGATCCGGGCGCACGCAAGCTTGCGGTGACGCTGGAAGCCGCGCCCGAGGTTGATCCGCGCGGCCCGCTTCCGGTGGCGCTGAAGGTTGACGGCGCGACCCGGGGCGAGACCGTCTATGCGACCATCGCCGCCGTCGATGTCGGCATCCTGAACCTCACCGGCTTTACCGCGCCGGACCCGGAGGATCACTACTTCGGCCAGCGCAAGCTTGGCGTCGGGATTCGCGACATCTACGGCCGCCTGATCGACGGCAGCAATGGAACGCCCGGCACCATCCGTTCGGGCGGCGATGCGGCAAGCGGGCTGAAGATGCAGGCACCACCGCCGACCGAGGACCTCGTCGCCTATTTCTCCGGCCCTCTCACCGTCGGGGCTGATGGCTATGCCCGCACCGAATTCGCCTTGCCGTCCTTCAACGGCACGGTTCGGGTGATGGCCGTCGCCTGGTCGAAATCCGCCATCGGCCAGGCGCAGGCCGAGGTTCTGGTACGCGATCCGATCGTCGTAACCGCCTCGGTCCCTCGGTTCCTGTCGCCGGGCGATCAAAGCCGCGTTCTTCTCGAAATCGTCCACGCGACCGGCCCGGCCGGACGGGTGGGACTTGACGTGACCGGCGAGGGCCTGACGCTCGGATCGGCGCCCTCTGGTCTTGACCTCACCGAACTCGGGAAAGCCGTGATCTCGGTTCCGCTGGCGGCTGCCGGGGCGGAGGGCGAAGCCGCTCTGCGCATCGCACTGACGACGCCGGCGGGCAAACAGCTTGTCAAGACGCTGACGATCCCGATCGAGGCGCATGACCCCGAGATCGCGCGGCAAAACCGCTTCGATCTGGCCGCTGGCGCAACCTTCACGCTCGATCAGAACGCCTTCGCCGGACTGGTCCCCGGCACCGGCCGCGCCACGCTGACGGCCGGACCGCTGGCACGCTTCGACGCGCCGGGCCTTCTCGCAACGCTCGACAGCTATCCCTATGGCTGCACCGAGCAACTGACCTCCAAGGCGCTGCCCTTGCTTTATTTCGAGGATGTCGCCTCTGCCCTCGGGGCATCCCATGGCGGCGATATCCGCATGAGGGTCGATGAGAGCATCTCGGAGATCCTGCTGAACCAGTCCTCGAACGGCGCCTTCGGCCTCTGGTCTCCCGAGAGCGGCGACCTCTGGCTCGATGCCTATGTCACCGACTTCCTCAGCCGGGCCCGCACGCAGGGTTACGCGGTCCCCGATACCGCCTTCCGCAATGCGCTTGATAACCTCAGGAACCAGATCAACTACGCGCCCGATTTCGACGACGACGGCGGTCCCTATGCCTATGCGCTCATGGTCCTTGCCCGCGAGGGGGCGGCGGCGGTCGGCGACCTGCGCTACTTCGCCGATGTGAAGGCCGAGGCCTTCGATACCCCCATCGCCGCGGCTCAACTGGCTGCGGCGCTTGCCTCTTACGGCGATCAGCGTCGTGCGGATGCGATGTTCAACCGCGCAGCACAGCTTGTCGCCGACCGCGCGGCGGTGGAGGACGCGCAGCTCTGGCGCAGCGACTATGGCACCCGCCTGCGCGACGCGACAGCGCTCCTGACCCTCGCCGCCGAAGCCGGATCGACGGCCATCGACACCGAGGGGCTGTCAAACGCGGTGGCGTCGCGCCTGATCGGCACGCTGCTCTCCACCCAGGAGGCGACCTGGGCGCTGCTTGCCACCCATGCGCTGATCGACCGTCCCGGCACCACGGGATTCACCATCAATGGCACGCCCGCCAAGCAGCCGGTCATCGCGCTTTCCGAAGGCGACGCTCTGGCCGCGCAGAGCATCACCAACGACACCGGCAAAGGCACCGCCATCACGCTGACCACCTTCGGCGTTCCGGCCGAGCCTGAACCCGCTGCCGGGCGCGGCTACACGATCACGCGCAGCTACTACACGATGGACGGCGAACCGCTGGAAATCTCGACCGTCGCGCAGGGCAGCCGCTTCGTCGCGGTGATCGAGGTCACGCCGCATGGCACGGGCGAAGCACGGCTGATGGTCAACGACCCGCTGCCGGCCGGATTCGAGATCGACAACCCCGCGCTGCTGCGTGCCGGCGACATCGCGGCGCTGCCCTGGCTCGACACGGTCGAGGAGACACGGATGACCGAGTTCCGGCAGGACCGGTTCCTTGCCGCGGTGGACTGGACCCGCACGGATGCCTTCCGGCTGGCCTATATCCTTCGTGCCATCTCGCCGGGAAGCTTCCACCACCCGGCGGCGACGGTCGAGGATATGTACCGCCCCGACTACCGTGCCCGGACCGCGGCCGGCCGGGTGACCGTGACGCAATAACATGCGCGCGCTGGTGACAGCAGACTCGATGCGGCTGGACTGTCCGGGGCCCTGGTCAGGGGACGTGCAGGATGGTTAGCTGGCGCATCCCGGTCCTCTGTGCGGCATGTCTGCTGGCGATCGGCGCGGCCCGGGATGCCGTCGATCTTTGGATCGACAGCACCGTCTTGCCGCCATTGAGCATCGAAACCGGGGCAGAGGTCGTCGCCCGTGACGGCACACTTCTGCGCGCCTTCACCGTCGCCGATGGCCGCTGGCGGCTCGATCCCGGTCCGGTTGATCCGCTGTTCACGCAAGCGCTGATCGGCTACGAGGACAAGCGCTTCTTCGATCATGTGGGCGTCGATCCGCGCGCGCTGATCCGGGCCGCGGCGCAGTCGCTTCTGGCCGGGCGGATCGTATCGGGCGGCTCGACCCTGACCATGCAGGTGGCACGACTCCTGGAAGACAGCGGCATCGGCAAGATCGACGGAAAGCTCCGTCAGATGCGTGTGGCGCTGGCGCTCGAACGCAAGCTGACGAAGTCGCAGATTCTCGATCTCTACCTGCGGATCGCACCTTATGGCGGCAATCTCGAAGGCATCCGGGCCGCAAGCCTCGCCTGGCTCGGCAAGGAACCGCGTCGGCTGACCCCGGTCGAGACGGCGCTTCTCGTTGCGCTGCCGCAGTCGCCCGAAGCCCGGCGCCCGGAC
>JBGSNN010000301.1:0-1896 GCA_041739655.1 Albidovulum sp. | reverse complement strand
AACCCGCTTTGCCAAATCCACCCCGATTATTGTATCCTTCATCTTGCCGTCCTCTCCGCTTTTGTGGCTCTCACTTCCACATTCTTGGCACATTGCGATGCCGTCTGGGGAGGGCGGCAACCATCCCATCTATTTCCGGGGTTTCTACTGCTGGAACTCCGAGGTCGGCGCGAAGACCCTCGGCATGGCCAGCTTCTACCTGCGAGCGGTATGCCAGAACCGCAACCTCTGGGGTGTCGAGGATTTCCAGGAGATCAAGATCCGTCACTCGAAATACGCCGCCTCGCGCTTTGCCCAAGAGGCGGCACCAGCACTGACACGGTTTGCCAATTCCTCGCCGCAGGGATTCGTGAACGGCATCAAGGCGGCGCGGCAGCAGATCGTCGCGCGGACGGACGAGGACCGTGATGACTTCCTGCGCAAGCGCGGCTTCTCGAAGGCCGAATCCGGCAAGATCATCGAGAAGGTGCTGATGGAAGAGGGCCGCCCGCCCGAAAGCATCTTCGACTTTGTTCAGGGCATCACGCGGCTCGCGCGCGACAAGACCCAACAAGATGCCCGCCTCGACATGGAAGGGCGCGCCAAAAAGCTCCTTGATCGCGTCGGCTGACGCAAGCTCCGACACAGCGACCGCCCGCATGCGCGGCGGTCGCGCTTTCACCAATTCCAGCAGCGCGCCACTGGCCCCGCCCCGAACGGGCAGGGGCTTCGGTGTGCGAAGTTCAGCGAGACCCCCATGACCCCCCAGGAAGAAACCGTCATCCTCGAGGCCCGTGACATCCTCGGCCGCTATCTCAGCCAGAACCCGGTCATCGGCAGCTGGCAGGCGCTGATGGACTGTTGCGCGTTCAGCGTCCGCGGACAGGTCGAGCGCTTCCACGTCCTCTACCTCGACCGCAAGAACCGCATCATCTCCGATGAGCTCCTGTCGACCGGCACGGTCGACCATGTCCCGGTCTATCCGCGCGAGGTGATCAAGCGGGCGCTGATGCTGAACGCCAGCGCCCTGATCCTGATCCACAACCACCCTTCGGGCGATCCGACGCCGTCGGAGGCCGATCTCAGCATGACCAAGGAGATCCAGAAGGGCTGCAAATACCTCGGTCTGACACTGCATGACCACATCATCGTGGGTGCCGGAACGGAGCTGAGCTTGCGGGCCCTCGGCAAGCTCTGATGGTGCCAACAGACCTGCCGCCGCCCCTTCGAGGAAGAGGGCGGCTGTTCAGTCTTTGACGGATGAGGCGGGGAGAGAGGCTTCCCGCGCCGTCGGAGATACTCCCATGTTCTACATGCCCTTGCCGATCCACCCGACCGCCTACGCGCGGGGCGTCCCGCCGCATTTTCCCTCGGGCGAGGCTGACCCCAGTCACCCCTTCGCCCTGACCCTGTCGCGCCGCGCACCGGCTGATCTCATGTCGGGCCGCGCCGCCCCGCTCGTCCTCTCCCGTTTCGCGACGCTGGCCGAGGCCATGCAGGGCGCGATCGACCATGCCGAGGGGATCGCTCTGGATACCGCGCCCCAGCTTCTGGCGATCCTCGACCGCGACGAGCGCCTTGTGTTGGCCGGGGACGAAAGCGACCACGCCGTCATCTGGTGCCACCCGGTGACGAGCGCGACCGAGGCGCGCGGCGTGGTGACCGAGGCGAGCCAACTGCGCGCGCAAGCCGCGTTATCCCCTGCACGAAGTCGAAGATACTCTCGGGCGGGCGGCCTTCTTCCATCAGCACCTTCTCGATGATCTTGCCGGACTCGGCCTTCGAGAAGCCGCGCTTCCGCAAGAAGTCATCCCGGTCCTCGTCCGTCCGCGCCACGATCTGCTGCCGCGCCGCCTTGATGCCGTTCACAAACCCCTGCGGCGAGGAATTGGCAAAGCGCGTCAGCGCCGGGGCCGC
>JBGSNN010000285.1:0-3869 GCA_041739655.1 Albidovulum sp. | reverse complement strand
CAAGGGCGCGGGCGCGGTGCTGGTCGCGCGCGCGGTCACGGGGCATGAAGATGCCGCGCAGGTGGCAGCCCTTGGCGCCTTCCTCGGTCATCTCTTCCCGGTCTGGCTGGGCTTCAAGGGCGGCAAGGGCGTCGCGACCTTCCTCGGCACGCTTCTGGCTCTGGCCTGGCCTGTGGGGCTCGCGACCTGCCTGACTTGGCTCGTGACCGCCCTGGTCGGGCGCATCTCCTCGCTCGCGGCGCTTGTCGCGGCGCTGCTGGCCGTCGCCTGGGCACCGCTTTTCGGCCATGGCCAGATGATCTATCTGGTCGTGATCCTCGCCACGCTCGTCTATTTCCGCCACCTGCCGAACATCGAACGGCTGAAGGCCGGGACAGAACCGCGAATTGGCAGCAAATGAGCGCGACCCTCGCCAAATTCTGGCCGAGCGGGAGGTGGATCATTGCCAGAAGGCGCGCGGCGCGAGATCCTTTCCGAGAACGGTCACGAGGCGCAAGATGGATTTCACGACAGCCGTCCGAACCTGCTTCGGCAAATATGCGACCTTCAGGGGCCGCGCACGCCGGGCCGAATACTGGTGGTTCGTTCTTTTTAACATGCTGGCGCATATCGTCCTGAGCATCATCGACGCGGTGATCTTCGGCGTCGGCGGCGGCGCCATGCACGGCGGAGAGCCCCAAATTCTCTCAGGACTTTTTTCGTTGGCGGTGTTTCTGCCCTCGCTTGCGGTCGGGGTTCGCAGGCTTCACGACACCGGCCGCTCGGGCTGGTGGCTGCTGATCTGGCTCATCCCCGTGATCGGCTGGATCGTCCTGATCTGGTGGCTTGCGACCCCGGGCGAGGACGGTCCGAACAGCCATGGCCCGGACCCGCTGGCGCAGGATGGCTACAGCCCGTCCACCATCCCGCGCGTGCCGCGTCAGTAGCTGTATTCGGCGTAGATCCGGTTCAGGTCGCCGTTCCAGTCGCCGTGGTAGTGGTCAAGAAGCTCATCCGCCGGAACCTTGCCACTGTCCACGCTTTCCTGAAGCGCGTCGAGGAAATGGGTCTCGTCCGGAACCATGCCGCCCGCGCCTGGAACGGCGCGCGCCTTCAGCCCGGCCTTCGAGAGTGCGACCACCTCGCGCGCCAGATCGTGCATCTTGATGCCATTGGCCTCGGCCTGAAGCCCGTCGACCGAGGCCGCAATGCGCAGCGCCTCGCGCGTCTCGGCATCCCATCCCTTGACAATGTCCCAGGCCGCATCGAGCGCGGATTGATCGTAGAGCAGGCCGACCCAGAAGGCGGGCAGCGCGCAGAGCCTGCGCCAGGGTCCGCCATCCGCGCCGCGCATTTCAAGAAAGGTCTTCAGCCGCGCTTCGGGGAAGGTCGTGGTCAGATGGTCCGCCCAGTCGGAGAACGTCGGCTTTTCGCCCGGCAGCGCCGGCAGTTCACCGCGCAGGAAGGCACGAAAGCTCTGGCCGAGCGCGTCGATATACTTGCCGTCGCGATAGACGAAATACATCGGCACATCGAGCGCGTAATCGACGTAGCGCTGAAAGCCCATGCCGTCTTCGAAGACGAAGGGCAGCATCCCGGTCCGGGCGGAATCAAGATCCCGCCAGATGCGGCTGCGCCAGCTCTTGAAGCCGTTCACCTTGCCCTCGAAGAAAGGCGAATTGGCGAAGAGCGCGGTCGCGACGGGTTGCAACGCCAGCGCCACGCGGAACTTCTGCACCATGTCTGCCTCTGACCCGAAGTCGAGGTTCACCTGCACGGTGCAGGTCCGGTACATCATCTGCGTGCCGTGCGTGCCGACACGCCCCATGTAGTCGTTCATCAGCCGGTAGCGGCCCTTCGGCATCATCGGCATCTGCTCATGCGTCCAGACCGGCGCCGCGCCGAGGCCGATGAAGCGCGCACCGATCTCATCGGCGATGCTGTGAACCTCGCGCAGGTGTTCGCTCACCTCGTCGCAGGTCTGGTGGATCGAGCCGAGCGGCGCCCCCGAAAGCTCAAACTGGCCACCGGGTTCAAGACTGACATTCGCGCCGTCCTTGACCAGACCGATGATCTTGCCCTGCTCCTCGACCGGTGCCCAGCCATAGCGGTCGCGCAACCCTTCAAGCATCGCGCGGATCGAGCGTGGCCCCTCATAGGGCAAGGGCAAGAGCGTATCCTTGCAGTAGCCGAACTTCTCATGCTCGGTCCCGATGCGCCAATCGGCTTTCGGTTTGCAGCCATCGGCAAGGTATTCGGCAAGTTGCTCGAACCGTTCGATCGGGCCGCCGCCCTGCTGGGGAATGGACATCTGGGGCCTCGGTCTCATCAGGTTCTAGGAGCGCTAGACGTGAAGCGCGCGGTGCGGCGAGTCAAGACCGCGGTGCCACGGGAACGGCCGCGCGGCCATGACAAATCGTGATTGCTCAGGCCGGAAGTGCAGTCCTCGGCCGACGCCAGAGCGGCAAGGTCGCGGTTCCGGACCTGAGCGCAAAGGCGAGGATGGCCATGTCGATGCCCGGCAGTGTCGCAAAGGCATCGTAGAGCTGTTCGGCGCCCGCCGCCTCGGTCGGGATGAGAAGCACTTCACCCGCGGCGGTCCGCAATCGCCACTGCAAGGACCCGTGAAATTCAGCAAGGCGCAGTTCGGTCAGGTCGTCAAGGGCGACGAATCCGCCAAAACTCGGTCCGAAGTAGCTGACCTGCCCCTCGATCACCTCAACGACGCCGGGTGCTGCCACGTCGCGCTGGAAGCTCAGGCGGCGCAGCGCCGTCATCGCCCATCCAAGCGACAGAAGCATTAGGAGCGCGCCAACCGGCAGGAAGAGAAATCCGCCAAGCCGCATGACGAATCCGCCGACGATAGCGGCGAGAATTGCTGCGGCCAGTTCGCTCCAGCGCCGCAGGCGGCGCGCGAGGGCGGGGCGGACAAAGCTCATGCGCGAACGCTCGTGCCGTCACGGAAAAACAGCATGAGCGCCCGGTCCGACGGTTGGAAGCCGATCGCCTGATAAGCGCGCGCGGCAGGCGCATTCGCCGCGAAGAGCACCGCGCGCGGGATACCCGCCGCCCGCGCCTCAGTCAGATGCAGGGCGACAGCGGCACGGGCATAGCCACGGCCGCGCAATTCGGGCGGTGTATAGACGCCACCGATCTGGACCGCTTCCGGCAGGATCGCGTTGAACCCGGTCGTGGCCACCGGCACACCGTCCTTCAAAAGGATGCGGTGACTGTCATGGGCGAGGTTGTGGTCAATATCCTCGGCGGCCTCGGCCTCGCATCGGTCAGGCGGCGTTCCCATCACCTCGCCGCGATAGGCGGCACGCCACAGGATGAGAAGCGCGCGGTCCCTGTCGCCGGGGCGGCAGAGCGTCAGCCCTTGCGCGTCCGGCACGATCAGATCCGCAAGGTCGAGCGCAAAGCCCGGCTCTTCCACCGCATGTTCGATCGCGGTCTGCGGCAGACCCAGAGCGACGCGGAGCGACCGCGCCCAATCCGGCACCCCGATGATCCCGGCGATCCACTCTCCGGCAAGGGCGGCGCGCAGATCCGCCATCTCGTGCCGCCCGACGCCGGGCAGGACCGGCAGCAGCATGCCCGCCGCACTGAGCCCGACGGCGGCCTTGATGGTGCTGTCGGTCCGCTTCAGCCAGAAGCGCATCTGATACCGCCCGGCGCGGCCCATGCCGTGATGGGCAAGGTTGGACAGCGCGAACATCGCGCGGTCGAGGTGGCCGCGCAGGAAGTGTGCGATCTCGGCGGCCTCCGCCTTCCCGGCCTCGCGGAAGATCACCGCCAGTCTCCCAGATGCGCCTGCCAGAGCGTCAGGGCTGCGATGGCGGCGGTTTCGGCGCGCAGGACGCGCGGGCCGAGCGAAACCGGCACAACCA
>JBGSNN010000259.1:0-2896 GCA_041739655.1 Albidovulum sp. | reverse complement strand
CCGCGCGCCCGTTTCACCGCGGCCAGCACCGCTTCTGCCGTCGCCGGGGCCTGCAGGTCGGGGAAATTCGGCCCGGCGGCCGCGCAGGCCCTGGCCAGCGCCGAGAAGGCCGAAATCCCGTGCATCAGGGGCGGCTCGCCCACCGCCTTCGAGCGGTAGATTGTCTCCTCCCGGTTCTGCCCGTCCCAGAGTGCCACGTTGAAGATGCGTGGCCGATCCGAGGCCGCCGGGATCTTGTAGGTCGAGGGCGCATGGGTCCGAAGCCGCCCCTCCGCATCCCAGACCAGTTCCTCGGTGGTCAGCCAGCCCGCACCCTGGACAAACCCACCCTCGACCTGGCCGATGTCGATGGCCGGGTTCAGAGAGGTGCCGCAATCATGCAGGATATCGACCCTGAGGATGCGGTTCTCGCCGGTCAGCGTGTCGATCACGACCTCGCTGACCGCCGCGCCATAGGCAAAGTAGTAGAACGGCCGCCCGCGCCCCGTGATCCGGTCCCAGCTCAGACTAGGCGTCGCGTAGAAGCCGGTCGCGGACAGGCTCACCCGGCCTTGATAGCAGCGCATCGCGGCGGCGGCAAAGCTCATGTCCTCGCCGCCGACAAAGACACGGGCCCCCTCGAAATGCACCGCTTCCGGCACCGTCTGATGCTCCCGCGCCAGATGCGCCGCCATCCGCCCGCGGATCGTGTCGCAGGCCGCCTTGACCGCCATCCCGTTGAGGTCGGACCCCGACGAGGCTGCGGTCGCAGAGGTGTTCGGCACCTTGCCGGTATCCGTCGCCGTGATCGCCACCGCCGCGACCTCGACGCCGAAGGCCGCCGCCGCCACCTGCGCCACCTTGCGGTTGAGGCCCTGACCCATCTCGGTGCCGCCATGGTTCAGATGGATCGAGCCGTCCTGATAGACATGGACCAGCGCCCCGGCCTGATTGAGATGCGTCAGCGTGAAGGAAATGCCGAATTTCACCGGTGTCAGTGCAATCCCCTTCTTCAGGATCGGTTCGCGCGCATTCCACGCCGCCACCGCCGCCTGCCGCGCGGCGAAATCGCTCGACCGTTCAAGCGCATCGACCATCCCGCCAAGGATGAAATCCTCGACCGGCATGTGATAGGGCGTCGTCTGCCCTTTCATCTTGCCCGAAATACCTCCGCCGGAGGCATCCGACATCTCCGCATAGAAATTCGCCTGCCGGACGCGCAGCGGATCACGCCCGAGGACATGGGCGATATGATCCATCGCGCGCTCGATACCAAGCATCCCCTGCGGGCCGCCGAAGCCGCGGAACGCGGTCGCCGATTGCGTGTTGGTCCTCAGCCGGTGGCTTTCGATCCGCACGTTGTCCAGAAGGTAGGCATTGTCGGCATGCAACATCGCCCGGTCCGCCACCGGCAGCGACAGGTCCTGCGACCAGCCGCAGCGCACCAGATGGCGGAACTCGATGCCGAGGATGCGGCCCGTCGCATCCACCCCGGCGCGGTACTCGATGCGGACATCATGGCGCTTGCCCGTGATCATCATGTCGTCGTCGCGGTCATAGCGCATCTTGGCCGGTCGGCCGAAAAGATGCGCGACCAGCGCGCAGGAGACGGCAAGCGCGTTGCCCTGGCTTTCCTTGCCGCCAAAGCCGCCACCCATGCGGCGGCACTCGACCCTGACCGCGTGCATTGGCAGGCCGATGGCATGGGCGACCTTGTGCTGGATCTCGGTCGGATGCTGGGTCGAGGACTGCACCACCACTCCGCCCTCGGCCGGCAGCGCCAGCGCGGCCTGGCCTTCGAGGTAGAAATGCTCCTGCCCGCCGATCTCGACGCGGCCCTCGATCACATGCGGCGCTGTCGCGATGGCCGCCGCCGCGTCGCCCTTCTGCCAGATCACCGGCCCGCCCTCGAACCGGCTCCCGGCGGCAAGGGCCTGATCGACGGTCAGGATCGCCGGCAGGGCGCGATAGTCGATCCGGCCCAGCCGTGCCGCCTTGCGCGCGGCAAGATGGGTCTCGGCGATGACCAGAAACACCGGCTGACCGACATAATGGACCGACCCGGTGGCGAGCAGCGGCTCATCATGGATCGAGGGCGAGACATCGTTGGCGAAGGGCAGGTCGGCGGCGGTCCAGACCGCGACCACCCCCGGCAGGGCGCGCACCGCCGCAAGGTCCACCGACAGGATCTCGCCATGGGCAATTGGAGACAGGCCAAAGGCCAGATGCAGGGTGTTGGCCGGCAGTGCCACATCGTCGATATAGCGCGCCTGCCCGCGCACATGCAGATCGGCGGAGTCGTGGGCCAGCGGCAGGGTGACGCTCATGCTTCGACCTCCAGAACCGATACCCGTCGCCCCTGCGTCGCGTGGAAATAGCGCAGCAGGAGGTTGCCCGCCGTCTCCAGCCGGTAGGCGGAAGAGGCGCGCATATCCGTCATCGGCGTGAAATCCTGTGCGAAGGCGGGCAGGGCAGCAGCCACGGTCTCCAGGGTCCAGGGCTTGCCGATGAGCGCCGCCTCGACCGCGGCGGCGCGTTTCGGGATGCCGGCCATGCCGCCGAAGGCGATGCGCGCCGCGGTCACGCGGCCCTCGGACCGGGTCACGTTGACGCAGCCGCAGACCGCCGAGATATCCTGATCGAAGCGCTTCGACAGCTTGTAGCAGGCCAGGTCCGGCGCCACGGCGGGGATCGTCACCGCTTCGACGAACTCGCCCGGCGCGCGGTCCTGCTTGCGATAGTCAAGGAAGAAGTCCTCCAGCGCCATGTCGCGCCGGGTCTCGCCCTTGCGCAGGTGCAGCACCGACCCCATCGCGATCAGCGCCGGCGCAAGGTCGCCGATCGGCGAGCCGTTGGCGATATTGCCGCCGACGGTTGCCGCGCCGCGCACCTGTTCCGACGCGAAGCGCCGCAGCAG
>JBGSNN010000246.1:0-17317 GCA_041739655.1 Albidovulum sp. | reverse complement strand
TCTGCGCGCGCTGACCGAGGCCGGGGCCGCGGGGCGCTGGCCCCAGGGCATGCCGGACCGGGTGCGCGTCCAGGTGGAGCACGAGCTGGCCCTCATCGCGGAGCTTGGCTACGAGCCCTACTTCCTCACCGTCCACGACATCGTCCGCTTCGCCCGCTCCCGGGGCATCCTCTGCCAGGGACGGGGCTCAGCCGCCAACTCGGCGGTCTGCTTTTGCTTAGGGATCACGGAGGTGGACCCGGCGCGCATGGAGATGCTCTTCGAGCGCTTCATCTCCCGGGAGCGGGGCGAGCCGCCGGACATCGACGTGGACTTTGAGCACCAGCGCCGGGAAGAGGTCATCGAGTACCTCTACGCCAAATACGGTCGGGAGCGGGCGGCGCTCGCGGCCACCCTCATCTCCTACCGGCCCAAGAGCGCGGTGCGGGATGTCGGCAAGGCGCTGGGGATGGATCCGGACCAGGTGGATCGGCTCGCCCGCAACCTCAACTGGTGGGACGGCCAGGCGGTCGCCCCCGAGCGTCTCCGGGAGGTGGGGCTCGACCCCTACAACCCGCGGATCCTGACGACCATGCGCCTGGTCCACGCGATCCTGGGCTTCCCGCGCCATCTGTCCCAGCACGTGGGGGGCTTCGTGATCAGCCGCGGCCCCCTGGATCGGCTGGTTCCGGTGGAGAACGCGGCCATGGCGGGGCGCACCGTCATCCAGTGGGACAAGGACGACCTGGATGCCCTGGGGCTCCTCAAGGTGGACTGCCTGGCGCTGGGGATGCTCTCGGCCATCCGCCGGGCCCTGGACCTGATCAATGACCTCGGGGGATTCCGCGGCAGCCGCCTGACAGTGGCCGACATCCCGCCGGAGGACCCTCAGGTCTACGCCATGATCCAGCGGGGCGAGACCACCGGGGTCTTCCAGATCGAGTCCCGGGCCCAGATGGCCATGCTGCCGCGTCTTAGGCCCGCCTGCTTCTATGACCTGGTGATCGAGGTCGCCATCGTCCGCCCCGGACCCATTCAGGGCGGCATGGTCAAGCCCTATATCAAGCGACGCCAGGGACTGGAGACACCCGAGCCGCTTGGCGACAAGCTGGAAGAGGTCACCCGAAAGACCCTGGGCGTGCCGCTTTTTCAGGAACAGGCGATGCAGATTGCCGTTGTGGGGGCTGGATTTTCGGCTGAGGAGGCGGATCGCCTGCGCCGCTCCATCGCGTCGTTCCGGCGGATGGGTACGATCGGAACCTTCCGGGACAAATTCATCGCGGGGATGCTGGCGAATGGCTACAGCCTTGAACTGGCCGCCCGCTGCTTTTCGCAGATCGAGGGCTTTGCCGACTACGGATTTCCCGAAAGCCATGCCGCAGCCTTCGCCATGCTGACCTATGTCTCCTCATGGCTGAAATGCCACCACCCGGCGATCTTCGCCTGCGCGCTGCTGAATTCGCAGCCGATGGGCTTTTATGCGCCCGCCCAGATCGTGCGGGATGCCCGTGAGCATAGGATTGAGGTCCGCCCCATCTGCGTGAACCACAGCGACTGGGACAACCGGCTGGAACGGCGCGCCGACGGACGGCTTGCGCTGCGTCTCGGTTTCCGCCAGATCAAAGGCTTCCGGCAGGAGGATGCGGGCTGGATCGTTGCGGCACGCGGCAATGGCTATCCCGATCCCGAAAGCCTTTGGCTGCGCGCAGGATTGATCCCCGCCGCGCTGGAACGTCTGGCCGAGGCGGACGCCTTCATCGGCATGGGCCTGACCCGCCGGGATGCGCTCTGGCACGTCAAGGCCATTCGTGCCCCGGCGCCCTTGCCTCTGTTCACCGACCCGCTCGACGGCGAGGGGCTGGCCGAACCGCAGGTCCAGCTTCCCGCCATGCATCTGGGCGAAGAGGTCGTGGAGGATTATGTCGCCATGCGCCTCAGCCTCCGCGCCCATCCGATGGAGCTTTTGCGGGGCTCGATCCCCGATCTGACGCCCCATGCAAAGCTCGCGACCGTGCCGCTTGGCCGCCGGTCGGTCTGTGGTCTGGTCATCACGCGCCAAAGGCCCGGCACCGCCTCGGGCGTGATCTTCCTGACGCTCGAGGATGAGACAGGGGTTTCGAACATCGTCGTCTGGCCCAAGGTCTATGAACGCTTCCGCCGCGCCGTCATGGGGGGGCGGCTTTTGCGCGTGACAGGACGGATCGAGCGGGAGGGTATCGTCGTCCATGTCATCGCCGATCAGATCGAGGACCTTTCGCACTGTCTCACCGATCTCGGCCATCCGCTGGACGACAGGGTCGGTATCACCCGGCCGGAGGCCGACGACGCACCGCGCCCGCGACGGTCGCAACCCACGGCGCGCCACCCGCGTGAGCAGGCCAAGAGACTTTTCCCCAGCAGGGATTTCCATTGAGAGGCAGCGTCGGGCAAAACGAGCCAAAGCTGAAAGTGGTGAGGGGGCATATCAGGGCGTAGTTCACGCGCCGCCGTTCTCGCGGAGAACAAGCCATGTCTCGCCATTGGTTCTGGAGACATCCGACACAATATCGTTCGGGGCGGTGCAGCCCTAGATTTGTGCCCGGCGCCCGGTCTCTTCGCTGATCGCCGCGCTTTCGTCGAGCGCGGGGGACTCGCCCTCGTTGGCCTGGTTGCGATCCGGCTCGTCCTGCGAAGAGTCAGGGACCCCGACGATCAACGGCAGCATTTCGGCGCTGTTCGGCAAGCTTGCGGAAGGTGTCGCAGCCTCGCGCCAACTCAAGGTGTCGAAGCCGCCGCAATTCTCGCAGGTCGGCGCCCAGCCGGACTGGACGTGATGACAGCTGTCACAGACCCACTGCGGGCCACGACTTGCTGTCAGCGCGCGAGTAAGCCAGCCGCGCACGACAGCATCGCCTTCACCGCTGCCCCGCGCAATTGCGGCCATTATGGTGAGACTTCGGGCGGTGGGGTGCGTTTCAGGCAGCTTGCCGAGGGCGCGCCGTGCCGCCGCGAAGTCTTCGGCCGCGATGTTGAGCTCAGCGCACAGCAGCTTCGTCTCTTCGTGGTCCGGCAGAATCGCCAACAGCGCGGCGAAGCGCTTGAGCCGTTCGACGGGCGTCTCGCCAGGCACTATTGCCGCGAATGCGGCGGCGAGATCCGGATGCGGCTGAGCTGTCCATGCCTTCTTGATGACACGCGCGGCGTAGTTGGGCTTGCCAATGTCGACATAGCTCTGCGCTGCCATCACAGCCGCGGGGATCAGGTCCGGCGACTGGCGGTTGGCGGCGATGGCTGCTTCGCGCGCCTCGATCGTCGCGTCATCCGCGAGGATGCCCTTGGCCTCCTGCAAGGCGAGGACAGCGTCGCGCCGACGGTGCACATCCCGCGGCAGCAGGCCCTGTCGCAGCTTGGCGCCAAGCACTTCACGCGCGCCCTTCCAATCACCACTATCGGCCTGAAGCCGAAGCAGCGTGTCCTGCACCTCTTCGTGCCTCGGCTTCATGCTGAACGCCTTCTGCGCGAGCTTGAGGGCAGTCGCGGAATCGCCCTCGGCAAGCTTCTGCTTCATCAGGCCGCGCACGCCGACAAAGCGTGTCCGGTCGTCCTGCAAAAGCTGTTTGTAGACTGCCGTCGCGCGTTTGGTGTCGCCGCCCATTTCTGCCGCCTGAGCGGTCAGAAGATTGGTCAGCTCCGGTCGCCTGAGGAAACGCTCGGCCTTCGACGCATGGGATATGGCGGCGCGCGCTTCGCCTGAGGCGAGAGCAACCATGCCATCCGCCAGAGCCTGGTAGCCCTTGCGTTCGCGGTTGCGGTCGAAATAGCGGCTGATCGCTGTTTCATCACCCTTGATGAACCGGATGGTCGCGACCATCAGGCCGATCGCCTTGAGCGCGAGCCACAGAAGCAGCAGCAAGATGGCGGTACCGATGACCATCTGCACAGGGCCGAACGTGAACTCCATATTCGCGATGGTGAGCCGCACGCCCGAGCCGGTATCGGCAAGATAGCCGGCACCGAGGGCGAGCGCCGCGACAATTGCGACGAAGACCGTTATCTTGACGAATGACCAGACCATCGAACCTTCACTCCACCAGCTGTTTCAGTGCCGCGACCGCCTGCATCCTGCGGTCGGCACGCGCCACCCACTCGGACATTGCGGCCTGGCCGACTTCGGGCAGCGCTTTCAGTTCTTCAACCGCTCGCGAAACATCTCCGGCGCGCAGGCTGGCCTCGGCGCGGGACAGGACCGCATCCGGGTCCTCACCAGAGCGCGGCGTCAGCGACCGCGCGCCGCTCTGACTGCGAAAGAACGCCGCAATGCGAGTCCAGGCACTTGAACCGGACTCATCCGCTACCGACACGGCCAGTGCCTTGCGCGCGGCGTCGGGAAAACTGTCACGCAGGGCGGCGAGGGTCGGCACGCCTTGCGCCTGATCGATCAGCGAGGCGGGGACGCTGACCCCGGCCGAGGTCAGGGCAGCAATCGGGTCGGCCAGCGACGTGCCGCTCTCAAGCGCAGCTTCGATCCGGCTGATACCGCCTTTGACCATGGCCTCGCGCGCGGCGGCCTCGGCGTCGCTGCGCATTTTCTCCGCGTCAGCCCTGACACTGTCTAGTCTGGCGGCCGCAGCGCTGGCCGCCGCCGTGATCTCGCCTTTCACCGCCTCGGCCGCCTGCTTCTGCGCGGCAATCTCGGAGCGGAAGCTGTCCATCTCGCGCTGCACCGCCTGCAAGGCCGAGGCCGACGCGGCATCGCCCGTCACCGGGCGCTGTTCGGCCCGCGTGAGGCGGGCGTCGAATGCGCCGACCTTTTCTTCAAGCGCCGCGACGCTTTGAGCGAGCTTGTCAAGTTTTTCTGCAACGTCGGCAATATCGGTGGCAATCGTCTGAGGCACCGCAGGCGCGGCTGCCTGCTCCTCCTGCACGCGGCGCAGGTCGCCAAGGCCCCTGTCAAGCGCCGCAAGTTTGTCAGCCTGCGCCTTGACCGCACTCTCAACTGCTGCGACCGCGACTGCATCGCCGCCGACCGGGAACAATCCGGGCAGGACATAGGCGGCGGTCCCGAAGCCGATGCCACCGGCCGCAAGACCTCCGAAGACAAGCGGGAAAAAGCCGCCCCGGCGTTCGACCTTGATGCTGGAGGGTGTTGCTTGATGAGGCGCTGGCTTCTCCGGATGCCCCGATTCTGACGCGGGAGCATCTGACGTGCCCTCTTCGGTCAGATCGATGGGTTCGGACGCAGCCACTTCGGGGGCTGCGGCAAGGTCTTCGCTTGTTTCGGCACCCATCTCGGGCGGGGTGGATTCTGGTGATGACTTCGGGTCGGTTCTTGGTGTGCGAGCCACGGACATCTCCCTTTCCGATGTCCCTCGCGGGACCGAACCTCATTACCTGCCAGGCCAATCTAGTCGTGCAGCCCGCCACCCTCAACCCGACTCTGACGAATCCTCCAGCGCGGCGATGGCGGCAATCAGCGCTGTAGCGTCCGGACTGCGGGCGATGGTCATGCGGTCGGGGTTCAGCGCCCGCGCCATGACGCCAACCTGATCGCTGATTGCGGCGACGAAGAGCGGCGCGGCGCGGTCAGCGAACGCAGCCACCGCCAGATGAGCCGACCGCGCCGAGAAGATCGGCAGGACGACCAAGCCATCCGCGGCGAGAAGTGCCATTGCCTCGGCATTCGGCTGACACGCCTCCTGCGCGTAGAGACAGGCTGACATCGTCTCTAGTCCGGCCTTATTGAGGACTTTCTCCATATAGAAGGCCTGATCAGCGGCCCTCGGGCAGAAGATCACGCCCCCCGGATTGGCGTCGAGGATATGACTCGCCAGACCTTCTGCCGTGCCGGGGCCGCTGCACGTCGCAAATCCGGCCGCTCTGGCCGCTTCTTCGGTGCGGCGCCCGACGCACCATGCGAGTGCCCGGCGATCAGCGCTCAGCCGTTCCACGGCGTGAACAGCGGTCTCTGAGGTGAAGACCATACCCGTGCAGTCGGGAATGACTGCGTCGATAAACCGCGTCTGCATCAGGGGCGATATGACGGCGGGCCAATCGCTGCCCAGCGACGCACGCACATCGGCCAGAAAGCGCCGCGATGGCGCCTCGGGCCGGGTCAGAAGCAAGGTCGACCGATTTCGCAGCAAGGGGTCCCCGGGATTGTGCGACAGGCCTGCCGGTGTTACCTGCCCTACGACGACGACGCAACAATCGGACACCCGGCGGCTCATGCCAATTGTTCTTGGTCTTGAAAGCAGTTGCGACGATACCGCCGCCGCGATCGTGCGCGACGACAACGGGCGCGGCGAGGTGCTGTCCTCGGTCGTCTACGGCCAGACCGATCTTCATGCGGAGTTCGGCGGTGTCGTGCCAGAGATTGCCGCGCGCGCGCATGCCGAGAAGATGGACCTCTGCGTGGAAGAGGCGCTTTTGGTCGCGGGGTTGGGATTTGAGGATCTCGATGCCGTCGCGGTGACGTCGGGGCCGGGGCTGATCGGCGGTGTTCTGTCGGGCGTGATGTGCGCACAGGGGCTTTCCGCGGCGACGGGGCTGCCGGTCCTTGGCATCAATCATCTGGCAGGACACGCGCTGACGCCGCGGCTGACTCACGGACTGCCGTTTCCCTATCTGATGCTGCTCGTCTCGGGCGGGCACTGTCAATTCCTGATCGCGGAGTCCGCGGACCGGTTCGCACGGCTCGGCGGGACACTTGATGATGCGCCAGGCGAGGCCTTCGACAAGACCGCGAGGCTTCTGGGCCTGCCGCAGCCCGGCGGCCCTTCGGTTGAGGCCGAGGCGCGGCTTGGCGATGCAACGCGGACCGCCTTCCCGCGTCCGCTTCTGGATCGGCCCGGCTGCGACATGTCCTTCTCGGGCCTCAAGACCGCGCTGCTGCGTGCTCGCGATACGCGCATTGCGGCGAAGGGCGGGCTCACCGTGCAGGATCGCCGCGACCTTTGCGCCGGATTTCAGGCGGCGGTCGCCGATGTTCTGGTTGAGAAATCCCAACGGGCGCTTGATACCTATGTCGAGAAGGGCGTGGCGCAGCCAAGCTTTGCCGTGGCGGGCGGCGTGGCCGCGAATATGGTGATCCGGTCGCGGTTGGAAGCGCTTTGCGCGACGCGCGGGATTGCATTTGTCGCGCCTCCGCTCGCGCTCTGCACCGATAATGCCGCGATGATCGCCTGGGCCGGGCTTGAAAAGCTGAGGATCGGGGCACATCACCCGGCCGATCTGATCGCCCGGCCGCGCTGGCCGCTTGATGCCGCAAGCCCGGCACTGCTCGGGTCCGGCAAGAAGGGAGCCAAGGCATGACCATCGGCATCATCGGCGCCGGCGCGTTCGGGACCGCCCTCGCGGTGGCACTTGCACGCGGCGGGCGCCATGTCACCCTTTGGGCGCGACATCCCGAACATGCCGCGATGATGCGTGAGACGGCCCGCAACGACCGCTATCTGCCTGGCGTGACGCTGGCCGAAAATGTGTCTGTTACGGCAGAAATGGCGGATCTGTCGGGCGACGGGATCGTCCTTCTGGCGACACCTATGCAACAGATGGGTCGGATGCTCGACGATTGGTCGGGGCGTCTGGACGGGCGCATTCTGGTAAGTTGTGCCAAGGGGATCGACCTTTCGACCGGGCTTGGCGCGGCCGAGATGATCCGGCGCGCCTGCCCCGTCGCGATCCCTGCGCTTCTGACCGGACCGAGCTTTGCTGCCGATATTGCGAAAGGACTTCCGACCGCTCTGACACTCGCTTGTGCGGATGAAAAGCGGGGCCTGGATCTGCAGATGGCACTCTCGACGCCGGTCCTGCGGCTCTACCTGACCGACGACATCCCCGGCGCCGAACTGGGTGGCGCGCTGAAGAACGTGATCGCGATCGCCGCTGGCGTGGTTTCCGGCGCCGGACTTGGCGACAGCGCGCGCGCCGCGCTCATCACCCGGGGGTTCTCGGAAATGCAGCGACTCGCGGCGGCTTACGGCGCGCGGCCCGAAACGCTCGTTGGACTCTCGGGCCTTGGCGATCTGATTCTTACCTGCGGCTCGGATCAGTCGCGGAACTTCCGCTTCGGTCGCGCGCTGGGGCGCGGCGAGGATTTCGACCCGGCCGTGACCGTCGAGGGCGCAGCGACGGCAACAGCCGCCATGACGCTGGCCGGGCGACACGGAATCGACATGCCCATCACCGCGATGGTCGCAGCACTCGTCGCGCGGAACCTCAGCGTGGCCGAGGCGATGGGCGCACTTCTCAATCGACCGCTGAAAAGGGAAACCTGATGCTCTTTGCCATTATCTGCCGCGACAAGCCCGGCCATCTGCAGATCCGTCTCGACACCCGGGCCGCACACCTCGCCTATATCGAGAAGACCGGTATCGTGAAGATGGCGGGGCCTTTTCTGGACGGCGGGCAGATGTGCGGCTCGCTCGTGATCATCGAGTCCGAAGGCCTTGAGACGGCCGAGGACTGGGCGGCAGGCGACCCCTACAAGGCCGCCGGGTTGTTCGAGAGCGTCACCGTCATCGAGTGGAAGAAGGTCATCGGGTGATGGCATACTGGCTTTTCAAATCCGAGCCCGACACCTGGAGCTGGGACCAACAAGTCGTCAAAGGGAATATCGGCGAGGAATGGCACGGTGTGCGCAATTATCAGGCGCGCAACAACATGCGCGCGATGAAAGTCGGGGACCTCGGCTTTTTCTACCATTCCAACGTCGGCAAGGAGATTGTCGGTATCGTTGAGGTCTGCGCGACAAGCCACCCCGACAGCACCACCGACGATCCGCGCTGGGATTGCGTGGACATCAGGGCGGTGAGACCCCTGCGGCGCCCCATCACGCTGGAAGAGGCCAAGGCCGATCCCCGTCTTGCCGAAATGGCGCTGGTCAAGAACACCCGTCTCTCGGTGCAGCCGGTCACCGAAGGCGAATGGGAGATCATCTGCGCGCTTGGCGGGCTGTAGACCTGACACCGCTTCGGGTGCATGATCGGGTGAGGAAACATTGCGCGAGGGAAACATGGGACTTCTGTCGGTGATTGTCGCGGCCGCAGCGGCATGGTTTTTCGGGGCTGCGTACTACATGGCGCTGGCAAAACCCTGGATCGATGCTTCGGGTGTCACGGTCGACCAAGCGGGCCGGCCGGCAGGAGGGCGAAGCGCGCTGCCTTTCATCCTTTCGGCTCTGTGCATGATTCTCGTCGCCGGAATGATGCGCCACATCTTCGCGATGTCGGGGATTGCATCGGTCGGCGGTGGCCTTGTCGCCGGGTTGGGCATCGGGCTTTTCTTCATCGCACCGTGGGTGATGATCAACAATGCCTATGCGATGCGACCATTCCGTCTGACCGTGATTGACGGCGGCTATGCGGTCCTTGGCTGCGCCATCATCGGCGCGGTACTACTGCTGATCTGACCTCTGGCCGCCAACGTCGGCTTCGGTTTTCTTAGCGATGGCGCGGCGGGTCTGGTGATGCCGTGCCGTGCGCCGCGGATGCTGATCCTGGAACCGTGCCTTCAACGGCCCCTCAGCCATCTTGTCCATCTGCTGCTCGGGGTCGTGCGGGACGCGGTCGACATCGCCCGTGAACCCGCAGATGCTGAAACGTTGAGCCATGCCAAGGTCTGCTGAAGGCGCCAACTCCTGAGCAGGATGGCACATCCGGACACGAGTCCGTGAGGGCTGTAACGGCACCCCGGCGTCGGCGAACGGACAGATATGGCCCCACTTGGACCCGCCTCATCTGACCGGGAGAACCCGATGAGCCTCAGGAGATCGCCTTCTGACTTTGGTACGTCGATTGCCAGCGCGCCGACGATGGCGGCGGCGACCGATGTTCACGCGCGGGACGGCCAGAGGACGGGCTTGTTCAATGTCCAAACAAGGCAAACCGGTCGCAAGGCCGGGACAGGCCCGATGCAACGTCGCGCGTTTCTAGCGTCGCTTGCGCTGATCTGCCCGGCCAGTCTTTGGGCGCAGGAGGCCAATCCGTTCCGCCCTGCGTGGCCAAGGACAGATTTCTCCCGCCGCGGGATCGACTTCGCCGAGGTAATCTCCGGCGGGCCGCCGAAGGACGGCATCCCCGCCCTGTCGGACCCGCGCTTTGCCGCCGCCGCCACGGAGACCCGTCTCGCGGAGCGTGAGCCGGTGATGACCGTTGCCTTGCCTGGCCAGAAGGCGCGCGCCTATCCGATCCGCTACCTGATGTGGCATGAGATCGTGAATGACCGCATCGGCGGTACGCCGGTGCTGGTCACGTTCTGTCCGCTTTGCAACGCCGGGATGGTGTTCGATCCACGGCTTGATGGCACCGCGCTGACCTTCGGTGTGTCCGGGCTTCTGCGCCATTCCGACATGATCATGTATGATCACCAGACAGACAGCTGGTGGCAACAGGCGCTTGGGCAGGGGATCGTCGGAACCTACTCCGGCCGCAAGCTGAGGCAACTGCCCGCGCTGATGGAAAGCTGGTCCGGCTTCCTGACCGCCCATCCCGACGGCCTCGTCATGGCTGAACCCGACTGGTCTCGCGCTTATGGCAGCAACCCCTATGTCGGCTATGATACGTCGCGTCCCTTCCTGTATGCGGGCGAGGATCCACCCCATGGCATCGCCCCGCTGGAACGCGTGGTGCGGGTCGGCAATCGTGCCTGGCCCCTGACGCGGCTTTCGAAGGCGGGCGAAATCCGCGAGGCGGGGCTGATCCTGAGCTGGACCAAAGGGCAGGCTTCAGCACTGGACCGCCAGAGGCTAGGGTCCGGGCGCGAGGTTGGCAACATCCGTGTAAGGGACCGCAGCGGACGGGATGTTGTGCATGACATTCCCTTTGCCTTTGCGTTTCATGCCTTTCACCCTGACGGTGTCTGGATGCTGGGAAACTGAAGATATGCATCAAGGAGCTCGTGGATGCAGCGCTCGCATCGGCCACAGTCTGAGCATTCGCCGCAGAGCTTCAAGATCGAGGGCTTGAGCCTCGCAAGCCGCCTGACCTTTGCGGCTGTGCTGCTGCCCTGGTTCCTGGTCGGCGGAGCGTCAAAGATTGCCGGGCTGGCGGTCTCTATCGGACCGGCAGTCGGCATGCTGCCGCTTTCGCTTGGGGCGTTCTATGCCTATTTGCCAAGTTCGGTCGCAGACGTCTCTTCGGGGCTGCCTGACGTCGCCTTCGCGTTGCAAGCCTACGTTGCAGCGATGGTCGTGCTCGAACTTGCGCTGCCGCTGATGATCGTCACCGGATGGTACGCGCGGGCAACCGCGCCACTGCTGATGCTGCATCAGCTCGTGTTCTGGCTGGGGACGCAACCGCTTTCAGAGCTCGGCGCGGCCTTTGACGCCAGCCCCTTCGACATGATGCCCGACCAGTTGATGCTGTGGACCATACTTTTGGCACCATCTGCCCTCTTTGGGGCCGGGTCGCTTTCGATCGACGCCTATCTTCAGAAGCGGAAACGCCCGTCCCCGGAGTGAGCACGGGCGCTTCCGTTCAATCGATCCTGTAGGCCGCAAAGACAGCATCCACCGGCGTGCCCGCCAAGTGGTTGACGTAGTTCGAGAGAGTCTTGCAGGCGATCGCCAGAACGATCCCCAGAACCTGCTGCTCGCCGTAGCCCGCTGCAAGGAAGGCATCCACTGCCGCCTTTCCGGGGTTCCCGCGCGACAGGACCATGGCCTCGGTGAAGCTCGCCACGGCCTGAAGCTTGACGTCCGGCAGGTCCGAACCAGCGCGCAGGGCGGCAAGGCTGTCCGCAGGCACGCCCGACTTCTTGTCGGCAAGCATCGAATGGGCGGCGGTGCAGTAGGTACAACCATTGACGCGGCTGATGGTCAGAAACACGGTTTCCTGCTCGGCTGGCGTAAAGCCCGTCTGCGTGCGAAACGCGTCATAGGAGGTCAGGTAAGTGGCCAAAACCGGCGGCAGGTTGGCCATGTAGCCATACATGTTGGGCACGAACCCCAGCTTGGCCTTTGCCCCCGCGAGCAAGGCATGCGCCTCGCCGGTCGAGGCTTCGAGCGTTTCCGGGGTCATCTCAAGAAGGACAGGTCTTGTCACGACGATCTCCATAAATAAAGAATGAACGTTCTTTAAGTTGAAAATCACGGTCGGGCCAGCTATTTTCAGAACGTAGTGTTCAAAAATAGGTGATCGATGAATCCCGCACCTTCAGCCCCCAGACCGCGCGGCAGACCGCGTGGCTTTGACGACCAGTCGGCGCTTGAGGCGGCGATGAAGATATTCTGGTCGGCAGGCTATGACGGTGCGTCTGTCGATATGATGTGCCGCGCCATGAACATGTCGCGCGCAAGCCTCTATCAATCCTACGGTGGCAAGGATGGGCTCTTCCTTGCGGTCATCGCCCACTACATCGAGACGCGGATCGCACCGGTTGCCGCAGCCCTGGGACCGCATGGGTCGCTTGAGGAAGATCTGACGGCCTTTTATTCCAAGGTCGTCCAGCTTGCGACTGCCGACCCGGCGACGCCGGGATGCCTCATTTCATGTGTTCTGGCCGATGTCGCAGGTACAAACCTTGCGTTCCGGGAAGAACTCGACCGTCGCTTTTACGCTTTGGAGGTGCGCATCGGCGAAAGACTTCGTCATGCCCGCTGGCGGGCCGATGCCGCCGTGCCCCCGCCGGACGCTGCCGGACTCGCCGCAGCAACGGCGCGGGGACTCATGCTCCGCGCCCGATCCGGACAGTCAGCCAAGGACCTCATGCCCATCGCTGCCGCAGCCGTTTCCGCGTTGGTGCGAATGTCCGCGTGATCCGGCTTGCAAGGTGCCCGTGGTTCTGATTCGATGACGAAAATGACCGAACCGACACCCGCGCAACTGAAATCACGGTTTCTCTCGCGCCTGCAGGAGGAACTTGATGCGCTGCATCACGCCTCCGAAGCCACTGCGGATCAGCGTAAGCCTGTCGAACTTGACCAGCAGAGCGTCGGGCGGTTGTCGCGCATGGACGCCATGCAGCAGCAGGCGATGGCGGCTGCCTTGGATGGGCGCCGGGCCGCCCGCGTGCGCGCCCTCGAGGCCGCGCTTCGTCGGATCAATGGCGATGACTTCGGCTGGTGCGATACCTGCGGCGAGTTCATCGGAGAGAAGCGGCTTGACCTTGACCCGACGCTGATGCGCTGCCGGAACTGCGCGAGGTAGAATATCCGTGATGGCCAAGCGGCCTCTGGTGGCCAAGATGCTGTTTTCTTGAGCTTTTGCGCAGGCGATCACGCCGAGGTTCAAGTCTGGACTTCGGGGCAGAAGGAACAGAAACCACGCGCCGATTGCCTTAGCGGCGGCAATTGCAGTCAGACAATGACCTCGATCTTCTCCTGCGTCCCGACTTGAAAAACCCGCTTGTAGCGCTCGACCGCGTCCTTCGGGCCCATCGCCTTGTTGGGATTGTCGGAAAGCTTGACCGTCGGGCGGCCGTTCGCGCTTACCGCCTTGCAGACAAGGCTGAAGGGCGCGAGGGCGTCCCCCGGCACGAGGTTGCGGAAATCATTGGTCAGAAGCGTGCCCCAACCGAAGGAGACCTTCACCCGGCCCGCGAACCGGGCGTGCAGTTCCTCGATCTTTTCAACATCCAGCCCGTCGGAGAAGATGACAAGCTTCTTCGTCGGGTCCTCGCCGCGCTCCTGCCACCAGCGGATCGCGATTTCCGCGCCGGTGGCGGGGTCGCCGCTGTCGATGCGGATTCCGGTCCAGCCGGCGAGCCAGTCAGGCGCGCCTTTCAGGAAGCCCTCGGTGCCGTAGGTGTCGGGCAGGATGATGCGGAGGTTGCCGTCATGCTCTTCATGCCAGTCGGCGAGCACCCTGTAGGGCGCCTGCCGCAGATCGGCGTCCGTGTCGGTCAGAGCGGCATAGATCATTGGTAGCTCGTGAGCATTGGTCCCGATCGCCTCGATGTCGCGGCGCATCGCGATGCGGCAGTTGGAGGTGCCGACAAAGGCATCGCCGAGCCCTTCGGCCATCGCCTGCACGCACCAGTCCTGCCAGAGAAAACCGTGCCGCCGCCGGGTCCCGAAGTCGGCAATCTTCAGCCCTTCGATCCGGCGCAACCGTTCGATCTTTTCCCAGAGCCGCGTCATCGCGCGGGCGTAGAGGACCTGAAGCTCGAACTTGCCCATCGTGGCGAGAACGGCGCGCGAACGCAGCTCCATCAAAATGGCGAGGGCATGGATTTCCCAGAGCATCACTTCGGGCCACTTGCCCTCGAATGTCAGCTCGTACTGATCACCCTTGCGGTCGAGATGGTAGGGCGGCAGGCGGAGTTGTTCGAACCATTCCATGAAGGCCGGGCTGAACATTTGCCGCTTGCCGTAGAAGGTATTGCCCCTGAGCCATGTGCTTTCGCCACGCGCCAACGAAAGCGACCGTGCATGGTCAAGCTGTTCGCGCAACTCGCCTTCGTCGATCAGCGCGGCGAGCGGTACGCTCTTGGTCCGGTTGATCAGACTGAAGACGACGGTCGTGTCAGGGCGGTTTCGCAGCACAGACTGACACATCAGGAGCTTGTAGAAATCGGTGTCGATAAGCGACCGCACGATCGGGTCGATCTTGAAATTGTGATTGTAGACGCGGGTCGCGATATCGACCATTCAGGCCTCCAGCCGCACACCGGCGGCGCGCATGGTGTCGCGCGCGGCGGCGAGCGATCCGTTCAGGTCGATGGCGCGGCAGGCACCCTCAAGGACGGTGACGGCAAAGCCGAGCCGTGCGGCGTCGACGGCCGAATAGGCGACGCAGAAATCGGTGGCGAGGCCGACGAGCGTCAGATCGGTCACGCCGCGCGATCTCAGGTAGCCGTCAAGCCCGGTGGGCGTCTGGTGGTCATTCTCGAAGAACGCCGAATAGCTGTCGATCGCGGCACGGAACCCCTTTCGGAGGATCAGATCGGCGGGGTCGGTAAAGAGATCGGTATGGAACGCCGCGCCGCGCGTCCCCTGAACGCAATGCGTTGGCCAGAGGACCTGGGGGCCATAGGACATTTCGGTCAGGCTGAACGGCGCCGCGCCGGAATGGTTAGCGGCGAACGAGGCGTGATTGGCGGGGTGCCAGTCCTGCGTCAGGACCGTAACAGCGAAGGCACCCATCAGGTCGTTGATGCGCGCGATGATGGCATCGCCGTCCGCCACGGCGAGCGCGCCTCCAGGGCAGAAGTCGTTCTGCACGTCGATGACGATCAAGGCTTCGGTCTTCGGGTGCATCGCGGTCCCCCTCATGGCGTCTCCCGTTGCTAGGATGCCGCTGCCCTGAGGTCAATGGCCGGGGTTGCGGCATGGAGCGCGCTTTGCTAAATGCCGCATCCCCAACCCACAAGGCAGGCAACCCATGTCCCCCGCGATCGGCATCGATTTCGGCACGTCGAACACCGCCGCCGCAATCCTGCGCGACGGCGCGGTGCGGATCGTGCCTCTGGAAGCGCGGCAGGAGACGCTGCCGACGGCGATCTTCCTCGACTATGCCAGCCGCCGGACGCTCTTTGGTGGCGCTGCGGTGCGGGCAATGATCGACGGTCACGAAGGCCGCTTCATGCGGGCCCTGAAGAGCGTCCTCGGGACGCCGCTGGCGCGCGAGCGGCGCCAGTTCCTGAACCGGAGACTGACGCTTCTCGATGTCGTGGCAGAGTTCCTCGCGGAGATCCGGATGCGGGCGGAGGCTGCCGAAGCGACGGAGTTCCGCCGCGTCTTCGCAGGCCGACCGGTGCGCTTCCACAGTGCCGATGCGGCGCGTGACGCGCAGGCCGAGATTGATCTGCGCGAATGCTACCTGAATGCCGGGTTTGAAGAGATCCGTTTTGTGAGGGAGCCCGAGGCCGCCGCGCGGGCTGCGGGTGCCGCAGAGGGCATCGGGCTGATCGTCGATATCGGCGGCGGCACTTCGGACTTCACGCTGTTCGAGGAACGTGGCGGGGCGCTCCATATCCTCGCGAGCTTTGGTATCCGGCTTGGCGGCACCGATTTCGACCGCGCGCTCAGCCTTGCGATGGTGATGCCGCTTCTTGGTCTCGGCGGCGATCTGAGGAACGCGATCGGACCCGGCTGTCACGCGGTGCCGCGCGCGCTTTACCACGATCTTGCAAGCTGGGAGAAGATCGCCTTCCTCTACAGCCCGGCTACATTGCGGAACACCAAGGGCATGGCAAAGCTGGCGGTGGTGCCAGAGCGCATGAACCGACTGGTGAAGGTCGTCGAGAACGAGATCGGCCACGATGTCGCCTTCGCGGTCGAGGCCGCGAAGATTGCGGCGAATGGCGCGCCGGAGGCGCGGATCGACCTTGGTCTGGTCGAGCGGGGCCTGCAGCCGGTTCTGACGGCGGCAGAGCTTGCCGGCACCCTTTTCGCCTCGGCGCGGGCGATCCGCGCGGCAATCGACGAGACGCTGACCCTGGCCGGGATCGGTGCCGATGCGGTGCGCCGGGTGATCTTTGTCGGCGGGTCGAGCCTTTTGTCGGTCGTCGAGGCCGAAGTGCGCGCCGCGCTGCCGGAGGCGAAGGCCGAGCGGTCGGACGTCTTCACCGCAGTCGTGCGCGGCCTAGCGCTGTCCACCGCCGCTGCGGGCTGACTTGCCTCAGTCCACCACCGGCCGTATCACCACACCATGTTCACCGTCGCCGCGCTTTACAGGTTTACGCCCTTCGCCAATCCGGCCGCGTTGCGCGCGCCACTGCTGGCGCTCTGCGAGGCCGCAGGCGTGCGCGGGACCCTGCTTCTTGCGCGCGAGGGGATCAACGGCACCATCGCGGGAACGCGCGGCGGAATCGACACGGTTCTGGCCCATATCCGGGCACTGCCCGGCTGCGGCGATCTCGACTGGAAGGAAAGCACTGCGTCTGAAATGCCTTTTGGCCGGATGAAGGTACGGCTGAAGCGCGAGATCGTGACAATGGGCGAGCCCGACATCGATCCGCGTGCCGACACCGGCCACTATGTCGCGCCGGAGGCCTGGAATGCGCTGATTTCGGCGCCCGATGTTGTGGTGATCGACACGCGCAACGACTACGAGGTCGCCGTCGGCACCTTCGACGGCGCACTTGATCCTCGGACGCGCAGCTTTCGGGAATTTCCGGCGTGGTGGCGCGCGAACGCCGCGCGCTTTGACAACAAGCGCATCGCGATGTTCTGCACCGGCGGCATACGCTGCGAGAAATCGACCAACTTCCTTCTGAAGGAAGGGGTGCGCGAGGTCTATCACCTCAAGGGCGGCATCCTGAAATACCTTGAGTCGGTGCCCGAGGCGCAAAGCCTGTGGCACGGCGAATGCTTTGTCTTCGATCAGCGTGTCAGCGTCGGTCACGGGCTGCGCGAGGGCAGCCACGGCATGTGCCACGCCTGCCGCCGCCCGCTGTCGGACGCCGACCGCGCCAGCGA
>JBGSNN010000307.1:0-3337 GCA_041739655.1 Albidovulum sp. | reverse complement strand
AGCCTGCCCGCGCTCGCAGACGTGCCGATGCCCGCCGAGGGCCGGCTGAGCTTCGCGCCGACGATCTCGGAGGCGGTCAGCGGCGCGGACTGGATCGTCGAGGCGGTGCCCGAGCGGCTGGAGCTGAAGCGCAAGATCTACCAGAAGATCCAGGAGAGCTGCGATCCACATGCGGTCATCGCCTCCTCGACCTCGGGGTTCCGCCCGTCCGAGCTCAAGGGCTGCGCAACCCGCCCCGACCAGATCATCGTCGCGCATCCGTTCAACCCCGTCTATCTGCTGCCGCTGGTCGAGATCGTGCCCGGCGAAAGCCCTCCAGAAGTTCTCGAAAAATCAATGGAAACAATGCGCTCCATCGGCATGTTTCCACTACATGTGAGGAAGGAGATCGACGCCCATATCGCGGATCGCTTCCTCGAGGCGGTCTGGCGCGAGGCGCTCTGGCTGGTCAAGGACGGTATCGCCACCACCGAAGAGATCGACGAAGCGATCCGCATGGGCTTCGGCCTGCGCTGGGGCCAGATGGGCCTGTTTGAGACTTACCGGGTGGCGGGCGGCGAGGCCGGGATGAAACACTTCATGGCCCAGTTCGGTCCCTGCCTTCAGTGGCCCTGGACGAAACTGACCGATGTCCCCGAGTTCACCGAGGAACTCGTCGATCTGATCGCCGGGCAATCGGACGCGCAATCAGGCCGCTATACGATCCGGGAGCTTGAACGCATCCGGGATTCAAACCTCATCGGCTTTCTGCGCGCCCTCAAGGATCGCGACTGGGGCGCGGGCAAGGTTCTGAAAGATCACGACAAACGGCTCGCGGCCCGGATACCGGCAGCGCCCGCCGTCGATCCTCTCGTCATCGCGCAGATGCAGGTGCTGCCGGGCTGGATCGACTACAATGGTCATATGACCGAAAGCCGATATTTGTACGCTGCGTCAGAGACCTGCGACAATTTCCTCAGGTTGATCGGGGCGGATATGGACTATGTCCGCGGCGGCCACAGCTACTATACCGCCGAATCCCATATCCAGCATCTCGGCGAAGCGAAACTCGGCGACCGGCTGACCGGCACGCTTCAGGTCCTTCACGCCGACGACAAGCGCCTGCACATCTTCGTCCACATCCTGCGCGGCACCGAGACCGTGGCAAGCGTCGAGCAGATGCTGCTGCATGTGGACATGACGGCCGGAAGGACCTGCCCGGCGGCGCCTGAGGTGCTGGCCCGGCTCATGCCCATCGCCGCGGCGCACCAGGCCCTGCCGCGCCCCATGGGTGTCGGGCGCCACATCGGCCAGAGAAAGGGCTGAGCCATGGATTTCGGACTGACCGACGAGCAGAAGATGATCGTCGCGACCACCCGCGCCTTCGTCGAAGCCGAGCTCTATCCACACGAGGCCGAGGTGGAGCGCACCGGCCATCTCCGCATGGATCTGATAAAGGAATTGCAGGCCAAGGCGATAGAGGCCGGACTTTATGCGGCAAACCTGCCCGAGGAAGTCGGCGGGGCCGGACTCGACACGCTGACCTGGCTGCTTTACGAAAAGGAGCTTGGCCGCGCCAACTACGCGCTGCACTGGACCTGCGTCGCGCGGCCCTCGAACATCCTGCTGGCCGGGAACGCCGAGCAGCGCGAGAAGTATCTCTATCCCTGTGTGCGGGGCGAGAAATGGGACTGCCTCGCCATGACCGAACCCGGCGCCGGATCCGACTTGCGCGGCATGAAGGCCAGCGCGCGGGCCGACGGTGACGACTTCGTCCTGAATGGCACCAAACACTTTATCTCCCACGCCGATCTTGCTGATTTCACGATCGTTTTCATGGCAACGGGGGAAGAGCAGACGGCGCGCGGCCCGAAGAAGAAGATCACCGCCTTCTTCGTCGACAAGGGCACTCCAGGCTTCACCGTCCGCGACGGCTACCGCAATGTGAGCCATCGCGGCTACACCAATGCCATCCTCGAATTCGACGATTGCCGGGTGAACAAGCGGCAGGTGCTGGGCGAGGTCCACAAGGGCTTCGACGTCGCCAACCAATGGCTCGGCGCGACCCGGTTGCAGGTCGCCGCAACCTGCCTCGGCCGCGCGGAACGGGCGCTCGGACATGCCCTGACCTATGCGGCGGACCGCGAGCAGTTCGGCCGGAAGATCGGAACCTTTCAGGGAATATCGTTCAAGATCGCCGACATGGCACTGGAACTTAAGGCTGCGGAGTTGCTCACGCGTGAGGCCGGTTGGAAATACGACCAGGGCACCGTGACCGAGGCCGACATGGCGATGGCCAAACTCAAGGCCACCGAGGTCCTGGCCTTCATCGCCGATGAGGCGATCCAGATTCACGGCGGCATGGGCCTGATGGAGGAACTGCCACTCGAGCGGATCTGGCGCGATGCCCGCGTCGAGCGCATCTGGGAAGGCACCAGCGAGATTCAGCGCCACATCATCAGCCGCGCGCTTCTGCGGCCGCTTGGCGCCTGAACTTTCAATGCCTCCGGCGGAGGTATTTTTGAACAGAAGAAGTAACGGTCGGTTAACCATGGCACGTCAGACTGGTCAGGCGGTACAGGCGGAGGCGCCGATGACCGCAACAGGAGAAGGCACCCCGTCGCCGGCGTCGGGGCGGGGTGCCGGTCTTGCCTTCTTCTGTTTGAAAATACCTCGGGGTCCGGGGCAGCGCCCCGGCGCGCGCCGCGGGCGAGGTGGCCGGTCATGAGGCGCGACCTCTCCCGCCTGCTGCGCCCACGCTCGATTGCCGTGATGGGCTCGGTCTGGGCTGAGAACGTCATTGCGCAGTGCCGCAAGATGGGGTTTCGGGGGCCGGTCTGGCCGGTTCATCCGACCCGGCCCGAGATCGGCGGACTGCCCGCCTTCCGTCTGATCGCAGATCTTCCCGAGGCGCCCGATGCCACCTTCATCGGCGTCAACCGCCACGCGACGGTCGAGGTGGTCGCCGATCTTGCGGCGCGCGGGGCAGGCGGGGCGATCTGCTTCGCATCGGGCTGGACCGAGGCCGGAGAGCCTGAACTGCAGGCGCAGCTTGTCGCCGCGGCTGGTGCAATGCCGATCCTTGGCCCGAACTGTTACGGTCTCATCAACTATCTCGACGGCGCGCTCCTCTGGCCTGACCAGCATGGCGGGCGGCGGGTGGAGCGCGGCGTGGCGCTGCTGTCGCAATCCTCGAACATCGTCATCAACCTGACCATGCAGGCCCGCGCCCTGCCGGTGGCCTATGTCGCCTGCCTCGGCAACGCGGCGCAGATCGGGCTGGCGGAACTTGCCGCGGCGCTTCTGGCCGACGACCGGGTGACCGCCCTCGGCATGTATGTCGAGGGCATCGACGACG
>JBGSNN010000201.1:0-9681 GCA_041739655.1 Albidovulum sp. | reverse complement strand
GCCCGGCGGTCAGGGCGGCGATCAGTGGCACCAGCACCGTGCGGTTGCGCACCCGCGCGGCATTGGTGACAAAGCGCGCATCCGTGGCCAGGCCCGGCGCCCCCGCCAGGTCGGCGAAGCGCGCGAACTGCGCGTCGTTGCCGACGGCCAGAATGAAGGTTCCATCGCTGGCGGGAAAGGTCCCGTAAGGCACGATGGTGGGGTGATCATTGCCGCGCCGCGGCGGCACCTGACCGTCGGTCAGGTAGGCAACGCCCTGATTGACCAGCATCGCGATCTGCGCATCCATCAGCGCCACGTCGATATGTTGCCCGCGCCCGGTTGCATGGCGCGCCTGCACCGCGGCGAGAATGCCGACAGCGGCATACATGCCGCAGAGCAGATCGGCGATGCCGACGCCGGCCTTCATCGGCGGGCCGTCGGGGTCGCCGGTGAGGCTCATCAGGCCCGCCTCGCCCTGCACCAGAAAGTCGTATCCGGCCCGATGCGCATTCGGCCCGGTCTGCCCGAACCCCGAGATCGAGCAATAGATCAGGCGCGGATTGGCCGCGCTCAGGCTGGCGAAATCAAGTCCGAAGCGCGCGAGTGTTCCGGGTTTGAAATTCTCCACCAGAATGTCGGACCGCGCCGCCAGCGCCTGCACGATGGCCTGTCCGCGCGGATCGGCGATGTCGATGGCGACGGAGTGCTTGCCGCGGTTCGCCGCGAGGTAATAGGCGCTCTCGGTCGTCTCGTGACCGGCATCATCGGCCAGAAACGGCGGCCCCCAGCCACGCGTGTCATCGCCCGCACCCGGACGTTCGACCTTGATCACCTCGGCCCCAAGGTCGGCCAGAAGCTGGGTCGCGGTCGGCCCGGCAAGGATGCGCGACAGATCGAGGATGCGCAGACCTCCCAGCGCTTGCGCGGCGTGTTCGGAAGCTGATGTCACCGTCATGTCCCGATCAGTTCGCCACAGGTGCTGTGGACCTGAAACCGGGGATCCTGCGGCGCGACGCGCGTTCCGGCTCGAGCGCTGCCCAGTTCTGCGCCGCCAGCGCCAGATTGCCGTGAATGTCTTCCTCCCAGGACGCGACCACCTCGTCGGTGATGTTGAGGTAGAGCTTCCCATCGACGATGCGCCACAGGGTCGGGTTGGCCGGAACCTTGCTGCCCTGGGTCACGCCGTAGGCACAGTGCCCGTCATACTGGGGCGCGAAAGTGGCGGGATCGGCCAGGAAACGGTCGCGGTTCGCCGCGGTTGCGAAGGCGAACGTGGCGCCGTTGTAGTCGGCGGTGATCGTGGCCCGGCCTGCCAGCGGCGCTTGCTGCGGCTCTCCAACCGGGGCTTGCGGCAGATCGAAATAGGAGACGACATCATAGCCCGATGCGGCGAAGCCGGTCCTGTCGACATATTGCTCGCCCGCAAGCGCGACGCCGATCATCCCGGCGAAAAGGGCAAGGGCAAGGCCGGTCATCCTGAACATGCGTCTCCTCCTGTTTTGCGTCGCCGACACTATAGTGTCCGAAGGTACAGCCCGCGTCACAACTCTGTCAGCGCCGTCGCGGTGATGTGATTGGTTCCGGCTGGCGGCAGGGTCCAAGGTTCGTCAGATGGCATAACAGACGGCGCCATGCGGGATCGCTATCGAACCCATGCAAACAGTCATCCGCAATTGATGGCACCTCCACTGCACGGAAACTGTCCGTGTCAGGCTCGTCTTTGCCGTTTCAGCGACCTCTGGATAAGGGGGGCGGGCCCGTGCTGCGGGGCGCATCGCGCTGTCCGCGGCAGGCTGGGGCGACTGATCGGACGTCACGACGCAATAGCTGAAAGGAACTGACATGACTGCAACTCTGGATGGGCGCGTGGCCCTCGTCACCGGATCGACCAGCGGAATTGGCCTTGGCATCGCGCACGAACTTGCCCGTCACGGTGCGCGCGTCATCCTGAACGGCATCGAGCCCGACGAACAGGGGCGCGCCATTGCCGCAGGCTTTGGCGACCGGGCGGTTTATCTGCGCGCCGATCTGTCGCGGACGGCGGCCATCGTCGCACTGATGGCGCAAGCCGAGGCGGCGTTCGGTCGGCTCGATATTCTGGTGAACAACGCGGGCATTCAGCACGTCGCCCCCCTGGCGGAGTTTCCGCCCGAGAAATACGATCTCATCATCGCGCTGAACCAGAGCTCGGTGTTCCACACCACGCGGCTCGCGCTGCCGATGATGCGCAAGCTGGGGCGCGGGCGGATCATCAACATTGCCTCGGCGCATGGTCTGGTCGGATCGCCGTTCAAGTCGGCCTATGTCGCGGCGAAACACGCCGTCGTCGGTTTGACCAAGGTCACGGCGCTTGAAACTGCCGAAGAGAACATCACGGCGAACGCGATCTGCCCCGGCTACGTCCTGACCCCGCTGGTCGAGGCACAGATCGACGCGCAGGCAAAGGCGCACGGGATCGCACGCGAGGCGGTGATCCGCGACGTGCTGCTGGCGCAGCAACCCAACAAGAAATTCGCCACCGTGGCCGAGATCGGGGCGCTGACCGTGTTCCTGGCCTCGGACGCCGCCGCCTCGATCACGGGCACCGCCTTGCCGGTCGACGGTGGCTGGACCGCACATTGAGGCAATGACCATGGCAACTCGCAAGTCAGACAAGACAAATCCGCTGGCCGGTCTCGGTCAGATCAGCCTGGTGTTTCAGGGCGGTGGCGCGCTCGGCGCCTATCAGGCCGGGGTCTATGAGGCGCTGCACGAAGCCGGGGTTGAGCCCGACTGGATCATCGGCACCTCGATCGGCGCGATCAACGCCGGCATCATCGCCGGCAACCGGCCCGAGGACCGGCTGGACAAGCTGCGCGCATTCTGGGCGCAGGTGCGTCATCCGGCTTCGGTCACGGCACTCTCGTCGCTGCCGTTCCTCGGCAGCACATTTGCCGCGATGAATGCGATCACCTCGGGGCTGCCGGGGTTCTTTTCGCCCAATCCGACGGCCTTCCTCGGGCCGAAGATGCCGCTTGGCGCCGACGATGCGGGCTACTACAGCACTGCACCGCTGCAACGAACCCTTGAGGGGCTGATCGACCCGGCGCTTCTTGGCCACCCGCATGGCCCGCGCCTGACCCTCGGCGCGGCGAACGTGTCATCGGGCGAGATGCGCTACTTTGACAGCCGGTCCGATGCACTGACAATCCGCCACATCATGGCCTCGGGGGCTCTGCCGCCCTCATTTCCGGCGATCCGGATCGACGGTGAGCTGTTCTGGGACGGCGGCATCCTGTCGAACACGCCGGTCGAGGTGGTGTTCGACGACAATCCGCGTAAATCCGGCATCGTCTTTGCCGTGCATCTCTGGCACCGGCAGGGCGATGAACCCAAAAGCATCTGGGATGTCGCCAATCGCGAGAAGGATCTGCAATACGCCAGTCGCGCGATGAGCCAGATCAAGCGGCAGCGCCAGATCCACCGGTTGCGCCATGTCATCTCGGCGCTGGCGGACAAACTGCCGCCCGAGCTGCGCGACACCGCCGAGGTCCGGGCGCTGGCGGCCTATGGCTGCAAGACGCGGATGCATGTGGTGCGCCTGCTCGCGCCACGGCTGAAGAACGAGGATCACACCAAGGATATCGACTTTTCGGCAAGCGGGATTGCGATGCGCTGGCACGCGGGGTTGACGGACATGCGCGCGCGGCTTGCCGCCAGACCCTGGGAGGACGCGCATGATCCCGAGGAGGGCCTTGTGCTGCACGACGCCCCCCAGCAGATGGAGGCGTGATGCGAAAGCTACTGTCATTGGCGCCGGCAGTCTGGCTGGCCCTGGCCGGACCCGTCCCGGCCGAACCCGAGCAAGAGATCCGCGCCCTCTACGCGGCATTTGTCGCGGCTCAGAACCGCCATGACATCGAGGCTGTCCGGCCGCTGTTGTCAGAGAGCCCGGACTTCCTTTGGATTTCCGATGGCCGCCCGGTCTGGGGCCGCGAGGCGATGCTGGAACGCATGGCCGGGTTCCAGAAGGCCGAGGTCTGGCGCGTCATTCCGGCCTATGACGCCTCGCGCGTGATCCTGCTGGATGAGGACACGGCGGTCTTTCATCTGCCGCTGCTCCTGATTCTCGGCAGCGCGGCGGACCCGACACGGTTGCCGTGGCTGGTGGAAGTGATCTGCCAGAAGGAGGCTGCGGGCTGGCGGATTGCGGGGCTCTACACCGCTCAGGACAAGCGCTGACGGTCCCCGCTGGGGAGGCTGCGGCAGGCGTCGCCTGAGGCAATCATTATTGACCGACAGGTGATCCGCGCTATGGTCCGCCCTGCGGTGCCCGATCCTCATTGCGCTTCCGGGCGCGCGAGAGAGATTTGCGAAGGTGGCCGTGATGGAAATTCAGCAGATGCGGTACTTTCTGGCAGCGGCCCGCGAACTGAACTTCACCCGCGCTGCGCTGAAATGCAACGTGACGCAACCGTCGTTGACACGGGCAATCGGTTTGCTTGAGGGCGAACTGGGCGGTGATCTCTTTCGCCGCGAACGCAATCTGACCCATCTCACCGATCTCGGTCGGCGGATGTTGCCGCTGATGACGCAGTGCATCGAGAATGCCGACAACGCGGTGCGGCTGGCCCGCGCGGTCCGCTCGCGCACCATGGTCAGCCTCTCCCTGGCGTTGCGCGACGGGATACCGCTTGAACCTTTCGTGCCGCATCTGCTGGCACTGGCCGGTGCGTTCAAGGAGTTCGATTTCAAGATCCGGCGCGGCCAGCCAGCCGACCTCGAAAACGATCTGAAGGAAGGCCAGATCGAACTCCTGCTGGGGCCGAAGCCAGAACAGGCGTGGGACCGTTTCGACCACTGGCCGCTTTATCGCTGCGACTACTGTCTGGTGTTCAGGGCCGATCACCGGCTGTCCCGCAAGGACCCGATCAGGGTGGACGACCTCAACCATGCCAGCCTGCTGCGGCGCCCCGATTGCGGGGTGTCGGCGACCCTTATGTCACATCTGGAAGCGGCGGGCGTCGTCTTGCAACCGGCGCCGGAGTTCGCCCGCGAGGACGACCTGATGTCCTATCTCGCCGCCAGCCAGTCGATCGCCTATCTGCCGAAAGACTCCGTTCTCAGAGGGCCGTTGGTCCAGCGTGACCTGCAGGGGTTCGATTGCGGCTTTGACATGTACGCGACCACGGTCAGCGGGCGTCAGCGCGGCCCCGCGCTGAACCTCTTTCTGACTCAGCTGCGCGCGGCCGACTGGAGAACCGAGGCCGCCTGAAGGATGGCGTCGCCGTCCATGCGCAGCCTCGGGTCCGGATCAACATGCCGTGCGGCGACCCGCCCGTCGGTGCCCAGGACGAAGGTTGCGGTGATCGGCATCAGCAGGCCATGGCCGACATTGGCCACATTGAGATCGACCTGAAGCACCTCTAGCTGGTGTTGCAGATCATTGTCGATGACGTAGCTGAGGCCCAGAACGGTCGAGATGCCCAGCCCGATATCGCAGAGCACCGTGAACTCTGCGCCCTCATCCCTGGCCAGCTTGGCGGCGTTCTCCGCGTTCTGCGGCGATATGGCGACCATTCTGGCGCCCATCGCCTCCAGCCGCGGGCTGATCTCGGCAAGCGCCTTCATGTTCAGGTGGCAGAAATCGCACCAGTAGCCGCGGTGAAACGCCAGCACGACCGGACCCTCTTCAAGCGCCTCGGCCAGACGCCAGAGCCGCCCGTGCGAGTCCGGCAGGATGAAATCGGGAAAGACTTCGCCGACTTCGGGCGCCGCAGCGTTAGCCGCGTTGGCGCGCAGTCTTGCCGCCAGCTCGTCCATGGCGCGGGAATAGTCGGGAAACCGATCACGAAAGTCATCGGCGATGATCGCCAGCCGATCAGACACCGGGCCTGTCATGGCGCGGGCCTTGAGGGTCGAGCCTTCAGGTTTGAAATCCATTGGAGACACCCCGTTTTCACGAAACTGTAATCGAACCAACTTCATGCATCACCAACAATCGCCATAGCGCGCGCCTATGGAAATCAAAGAGACAGTGCGCTTCCGCAGCGGCCGTCGTGCGCGGCATGATCTCCGGGCCGGGTCGATCCGGTGTTGTGTGAAAAGGAGACTGCGATGAAGAAAACCACAGCCGCGATCATCGCCCTTTGCCTGATGGCGACGGGTGGCATCGCCGGAGAGTGTCCCGCCGATCAGGTTCTGACCGAGCCGCGCGAACTGGAAAACATCCCTTCGGAAAAACTGGTCCGCGAGGTCATTGCCAACATCCGCCTCGAAGGCTGGCGCGACATGGGCGGCTTCATCCTGCGGATGCGGAGGCTGGAGCTGCAACCGGGCGGATTTGTTCCGACCCACGCGCATGATGATCGTCCGGCCATCGTCTATGTCGCCAAAGGAACGGTGACCGAGCACAACAGCCTGTGCGCTGTCCCGATCATCCACCATGAAGGCGACGTGTCCGAGGAGTTCGGCGTGGGCTACGAACACTGGTGGGAAAACACCGGCAACGAGGTCGTCACCTTCCTGTCGTCGGATGTCCTGCCCTACGACAGTGCCGCGGCACCTTACGTCGGGTTCGAGAAGTGAGGCGGACGCGATCCATCCTGCCATCAGGATCGGCGGCGCTGCTGCCGGTCGGACTGGCCGTCGCGCCTGATGCGGGGTTGGTCGAAAACGCCAGCGCGTGCAGAAGGATGGCGGCGTGAGCAGCGCACAGATCAGCGGCGCATGGTCTGATTGGGCCGGCAGGACGCTCCGCTTCCTGCTGATCGCGGCCGTCGCCTTCCTGACCCTCGTGGATCTCTTCGCCACGCAGGTCATCATTCCCGGCCTGACCGCGCGCTATCAGGTCTCGCCGGCGACGATGGGTGCCGCCATCAGCGCCTGCACCTTTGGCATGGCCGCGGCGAGCCTGATGGTCGCGCTCTTTGCCGACCGGATCGACCAGCGCGCGACGATCGTGGCGTCGCTGGCGCTCTTGTCGGTGCCGACGGTCCTTCTGGCCTGGGCGCCGACGGTTGCGGTGTTCGCGGGACTGCGCGTGGCGCAGGGCTTCTGCATGGCGACCGCCTTCAGCCTGACACTGGCCTACTTGGGCGAACGTATGACCGGAACCGCCGCCGCGCAGGCCTTCGGGGCCTATGTGACGGGCAACGTCGCCTCGAACCTGATCGGGCGCTTCGTCGCCTCCGGCGTCGCCGGCGAATTGGGCATCGACGCAAGTTTCTATGTCTTTGCCGCGCTCAATCTGGCCGGTGCCGCGCTGGTCGCGGCGACCATCCACCGCCCACCGAAGATGAAACAAGGCGTCGATCACGCGCGCGCACCACTTGCGGCCGTGCGCCTGCATCTGGCCGATCCCCGGCTGCGATCGGCCTTCGCCTTCGGATTCTGTATCCTTTTTGTCTTCATCGGGGTCTTCACCTATGTGAATTTCGAATTGGGAGGCGCACGGTTCGGGCTTTCGATGATGGCCCTCGGCAGCGTGTACTTTGTGTTTCTGCCGTCGATCCTGACCACGGCGCAGGCGGGTGCGCTGGCCGCGCGCTTCGGCTTGCGCCGGGCGACCTGGGCGGGGTTGTGCCTGGCGCTGGCGGGGGTAGGGTTGATGATGTTCGACTGGCTGTCGGCCGTTCTGCTCGGCATGGCGCTGGTGGCGATCGGGACGTTTCTGGCGCAGGCCCTGGCCACCGGGTTTGTCAGCCGGGCCGCGAGGGGCGACCGGGCCGCCGCGAGCGGGCTCTATCTCGCGTGCTACTTCTCGGGCGGCCTCGTCGGCGCGATCCTGCTCGGGCAGGTTTATACGGCCTATGGCTGGCCTGCGATGTCGATCGCGGTGGCTCTCGTGCTTGCGGTGGCGGCGTGGCTGGCGCGCGCCTTCGATCTGCCGCCGACATCATGACGACCCAATCCCGGTTGCACGGGCGGCGTGCGGGACCCACACACCGAAGACCGGCAACTGCCGATCGAAAACAAGGAAGCCGAAGATGAAACGACCACAAGGCCAGTCTGGACCCGCACCGTGCGCCGACCAGCGCCCGCGCCCCGACAAGATCGCGCTCGTGCTGCAGGGCGGTGGCGCGCTTGGCAGTTATCAGGCGGGCGTCTATGCCGCCCTCGCCAATGACGGCTATCTGCCCGACTGGGTGGCCGGAATCTCGATCGGCGCGATCAATGCGGCGATCATCGCGGGCAACCCGCCGGAGACCCGCGTCGACCGTCTCCGCGCGTTCTGGGAGCAGATCACCGAGAACGTCCTCGGATGGCCGTCAAACCCGATCGACATGGTCACGGCCCTTGGTCAGAAGGCGGCTGCCCAATCGGCCCTGATATTCGGTCAGCCCGGATTTTTCGCGCCGCGCAAGGTGCTGGACTGGATTTCGCCACGCAAGCCGGTCAGCTTCTATGACACCTCGGCACTGAAGACGACGCTGGAGCGTCTGGTCGACTTCGACCGCATCAACGCCGAAACCGAACCGCGCCTCAGCGTCGGGGCGGTCAACGTGCGGACCGGGCGCTTTGCCTATTTCGACAGCACCAAGACCGTGATCCGCGCCGAACACATCATGGCCAGCGGCGCGCTGCCGCCCGGCTTTCCGGCCATCGAGATCGACGGCGAGCATTACTGGGACGGCGGCATCGTGTCGAACACGCCGCTGGCCTATGTGCTGGACCAGTTGCCGCGCCGCAGCCGCTTGATCTTTCAGGTCGATGTCTTCCAGGCGCATGGCCAGGTGCCGACGACACTGGAAGAAGTCGCCGAACGCGAGAAGGACATCCGCTTTGCCAGCCGGACACGGATGAACACCACCATGGCCGCCGCCAAGCACGAGGTGCGCCACGCGATCAACGAGCTGATCGAGTTGCTGCCGCCCGAATTGGCCGAAACGCCCGAGGCCAGACGGCTGTGGCGCATGGGCTGCGTGACGACGCAGGACATCGTGCAGGTGATCTACCGGCCGATGGCACCGCAAGGCTTCCAGAAGGACTATGAATTCAGCCGCGCGACGATGGTGCAAAGATGGGATCAGGGGCTGGCGGATGCCGAGGCCACCCTCGCCGCGGCGCCCTGGCTCGCGCCACAGCCGCGCGAGGTCGGGGTCCGGGTGTTCGATGTCCGGCACGATGAACTGGCCGCCCGACGATCGGCCAAGGGAGAGTCTGAAAAGCCGGTCGGGGAGCCCGCGACGCGGGAGGTCTGACACCCACGCGCGCCGGGTTCCGGTCGCGGGCGCAATAGGGCAGCGGCGATGGTGCCGGTCGAAAGGGAAAGGAACATGACATGACCAATGACTGCGTGATCGTGACGGGGGCCTCGGGCAACCTTGGCTCAGTCGTCGCACGGGTGCTGGCGCTGCGGGGCGCACGCGTGGTCTGCGTTGACCGCACCGAACCGCGATTCGATCCGTCAGCGGACGCGGCCGACCCCGACCGCCTTCTGTGGATCAGCGGGAAAGACCTGTCCGAGAAGGCCGCAATGGATCAGGTCGTCGCCGCGGCAGAGGCGCGCTTCGGCGCCGTGACCGGTCTGGTAAACACCGTCGGCGGCTTTGCCACCGGCCGGGTGACGGCCGAGGCGCTGGAGCAATGGGACAGGATGATGCTGCTGAACGCCAGGGTAGCGCTGGTCACAAGCGCCGCCGTGCTGCCCGCGATGGTGGCGGCAGGGCGCGGGCGCATCGTGCATATCGCGGCGCAGCCGGGGCTGAAGGCGGCGGC
>JBGSNN010000158.1:0-4490 GCA_041739655.1 Albidovulum sp. | reverse complement strand
TCGAAGTTGACGAACAGCTGCAGCTGATCCTGGAGGATCTTGGCAGCGTAAGCCAAGGCATCGTCCGGGGTGACGGTGCCGTCGGTTTCGACCTGGATGGTCAGCTTGTCGTAATCGAGTTCCTGGCCGACGCGGGTGTTGTCAACCTTGTAGCTGACCTGGCGCACCGGCGAGTAGAGCGCATCGACGGGCACGAGGCCGATCGGTGCATCGGCGGGACGGTTGGCGCTGGCGGGCACATAGCCCTTGCCGGCTTCAACGGTCAGTTCCATGTTGAGCGTGGCGCCATCATCGAGCGTGCAGATGATGAGATCCTTGTTGAGGACCTCCATGTCGCCCGACACCACGATCTGGCCGGCGGTGACTTCACCGGGGCCGGTCGCCGTCAAATGCACACGCTTGGGCTGATCGCCCTGCATGCGGATGGCGACCTGCTTGATGTTGAGGACGATGTCGGTCACGTCTTCACGGACGCCGGCGAGCGACGAGAATTCGTGCAGCACGCCGTCGATCTTGATGGCCGTGACGGCGGCACCCTGCAACGACGAGAGCAGGACGCGGCGCAGGGCGTTGCCGAGCGTCAGGCCAAAGCCGCGCTCCAGCGGTTCAGCGACGAAGCTCGCCTTGCGGCGGCTGTCGGCACTGGGCCGCGATTCAAGCCGGTTCGGCTTCTTTAGTTCGGTCCAATTCTTGGCGATCACTGCCACAGGCTCACCTCATCATTGGGAAGGGGCGGATCGTCACCCGCCCGTCCCCGTCATCAAATAATTCGCGATATCCGCGCCCGGGGGAGCGCGGCCGAAGCAGCGAGCGTCAGACGCGGCGGCGCTTCGGCGGGCGCACGCCGTTGTGCGGGATCGGCGAGCCGTCGCGGATCGCGGTGATCTGGAAGCCGACGGCCTGCAGTGCCCGCAGCGCCGATTCGCGACCCGAACCGGGACCGCGAACTTCGACTTCGAGGGTGCGGACACCGTGTTCGGCGGCCTTCTTGCCGGCGTCTTCGGCGGCCATCTGGGCGGCGAACGGCGTCGACTTGCGGCTGCCCTTAAAGCCCATCGTACCCGACGACGACCACGAGATCGTGTTGCCCTGGGCATCGGTAATGGTGATCATCGTATTATTGAACGAGGCGTTCACGTGCGCGACGCCCGAAGCGATGTTCTTTTTCTCGCGACGGCGAACTTTGCCGCGCTGCTGTTCCTTGGCCATGCTCTCGACACTCCTTCGACCGCTGGGGTGGGTGCGCGGTCCTGCGAAAACGGGGGTGGCGGACGGCTCGATGCCGCACTCGGCCACCCTGTTCGAACGAGACTACTTCTTCTTGCCGGCGATCGGCTTTGCCGGACCCTTGCGGGTGCGGGCGTTGGTATGGGTGCGCTGGCCGTGGACCGGCAGACCTTTGCGGTGGCGCAGGCCGCGATAGCAGCCGAGGTCCATGAGGCGCTTGATGTTCATCGCAACGTCGCGGCGAAGGTCGCCTTCGACCATATAGTCGCGGTCGATGGTCTCGCGGATCTGCAAGATCTCGGCGTCGGTCAGCTGGTTGACGCGCCGCTCCGCCGGAATGCCGACCTTGGTGCAGATGTCGTTGGCGTACTTCGGGCCAATTCCGTGAATGTACTGGAGCGCGATGATCACGCGCTTCTGCGTCGGGATGTTGACGCCTGCGATACGGGCCACTGATGTCTCCTGGAGGTGTGGGGCCTAGCGAGCTGCACCGGCTTTCGCCTCGCCTCGCCGCCCCTTGTTGTTCGTTCAGGTCTTCTCTGTCAGCCCGTTTCGGCCTTCAGGTCTTCAACTCTTCAGACTTCGAAGAGCGCAGAAAACGCAAAGCCCGTACCGGCAGCTTTTCACTGCCGGACGGCGTTGCGACACCTGCTGCGTCAGAAAACCGCGTGGTTGTAACCGAGCAAAGTTTCCCCGTCAATCTTCTCCCTTGACAAAGGGAGCGTCATTCCCGCGTCAGGACAGCAATGCGTCGATCTGGCGCGTCACATCTTCGATCGGCGCCATGCCGTCCACCGTCATCAGCTGATCCTTGGCGAAGTAATAGCCGATCAGCGGAGCCGTCTCGCGGTAGTAGGCCATCAGCCGGGTCTTCAGCGCCTCGGCATTGTCGTCGGCGCGAACCGTACCGCCAGCCGCCAGCGTCTCCCGCGCCCTGGTCTCGATGCGCGAGACGAGGATCTGGTCGTCGACCTTGATCTCGATGACGGCGTCGAGCGTCTTGCCCTTTTGCCCGAGCAGTTTCTCGAGGGCGGCCGCCTGCGCCAGTGTGCGCGGAAAGCCATCGAGGATGAAGCCGCCCGCGCAATCGGGCTGGTCGATGCGCTCGGAGATGATGCCGATGACGATATCGTCGGAGACGAGACCGCCGGCCTTCATCACCGCATCGGCCTTCTTGCCGATCTCTGTGCCGGCCTTGACGGCTGCGCGCAGCATGTCACCAGTCGACAACTGCACCAGACCGCGCGTCTCGACGAGCTTCTGTGCCTGCGTTCCCTTGCCTGCTCCCGGTGGCCCCAGCAGGATCAGATTCATCGGCGTCCCCCTCTGCGCGTCGCGCTTGGCGAGGCCCCTTTGAGCTTCGCCTTTTTGATCAGTCCCTCGTACTGCTGCGCGAGCAGATGGCTCTGGATCTGGGCGACCGTGTCCATGGTGACGCTGACTGCGATCAGGAGCGACGTGCCTCCGATGACCGCCGCGAACGTCTGTGGCACGGGCGTGTTGGCGATCAGGATCTCCGGCAGCAAGCACACCGCTGCGAGATATATCGCACCGACGACGGTGATGCGCGTCAGCACATAGTCGATGAACTCGGCCGTCTTCTGGCCAGGGCGGATGCCAGGGATATAGCCGCCATACTTCCTGAGGTTGTCCGCCGTCTCCTGCGGGTTGAACACGACAGCCGTGTAGAAGAAGGCAAAGAACAGGATCAAGCCAGCATAGACCGCCATGTGCAGCGGCTGGCCGTAGCCGAGCCAAGCCACGACGGTATTCAGCCACTCCGAACCGGTGCCGCCCTGCCCGGCGGAGAACTGCGCGACCGTCGTCGGCAGCAGCAGCAGCGAGGAGGCGAAGATCGGCGGAATGACGCCGGCCGAGTTGAGCTTCAGCGGCAGATGCGAGGAGTTGCCCTGCATCATCTTGTTGCCGACCTGGCGCTTTGGATACTGGATCAGAAGCCGCCGCTGCGCCCGCTCCATGAACACGATGGCGACGACGACGAAGGCCATCAGCGCGAGAACGGCGAACAGCACGATGAGCGGCAGCGAACCCGTCCGCGACAGCTCGAAGAGGCCCGCGAGCGCCACCGGCATGCCAGCGACGATGCCGGCGAAGATGATCAGCGAGATACCGTTGCCGACGCCGCGCTGCGTGATCTGCTCGCCGAGCCACATCATGAACATGGTACCGCCGACCAGAGTTATGACGGTCGAGACGCGGAAGAACCAGCCCGGATCCATGACCACTGGCCCCGTGCTTGCCGTGGTGCCTTCGAGGCCGATGGCGATGCCGTAGGCCTGGAACGTGGCCAGCACGACGGTCAGATAGCGCGTGTACTGGTTGATCGTCTTGCGCCCCTGCTCGCCTTCCTTTTTCAAGGCTTCGAGCTTGGGGTTCACGCTGGTCATCAGCTGCATGATGATCGAGGCGGAGATGTAGGGCATGATGTTCAAGGCGAATATCGCCATGCGCTCGACGGCGCCGCCAGCGAAGGTATTGAACATGCCCAGGATGCCGCCGGAGGCCTGATTGAAGGTCTCGGCAAAGGCGACCGGATTGATGCCGGGGATCGGGATAAAGGTTCCGAGCCGGTAGATGATGAGCGCGCCGAGCGTGAACCAGATGCGCCGCTTCAGCTCCTCGGCCTTGCCGATCGAAGCGAGGTTGAAGTTTGAGGCAAGCTGCTCGGCAGCGGATACCATGTGCCTTCTCTCCCCACCGGTGGTGGTGTCTTGACGACTGCGTCGCGCCGGGCGACCGGAAGGCCGACCGCACAGGTGCGGCAGACATGGGCGCCCGTCGCGCTCGCGCCAAGTGCCAATACGGCGACCGGACCGAAAGTGCAAACACGGCCGAAGCGCTCCTCGCGCGACGGCCGTGAACCTCACTTCTTCTTGGCTTCCTTCTTGGCGGCCGTCTTGGCGCGCTTCATCACGTCGGCTTCGAGGATCTTCTTCTCGATGACGCTGACGGAGCCGCCGGCCTGCTCGATGGCGGCCAGAGCCCCCGCCGTCGCATGGTCGACCGTCAGCTTGAGGGCCGTCTTGAGTTCACCCGTGGCCAGGACGCGCAGGCCGTCCATCGGCCGGCGCAGCACGCCCGTCTCGACCAGCACAGCCACGTCGACGGCCTGGCCAGCCTTCAGCTTGCCTTCCTCGACGGCGCGCTGGAGGGCGGACAGCGTGATCTCGTTGAAGGTCTTGCGGCGCCACTTGTTGAAGCCGCGCTTGGGCAGACGGCGATGCAGAGGCATCTGGCCGCCT
>JBGSNN010000154.1:0-8708 GCA_041739655.1 Albidovulum sp. | reverse complement strand
CCGTGCCGCGGATCGTCGCCCGCTCGGTCGCGAGGTTCACACTGGCCTCGGCCACGCCCGGCACCGCCCGCAGGGCGCGCTCCACCCGCCCCACGCAGGAGGCGCAGGTCATGCCCTGCACCGCGAGAGTCAACTTGCCCTCGCGGGTATTCTCGACACCGGCACTGAGAGAATCCATTGCGCTTTCCTTGGTCGAATTCGATCCGTTGCAGGAGATAAAGATTCCAGTGGCGGTAAGGTCAAGGCGGAATCGCCGGAAATGCATCCCACACCGCCGCGCCACATGCCCCGCCCCCCGAAGGCTGGTCCTTTCGCAGCGTTTCGGGCACGTCCTCACTTGCTCGTGATGCGCAAGACGGCCGAAAGGACTTGACCCTCCCGCTTGGGAATGTGGGACTCGTCAGTTAAAAAATGAGGAGCAGAGCATGCGATTCGACCGGCGCGTATTCATTGCCACGGCACTGGCCGCCCCCGTGCTGTTGAGCCGCCGGGCACTGGCTATGGAAGATGCCGAGGCTCCGATCCGTCGCAACGCATCGTCGTTCCGGATTCACGAGTGGCGGGATCATTTCGACGCGCTCGGCCGCGGAATTATCATTTCCGACACCAATACGCGGGTTCTGCAGCATTGGTCCGCCGACGGAGAGATGCGCATCTACCCCACCTCGGTTCCGTTGACGGATGAGCTCACGCGCCGCGGCTATACGGAAGTCGTCGAGAAGCGCGTCAATCCGAGTTGGGCGCCGACCCCGTCGATGCGAGAGCGCAATCCCGAATGGCCCGCCTTCGTTCCCGGCGGCGACCCGGTCAACCCCTTGGGGACGCGGGCGCTTTACCTGTCTTGGCAGTATTACCGGATCCACGGCACCCAGGATACGCGGAAGATTGGGCGCCGCTCATCGAACGGCTGCATCGGACTCTACAACGAGCATATCGAGGAAGTCTTCGACCGGACACCTGTCGGAACCCAGGTCAAACTGATCTGAGATGGCGACACGCGCGCTGCCACAGACTGATTTTCACGCGACGGGCAGCATCCAGCGGCCCGAAGCAGTATATCGTCGGATCGCCCTTTCTTTCTTGGTGGCCGTCGTGGCTCTGGCGCTTGTTCTGGGGCAGGTCGCAAGTGCGTCAGTCGTTCGGGACCATCATGCCGAGCGCTCGGTCGAAATGCCGGCAGATCCTGAGGAAATGGCGGCGACGTGCGATCCCGGACTCCTGTGCTCGTCTTATTTGGCTCCTGCGCATCTGGCATCCGGCATGGCATTGGCGTTTGCCGTGATCAGAATATCCTGCTGTGAAAGACCCGGGCTCTGCTTCGGCGGACCTTCGGTCGACCTTCCCCCGCCGCGAAACCTCGCCTGACGCGCGGGATCGCGTTTTTCCCCATCACGACCGAACCGGGTTGGCCACCACATGCGCCGCTCCCGGCCTTTCAGGCTTTTGATGAAACCGATCCCGTCATATTGACCCGGCCGCGAGCCCCCGGCTTGTGGCGAGAGGGCATCGTTGCAGGCAACAAGAACAACAGCGGGCAGACAAGAAGATGGTTTCGCGAAAGACAGGCGTAATGGCCTTGGTGATTTCAACAGCGGCAACAGCCGCGCTAACTCATACAGGGGCGACCGGGATCGTTCTTGAGCGCATGAATGGCATGACGGCGATGCGGGACGTTGTCGCCGAACTTGCCCCGATGATGCAGGGAGCCGTTCCCTACGATGCCTTCCAGGTCTCGGAGGGCGCCGGCGTGATCGCGGGGCATGCCGGTAAGACGATGCTGTCCCTTTTCCCCGAAAACAGCCTCGAAGGCATGACCTACGCCAGGCCCCAAATCTGGATCGAATGGCAAAAATTTGCCGCATTGGCGTCCGAGTTGGAAACCTATGCCGAGGCGCTTTCGGAGGCTGCCCCGAACGGTCTGGAGCCCGCCATGCGCCCAACAGAGGGGATGGGGGCAATGGATGATTCCGCCATGGCCGTACCACCGGCCGAGAAGGTGTTCACTGTCGCCGAACTGATGGGCTACGCCAAACCGACGGCAGGAGCGCAAGCAAATCCTGTCACCGCTGACCCGGCGGTGCCGAGGACAGACCTGACCGCACTCGCGGCAGATGATCTTTTCGCTCGGATCAGCGCGACATGCTCGTCCTGCCACGCGCAATTTCGCGCCGGAAGGAACTGACCATGCGCGGTTTGATCCGATTGACGATGGTCCTTCCGACGGCGGCGATAGGCGTCGGTGCCCTGGCCTTGTCACTGTGGGCCATAGGCGAGGAAGAGCCGGACAGCTTCCCCGAGGGAGACGGAACCCGCGGTGCATACTTGGCCCGTGCAAGCGGCTGTGTCTCGTGCCACACCAACGCCGCCGCGGCGATGCCCGCGCTCGCCGGAGGTGCCCCGCTCGATACCCCGTTCGGCAGTTTCGTGCCGCCGAACATCACGCCGCATCCGGAGGCCGGGATCGGAAGATGGACCATCCAGGACTTCGCAAAGGCCGTGCGGCAGGGGATTTCTCCCGAGGGCACGCCCTACTACCCGGTTTTTACCTACTCTTTCTATGCCGGGTTCACGGACCAGGACATTGCCGACCTGTGGGAGGCGTTCCGCACGGTCCCACCCGTCGCCGAAGCGGCACCTGAACACGATGTCGTCTTCCCTTTCAGTTTCCGACCGGGCCTCAAGCTCTGGCGCGCCGCGTATCTGGCGGCACCCAAGACGGACGCTCTTATGGGCACGTCAGGCCCCTGGAATCGCGGACGGTTGCTGGTGGAGGGCGTGGCACACTGCGCAGCCTGCCACAGCGGCCGCAACCTCGCCGGAGGCATGGAGGACGGCGAGCGTTTCAGCGGCAACGACAACCTTCCGGGCGGCAGCAAGGCGCCGTCGATCCTTGCGCCAGACCTGATAGCGCGGGGCTGGACGGTGCCCAATCTCGGATATGCCCTCGAAACCGGAATCCTGCCGAACGGTGACGCGTTCGGCGGCAGCATGGCCGAGGTTGTCGCCCTCGGCACGGCGTTCCTGAGCGATGCCGACCGCGAGGCCATCGCGACTTACCTCCTCGATCCCGAAGGCAGCGGAACCGTCCCGAAGCCGGAGGAACCCCTCGCAGTGCAGCCAATGGCGGCAATGGATCACTCGATGATGGAGATGAAACGTGCGAACTAGGTTGATTGCCGGCGTCCTTGGCGCCGCGGTTTTGGCGTTCGCGGTCGTCTTCATCTGGGTCGGGCTGCGCGGGGTGGAACCCGGACCGGCGACGGCAGGACTCTCCGCGCCAGCAGCGGTTGTGTCGGACCAACTTTCCGACGGTCAGATCGAGGCAAAGGTATACGCTTTGGGAAACCGCGACGTGCGGGTAGAGATTCGGTTCACGCCGAATGCAGACTCGGGCTCGTCCACCGAAATGCGGCCGGACGTGAATTTCACCATGGCCAACATGCACATGGATGGTTTCGAGCCGCCGCTCGAGCTTTTCGGGGCCGACCTATGGCGCACGAGTCTCAAGCTGCCCATGGCCGGGCGCTGGATCGTCAGCATCGGCTTTGGAGAGGAATTCGCGGAGGTCGAGTTCGATGCGAACTGAACCTCATGAACCTCTATCCAAGACACAAGAGCCGTTCCTTCGATATTTTCGGGGGACGATCGTCGGGTTGGCGGTCTTCGCGGCCTTCGGGACCGTCAGTGCGGTCTGGGCGAACCCGTTCTTCGTCCGGATGACGCCGGTCGGGTCCTGGGAGTTCCCGGCCACGGCGATCATGGGCATCCTCGCCGGGATCACGGCAGCGCTCTGGGTGCCGCACTGCCGTGTGCGCGGGTCGGGAAGCGGCGGGGTCGCGGGATTCGTCGGGATCGCCTGCCCCACTTGCAACAAGATACTGATGCTTCTGTTCGGCGGGCCGGCCTTCCTGGCCTGGTTCGATCCGATCCGGCCCTACGTCGCTTCGGGCGGAATCGCCATGATGGCACTCGCCGCGTTCCGCGTCTGGCGGACCTTCCGCGAATCGCGAGCGCTCTCGCCAGCCGTCGACCTGCCCGCCGCAAGAACTGACGGCGGATCCTCATGATGGCAACTTCCGGCCGGGGAGGCCAACATGCGGCGGTCTGAGCGCGACATAAGGCACGCCGCCCGCGTGACGTCGCGCCGGGCGCTGCTTCTTGGGGGCGCGATGGCGACCCTTTCGGCTGCGCTCGGCTCGCGGATGTGGCAACTCGGCGTGCGGGATGCGGAGCAATACTACCTGTTGGCGGAAGAGAACCGGATCAACCTCCGGCTGGTCCGGCCCGATCGCGGGCGGATCTTCGACCGGACCGGAACCGTGGTTGCGGACAACGAGCCGGCCTATCGCGTCACCCTGGTCCGCGAGCAGGTTCCCGATATCGGGAATGTGCTCGGGAAGCTGCGGTTCCTGTTGCGGCTCGACGACGATGCGATCGCCAAGCTGCGCGAGCAATTTGATCGTGTGCAGGCCTTCGTTCCGATCACCGTGAAGGACCGCGTCAGCTGGGAAGAGTTGTCGACTGTCGCGTTGAATTCCCCCGTGCTGCCTGGGGTTCGCCCCGAGATGGTCCGTTCGCGGGTCTATCCCTTCGGTGCGGACTTCGCGCATCAGGTGGGCTATGTCGGTCCGGTCAGCGACAGCGATCTGGATGAGGAGGACGGGTCCGAGCCCGTGCTCCGCCTGCCGGACTACCAGATCGGCAAGACCGGAATCGAGCGCGCCTACGAGCGCCCGTTGCGCGGCGCGCCCGGGACGCAACGTGTCGAGGTCAACGCCTCCGGCCGGACCGTGCGCGAACTTGGCCTCGATCCACCGACGGCGGGACCTGACCTGCAGATCACCCTCGATCATCACCTGCAGAACTTCATGCGGGTGCGGCTCGAGGGGCAGAGTGCCGCGGCGATCGTGCTTGATGTCGCGTCGGGCGATGTGCTCGGCTGCGCCTCGGCCCCGTCCTTCGATCCGAACCTGTTCGTGCGCGGCATCTCGAGCCGCGACTACGGCGCGCTGCGGGACAACGAGTACCGCCCGATGTCCGACAAGACGGTGCAGGGCGCCTATCCGCCGGGTTCCACCGTCAAGATGTCGAACGCCCTTGCCGCACTTCAAAGCGGCGCGATGGACCCCGCGGAGACGGTGACCTGCCGGGGATATATCGAGATTTCCGGCCGCCGGTTCCACTGCTGGAAGCGGGGCGGGCACGGGCGGGTGAACATGGTCGATGCCCTTCGCGAATCCTGCGACGTCTATTTCTACGAGGTGGCCCAGAGGATCGGCATCGACGGCATCTATGCGATGAACGACCGCCTGGGGCTGGGACGGAAGTTCGACTTGCCGCTGTCCGGCATCGCGCATGGCAATAATCCGTCGCGGGACTGGAAGCAGCGACGCTACGGCGAGGAGTGGCTGATCGGCGACACGATCAACGCCTCGATCGGGCAGGGCTTCTCCCTGGCATCCCCCATACAGCTCGCGACGATGACGGCGCGGCTGGCCTCGGGCAGGGAACTGGTGCCGCGCATGGTCCGGACCGCAGGCGGCGCGGACGCCGGCACACCGCCCGCGCCGCCGCTCGGGTTGGCGCCAGAGCATCTGGCTCTGGTTCGTCAGGGCATGTTCGAAGTAAGCAATCACCAGCGGGGCACGGCCTACGGCTCACGCATAGCGGATCCGTCGAGGCTGATGGCGGGCAAGACAGGGACGAGCCAGGTCTTCTCGATCACTGCGGCCGAACGTGCGGCCGGGGTACGTTCGCAGGCCGATCTGCCGTGGAACCGCCGCGACCATGCGCTGTTCGTCGCCTTCGCACCCCATGATGTGCCGCGTTTTGCCGTCACGGTGGTCGTCGAGCACGGCGGCGGCGGGTCCACGGTCGCCGCCCCGATTGTGCGCGACATCATCCTGTTCGCGCAGCATGGAGAGCTGCCGCCGGAGGAGTCTTATCCCGGTCCGCAGCGTGGCCGGATCCGTGACGAGCTGGCACGCCTGGCCGAGCGCGTTCTTCCGCCCGACACGTCTTCCAGTGCGATCACGAGAACATGATGGTGGGGGGGCGGATGAGCCGGTGGCATAAAGCGTCGAAGACCTTGGCCTTGGCTCTGTCCACGATTATGTCGACGGACAAGTTAGAAGCATTTCCATGCCGCTTCTGATAGCGAGAATGGGCACAGGATTCATGCTCGAACCCGCACTTCCGCGGTATGCGACCGCGTGGCGCGGACAATGCGGAAGGGTGTAATTATCGTGCCGTGGCGCCGGGTGGCAAGGGGTGGAGCAGAAGCGCTCAGGCTGGCCTTGCGGGCCATGCTGGTTGTCGCGCTCGTCGGCGGCCTGTGGCCTTTCATGGCGGCTTCCAGCGCTTCTGTCGGTCCGGCTGCACCCGGCGTGTCGGCGGTCGCGATGGCGGTGCATGCCGTTCACCTCGGGATGACGCAGGCAGTGGCCAACGTTCCGACGCCAGATCAGGGGTCCGGGATGTCCCGTTCTGGCTACAGCTTTCTGGAGGTGATCGTCTGCAAGATGCACTGCATCGGGGTTGCGACCGAACCTGGACCGCCGCGCCCCACCGGCCCGATACTTCGCCTCCTGGCGAGACTGCGTCTGGGCAAAGAGCAACGCGCCCCATCGCGCGCGGAGCTTCCGCCGCACCGACCTCCGAAGGCCACGGTCTGAGCCACGCCCCGCCCGGTGCGGGAGCGATCTTCTGACCTGAAATTTTCGGAGCAAATCATGAACACGTTTTCCCGCCGCGGCTTCCTTGCCGCCTCAACGGCTGCCTCCGCGGCCCTCCTCCTGCCCTCCCGCGTCCGGGCGGCATCCGATACGCTGTCGCTGACGGCGACCACCCGCACCATCGAGGTGCAGGGCCGGGCCGCGACCGTCATGGGCCTTGTCAACGGCCAGGGCGGCCTCGGCCTGACGCTCGACCCCGGTCAGCGCTTCCGCGTTGATCTGGCGAACGCGCTCGACATGGAGACGATCATCCACTGGCACGGCCAGATCCCGCCCAATGCGCAGGACGGAGTACCGAACACGAACGCGATGCTCGCCCCCGGCGAAACGCGGGCCTACGATTATGCCACGCGATCCGGCACCTTCTGGATGCACGCGCATGTCCCCGCACATGAGATCGGGCTTCTCGCCGCGCCGCTGGTCGTGCGTTCCGCCGCCGACCTCGCCGCCGACCGGCAGGAGGTGGTGCTGTTCCTGCACGATTTCTCGTTCAGGTCACCCGAGGAGGTGCTTGCCGAGGTGACGGGCGGCGGGGCGATGGACCATGCCGCGATGGGGCAAGACGCCATGTCGGCGCAAGGCATGGGCGGGATGACGGGCAATATGCAGGGCATGCAGGGCATGGGCAACATGCAGGGCATGGAAATGGACCTCAACGATTTCAACTTCGACGCCTATCTCGCCAACGACCGCACGCTCGACGACCCCGAGGTGGTGGCGGTCGAGTCTGGCGGCCGGGTGCTCCTGCGGGCCGTGAACGCTTCGGCGATGACGGTCTTCTGGATTGACCTCGGGCAGGTTCCGGGCCGGCTCGTCGCGACTGACGGCGAGCCCTGCCAGCCCTTCGCCGCCACGCGCTTCGGCTTCGCGCCGGGCCAGCGGCTGGATATCGAGATCGACTTGCCCGCCGATGGATCGGCGCTGCCGGTGCTGGCGCTGCGCGAAGGCGCGCGCGAGCGGACGGGGATCATCCTTGCCCCGAGCGGTTCCACGGTGACCCGCATCGCCGGCATGGCGGAGGCCGAACATCCGGCCTTCTCCGGCGATCTCGTACAGGAGGCCGCGCTCCGCGCCATCGCGCCACTGGCGTCGCGTCCAGCCGACCGGTCGCAGATGGTAATGCTCGGGGGATCGATGATGCCTTACGTCTGGACGATCGACGGCCAGACCTATGGAGGCCACACGCCGATCCCGGCGCGGTCCGGCGAACGGGTGGAACTGACGTTCCACAACATGTCGATGATGGCGCATCCGATGCACCTGCACGGGCATGTGTTCCAAGTCGTCGGCGTGGGCGGCACGCGGATCGCTGGGCCGCTGCGCGACACGGTCCATGTGCCGCCGATGAACATGGTGACGATCGCCTTCGACGCCGGCGAGGCCGCGCCCTGGATGCTACACTGCCACCACATGGGCCATCTTCAGACCGGGATGATGACCGAGCTTGCAGTCACGGCCTGAGTGGCCATGCGGACCGGGGCGCGCGTCCCGGTCCGTCTTCCCACAAGGGGACATCGCCATGCCGGAGGTTTCCCGGCATCGCTCCCGCATGTCCAGGATCGCATCGTTCCCCGCCCTCTTTCCAGGTACGGTTCCCGGGTTTCCGCATGCGCCTCGGCCCCTTCCCGCGCCGCATGAGAACCCTCGCGCGGCCCTGCCGGCCGCGCGGGCAGGGCCGGCATGCACGGGCCCCTACGAGAAGCGGCGTCGCAGCGCGACGTTGAACGCCTCGATGGCGACGACCATGGCGATGACCGCCAGCGTGACGCTGGCCGCCTTGTCGTACTGGAAAGAGCGAACATAGGTCTGGATGTAGAAGCCGATGCCACCGGCCCCGACGATGCCGAGGATGAGCGATTCCCGGAGGTTCAGCTCGAAACGGAAGATCGTGTCGCGGGCGATCACCGGCGCAATCTGCGGCCAGATCGCGTGGCGCAGGCGCGCGAGCGGCCCGGCGCCCGCGCTCTCCAGCGC
>JBGSNN010000151.1:0-19677 GCA_041739655.1 Albidovulum sp. | reverse complement strand
CCTGCTCCTCCTGCTGCTGGGAAATGAACGAATGTGTCAGATGTTGTCTGCTACCGACGACAGCAGCAGTTTAATGTTAGGGCCTTTTTTTTCCTTATTAGGCCTTATTATGTGCAGTGTTCGATTCCTTCGATTCGATTCACCGGTTTGTTTCTTTTTGTGGTGACGTCACTTGTCGACTGAACATGACGTCACTCTTAGAATACTAACAACCGTCGACTGACGTTTCATACCTCATCAAAATCTTCTCGGAGCAGGGAGAAGGAAAAGTGGCACAGAGAGCAACGTTAACATGTAAATTAACCTTAAGGAACACAACACAAGAAGCAATGACAATGCACATGATTGTGATCAGCCGTTCCGGCTGTTCTCTCTGTGTCGCTGGGCCTGTCGAACCTCGGATGCACGGTGGACTTGTTGGAAAAGTATTCCGGCTTTGTGGTTGCGCCCAACGGAGCCAGGGCTGTCCAGGAAGGTGTCGTCCTTTGTCATCCTACGGGCCGGGCTGAACGGGGCGGCGCGACTTGCCGATCTGCCGAATGCCGCGATCGAGGCGCTCGCCGGCGCGGCCCATGACTGGAGGGTGAAGCCGGTCGGGACCGAGGGCTACCGGACCGCCGAGGTCACGCTTGGCGGCGTCGATACGGCGGGCCTTTCATCGCAGACGATGGAGGCGCGCGGCTGTCCGGGGCTTCACGTGATCGGCGAGGCCGTCGATGTGACGGGCTGGCTTGGCGGCTACAACTTCCAGTGGGCGTGGTCCTCAGGCTGGGCGGCCGGGCAGGCGGTGTAAAGGGATCGGGGACCGCCGATGCGAGGCAGTGCGCAGGGCGCGATGTCCCCCGCCTTGCGCCAGATTCCAGGTTTCAAACCCTGACCGGATCCGCCTTGGCGATCCGGTCGAGCGCCATGAGCGTGTCCAGAAGCCGGTCCATCTGGTCGAGCGGGACCATGTTCGGGCCATCGGAAGGCGCCTTGTCCGGGTCCTCATGGGTCTCGATGAAGACACCGGCGATGCCGAGGCTGACGGCGGCACGGGCCATGGCGGGCGCGAATTCGCGCTGGCCGCCAGAGGCACCGCCAAGGCCGCCGGGCTGCTGCACCGAATGGGTGGCGTCCATGATGACCGGGTAGCCGGTCCGTGCCATCGTCGGCAGCGCGCGCATGTCGGCGACCAGCGTGTTGTAGCCGAAGGACACGCCACGCTCGGTCAGCAGGATGTTCTCGTTGCCGGTGCTCGCCACCTTGGCGGCGACATTCGCCATGTCCCAGGGGGCGAGGAACTGGCCCTTCTTGATGTTCACGACGGCACCGGTTTCACCGGCGGCGAGCAGAAGATCGGTCTGGCGGCAGAGGAAGGCGGGGATCTGGATCACATCCACGATGGTTGCGGCAATACGCGCCTGTTCGGCATCGTGGATGTCGGTCAGGACCGGCAGGCCCATGTCGCGGCGAAGGTCGCCGAGCACGCGCAATCCCGCCTCGATCCCCATGCCGCGCTTGCCGGCCAGCGACGTGCGGTTGGCCTTGTCATAGCTTGCCTTGAAGACATACTGCGCGCCGTGCCTGGCACAGATCTCGGCCATGCGTCCGGCGATCATCTGGGCGTGGCCAGCGCTTTCAAGCTGACAGGGCCCCGCGATGACCGTCAAGGGCCGGTCGTTGCCGGTGGTCAGGCCGCCGATCTTCACGTCTTTCATTGTCGTCATGTCGATCCTCAGGCGGTCACCTGCTCGCGCAGAATGGAGGCGGTCAGCGACAGCATCAGGTAGATGCCGCCGAAGATCAGAAAGGCGAGGAGCGTGTTTTCGAACGCGCGAGGATAGGTCGGCTCATCCGGGGCGACCGGGCTCACGCCCAGCGAAAGGTAGCGGACCTGACGGTTGGCCTCGATCCGCGCCGTCTCAAGCTGCTGCATCGCCTGGCCAAGCATCAACTGGCGGGTCTGAAGGTCGGCCTCGGCCACGCGCATCGCGCCGGTGATCTGGGCGAGCGAGGCGTTGGCCTCCGATCCTTCGGTCAGAGGTTTGCGCAGGCTGGCGATCAGCGCCTCAAGCCGGGCAATATCGCCCCGGGTGCCGTCCACTCGCGCCGCATTGGGTTGGGCGTTGTCGAGAAGCTGCTGCAGTTCAAGCCGTTTCTTCTGCAATTCGACTTCGAAGGTCGAGATCTGTCCCATGGCCGCGCTGCTTTCGGACAGCGGGTCGAGTACGCCGAGCCGCTGTTGCAGGTCCAGAATCTTCGCCTGGGCGGCGGTGACCTTGCGTTCGGCATCGTCGAAGCTGTCGCGCGCCCCCTGCATCTGATCCGCCCGCAGGCGCTGCGTCAGGTTGTCGACCTGCTCCTCCGCATAGCCGAGAAGCGCTTCGGAATATTGCTGGCTGACGGCGGGATCGGCTGCGGTCACCTCCATCTTGACGATGCCTTCGGTCGGGTCATAGCCGATCTTCACCACGCGGCGGTAAAGCCGGTAGGCTTCCTCATTCGTGGCTGTCGGATCGAGCCGCTGAACCGCGTCGATCGAGGGTTGGCTGAAATGTGCCTTGAAGCCGAGATCCTTGTCGAGCCGGAGCATGGCGTCGCGCGATTGCAGGTAGGACTGCACGGTGATCGAATCCTGCGAGGTGGCGAATTGCGTCCCCCGAAACAATGATCCCAGCCCACCGACCTGGCTCTCAGACTGCTGGATCACGAATTCACTGCGGGTGGCATACATCGGTGTCGCGATCCTGAAATAGTAGATCGCCGCAACGATCGTCGGCAGGAAGACAAAGACCGCGAGCCGCGCCATCAGCATCAGGAAGTTGCGGCGGCGGCGGCGGACGATGTCCTGCTGCATCCGCATGATTTCCTGCGCCCTTTGCGCCTCGCCATAGTTTGGCGGAGCCGGTAGCGATTGCGAGGCGCGCGTGATCTGGGGCAGCTGGACACGGCCATCGCCGCCGTCGCTGCCCTTGACCAGTGCGAGGGCAGGCGAGGTGGCGTTGAACGGGTCGATCCCCTTCCGGCGCAGCAACAGGACCGCCTCGTATTCGTCGGCGGCGTTGATCCCGTTCTTCTGCGCCACGCGGCGCGCCGTGCGCAACTGCCGCCCGCTGATCCCCTCGGCGCGAATCGCGGCCAGCGCCTCCTCGTGCGAGCCCGCGGTTGCCCGCGGGCTTGTCTCCGGCAGATAGGATTGCGCGCCAAAGCCATCGTCGGCCGCGCCCGGCGCAAAGGGCAGATCCTCCTCGGACTGCCGTGCGACCTTGCGGACGCTCGCGCTCGCCGCGGCGGCGGCCGACCGGCGAATGCGGAACTTCGGGGCTTTAGGAGGCGTAGTCATACATTCGTTTCGCTTCTTCGAGGCTGTCGAACATATAGAGCTTTCCATTCCTCAGGACAGCCGCCTGACGGCAGAATTTCTCGATCGTCGAAGGCTGGTGCGAGACCACCACGACGGTTGATTTCCGCAGCCTGTCGCGCAGGATCGACCCGGCCTTGCGGTTGAATTCGACATCGGTCGTCGAGGGCATCCCCTCGTCGATCAGGTAGATGTCGAAGTCGAGCGCGAGCAAGAGCGAGAAGGTGAAGCGCGATTTCATGCCGGCGCTGTAGGTGCCGACCGGCATGTCGAAATACTCTTCGATGCCGCAGAGCCAGCGACTGAACGCCTCCACATAGTCGGGATCGAGGCCGTAGAGCCGCGCGATGAAGCGGGCGTTCTCGCGCGCAGTGTGCTTGGCCACGACCCCGCCCATGAAGCCGAGCGGAAACGACACCCGGCAGGTCTTGCGGATGCTTCCTTCATCGGGCTTTTCAAGGCCCGCCATCATCCGGATGATCGTCGTCTTGCCGGTGCCGTTGGGCGCGAGAATGCCGAGCGAATTGCCCAGATCGACGCGAAAGCTGGCGCGGTCAAGGATCACCTTGCGCTGCGTTCCGGTCCAGAAAGACTTGCTCACACCCTCGAACTCAAGCACCCGACCGCTCTCGCCTTGCCTGACCTGTCCCGCATCCGTCCTACTGCCGTGCGGTTAATTCTTCCGGCTACACGAACACCGTGCCGAAAGTATGGCGCGCCAGGCGATGATTGACAACGTGCGCGCCGCAGCGCGATTGGCCGCAGGTCAGCCCTTGACCTTTTCGACACGCATGAGCCGGCCCGCAAGGATTGCGATCGCGCCCGCGCCGAAGCTGAAGAGCGCCCCCATCTTTGCGGCGTCCTGGACCGGCCCCGCCTCGAACGCGACCGAGGCGACGAAGAGAGCGACCGTGAAGCCAATGGCCGCCACCACGCCGACCACGAAAAGGTCGGGCATCCGCATCCCGACCGGAAGGCCAAGCCCCATCGGCTTTGCGGCGATCCAGCCCATGGTGAAGATGCCGATTGGTTTGCCGATGACAAGGCCGAAGAAGACAAGCCAGGTCGGCGCGGCGATCGCACTGAACTCGACGCCTGCATTCATCAGCCCGAAGAGAAAGAGCACGATCTCGACGGCATTCTTCAGGTGATGTTCGATCCAGTTCAGAAGGTCGGTCAGGTACTGCTCGGCCTCGGCAAAGATGCCGAAGGCGCGGTCGGCATGGGGAATGGTCGGAACGATGGGCAAGAGGCCCAGTGCCGGGTGAATGCCCGCTTCCTGGAAGCCGAACCAGCTCAGGCAGCCGGCGACGAGATAGGGCCAGAACGACAGTTTCTGGCGCACCCAGGTCGAATTGGGGCGAAGCTGGTTGCCTCGGTCGAGCCGCCGCGGCAACCAGTTGAAGAGCAGGAATACCCCCAGCGCCGCGGCAAGCGACAGCAGCAGCCATTGCGGCGCGAGGTCGCCGGTCGGATAGAAGATTGCCAGGATGATGAGGCCCCCCGCATCGTCGGCGATGGCCAGAAGCAGCAGGAAGCGGATCGCCGGGTGACCGGCCCCGAAGACCACGCGCCCGACAAGGTAGGAAAAGGCGATATCCGTCGCGGTCGGAATGGCCCAGCCGCGATGCACCGTCTCGAATATCCCGAGCGCCGCAGCAAGGCCGAGATAGACGATGACCGGACCCAGCATCCCGCCCGCCGTGGCGATGAGCGGGGTCATCGCCTTCTTGCCGCGGAGCGACCCCTCTTCGAGGATCAGGGCTTCCCATACCTCCTTGGCCGCGATGGCGAAGAAGAAGGCCATCAGAACGTCATTGACCAGATAGTGCAGCGTCAGCGTGCGCACGATGCCGCCGCCTTCGGCCTCGGCCTCGCCGATCACGAAGTTGTCGACGATGACCCAGTGGGCGAAATGATGATAGGTTTCAGGGCTGGTATTGGCCCAGATGAGGGCAGCGAGGGCGCCGGCGATCAGGAGCAGGGAATAGTTGGTAACGTAGCTCCAGACGCGATACATGCCGACCCCCCGTTCAGTTCTGTGTTTCGAATAGTTTATCGTGCTGCGCTGAGCAAGGAAAAGCCCGGCAAGATTGCGGTTCTCCGGTCGCTTGCCTATCCTGACGCCATGTCTGACTGCCCTTCGCAATCGTCATGGCGGGATGTGGAGACCGCAATTGCGCGATGCAGGCTCTGCGCCGGTGACTTCGCACGAACAGCGACAGCGCACGCCCCGCAGCCGGTGTTCTGGGCGCGGCCGACCGCGCGGGTGCTGATCGCGGGGCAGGCCCCGGGAGCACGGGTCCATGCCTCGGGCAAGCCGTTCACGGACCCGTCGGGTGATCGTCTGCGCGACTGGCTCGGCCTGGACGAGACGGTGTTCTATGACCGTGACAGGGTCGCGATCCTGCCGATGGCCTTCTGCTTTCCCGGCTATGACATGGCGGGTGCCGACCTGCCGCCGCCGAAGCGTTGCGCCGAGACCTGGCGCGCGCGCGTTCTCGCGCTTTTGCCGGGGCTGCGGCTGACCTGTCTCGTCGGCGGCTACGCCCAAGTCTGGCACCTCGGCCGCGACGCCACGAAAGGCGGAGTGACAGCGACGGTCGCACGTTGGCGCGACCATGCGCCTGCGATCTTTCCCTTGCCTCACCCCTCGTGGCGCAATACCGGGTGGCTGAACCGCAATCCATGGTTCGCGGCAGAGCTTTTGCCCGCCGCACGCCAACAGCTTCAGGATGTGCTTGCCCGATGACCGAGGATACCCCGCTCGACCAGGCCCATGCGGCGATGACGGCTGCGCCCAGAGAGGACGCGCCCCGCCTGCGGTTCTTCGAACGTCTGGCGGATGCCGAACTATTCCTGCTTCTCGCCGAGGACAGCGATGGCGTGACGATCCGCCCCGCGATCTTCCGGCTGGCTGAGGGCGATGTGGCGCTGGCTTTCGACCGCGAGGATCGGCTCGCCGCCTTTTCCGAGACGGCGGTGGCCTATGCCGCCTTGCCGGGGCGGATCGTGGCGCGCGAACTTGCCCGGCAGGGCCTTGGGCTTGGCCTCAATCTTGGCGTGGCGCCCTCGTCCTTTCTGCTGGACGCTGACGGGCTTGGCTGGCTTGACCGGACGCTTGGCCACGGGCCGGATCGGGCCGAGGCGCGGCCGGTGGCGTTTCACAAGCCCCTCGGTCTGCCCGAGGCGCTGCTTCGCGCGCTGGACGAAAAGCTTGCGCGGCTGGCGGGTCTTGCGTCCTCTGCCATCCTGGTCGGCGTGACCTATGAGGGCGGGCGCCGTGGTCACATGCTCGCCATCACCGGGGCGGCCCCGGATGCGGAACCGGCGCTGGCCAAGGCGGTGTCGGAGGCGCTGGTCTTTTCCGGGCTCGACGCCGGGGAGCTGGACGTGGCATTCCTCGACGACGCGACGCCCACCTTGTCCGCGATCGCCATGCGGGGGCTGCGGTTCGATCTGCCGGATCCGGTGGTCGAGCAGGCGCAGGTGATCGGCGGGCCCGCCGCACCCGGCATGGACCCGACCCGTCCGCCAATCCTGCGCTAGTAGCCGCGGCTCCGGTTGACCTGGTGCAGAAGTGGTTCGCCCGCCTCGGCGCGGCGAATGTTCTCGGCGATGACGCGGGTTGCGGTCACGGCCCTTGTGTCAGCGGCGATATGCGGCGTGACGGTCACCTTGGGATGGGCCCAGTAGGGGTGATCGCGGGGCAAAGGTTCGGTCCGGAAAACGTCGAGCGTCGCATGACCGACCTGACCGGCATTGAGCGCCGCGAGCAGGGCGGTGTCGTCGATCAGGGGTCCGCGGCCCGGATTGATGATGACGGCCCCCCTGGGCATAAGCGCCAGGCGTTCCGCGTTCAAGAGATCGCGGGTGTCCGCAGTCAGCGGCAGGAGGAGGACGGTGATCTCGGCCCGGCGCAGGACCGTCGCGAGACCGGCATCGCCGGACCGGCAGACGATCCCGGGCAGAGACTTCGGCGATCGGCTCCAGCCGAGGACCGGAAAGCGCAGATCGCGTAATGCCTCCGCTGCCGCCCGCCCGAGTTCGCCAAGGCCAAGAACCGCCACCGGGCGCTCGCGCGCGAGGGGCGGCTTGACGTCGTGGCGCCAGATCCCGTCCTGCCCGAGGATATGGCTGTCAATGCCGAGGTGATGGCGCAGAACATGCCCGACGACATATTCGACCATGCCTTCGGTCAGCCCCGGATCGACCATGCGGCAAAGCGGCTGGGTCAGCGTCGGATTGGTGGTGATCCGTTCCACCCCGGCCCAAAGGCTCAGCACCGCCTTGCAGCGGACAAACGGCGCAAAATCCGACAGCGCATCGTTCGGGGCATAAACGATGTAATCCACAGACGCGGGATCCGCCGCCAGCGGTGACACCACGGCATCGATGCCGGCCTCGCTCAGAGCCGCTTCCAGATCGGACCGGTATGCCGGCCAGTCCGCGGCCGGGGCACTGAAGTGGATGTTGAGGGTCATTGATAATCCCCTATCGAGGACGGTGGATATGGGCACTTTGCACCAGCCCGAAGGCGGAAAGCAGCACGATCATCGCGGTACCGCCGTGGGAGACGAGCGGCAACGGCACGCCGACGACCGGCATCAGGCCGGTCACCATGCCCATGTTGACGGTGAAGAACAGGAAGAAGGTCCCCGCAACGCCGTAGATGAGGAGGGATGAAAACCTGTCGCGGTTGGTCATCGCCGAGAAGATGCAAAAGCCGATGATGAGGACATAGAGCAGCAAAAGCGAGAAGGCCCCGACAAAGCCGAACTCCTCGGCGAGCGTCGTGAAGATGAAGTCGGTATGCTTTTCGGGCAGGAAGTTCAGTCGCGACTGGGTGCCCTGCATGAAGCCCTTGCCGCCCCAGCCGCCCGAGCCGAGCGCGATCTGCGCCTGGGTGATGTTGTAGCCGGCCCCGAGCGGATCGGAGCCGGGATCGAGGAACGTGTCGATGCGTTTGAACTGATAGTCCTCTAGCAACTGCCACTCGGTTCCGCGGCTTTCGAAAACGGTAAAGACGAGCGCGACGACCAGCGCGATGACGGTGCCGAAGTACCAAAGACTGACGCCGGCCGCGAACATCACGATGCCGCCGCCCGCGATCAGCAGGATCGCGGTCCCGAGATCCGGCTGCTTGAGGACGAGGAAGGTGGGCACAAGAATCAGCACAACCGGGATCACGACCCAGAGCGGGCGTGAGGTCCGTCTGACGTCGAGCCAGTCGTAATAGGCGGCAAGCGCCATCACGAGAGCGATCTTCATCAGCTCGGACGGCTGAATCCGCAGCGGCCCGAGCTCAAGCCAGCGCTGGGCGCCCTTGCCGACATCGCCGAAGAACTCCACCCCGACAAGCAGCGCCAGCGCGAGCCCATAGGCGAGGGCCGACAGGTTCCGCCAGACCCAGATCGGTACGAAGCCGATGACGAACATCGCGATCATCCCGGCGACGAAACGCTTCATCTGTGGTTCCGCCCAGACATCGGGGCGACCGCCCGAGACGGAATAGAGCATGAGGAACCCGACCGACGACACCGCCGCGAGAAGCAGCGCCAGCGGCCAATTGACGTAGAACACCTTGCGCAGGCCGGTCGGAACGGTTTTGACGTTGTATTCAAGATAGCTCATGCCCGCGACTTCCCGCTGCCGTCCAGGGGGGGCAATTCCATCAACTTCAGTTCGTTCTGTTCGGCCTCGATCCGGCTGCGCTGACTTTCCGGGTAGGCGGTCAGCGGCGGCATCCCGTTCGTGAGGGCATGCAGGAGAATGTCGCGCGCGACCGGGGCCGCGGCGGTCGAGCCGCCGCCGCCGTGTTCGATCACGACCGACACCGCGACCCGGGGCGCGTCATACGGGCCGAAGCAGACGAAAAGCGCGTGGTCGCGGGCCTCCCACGGCAGATCGCTGTTCGATATGACGCCGCGCGCCCGTTCGGCGACTGTGATGTTGCGCACCTGGCTGGTGCCGGTCTTGCCCGCCATGCGCATGGTATCATCGACGATGCGCGAACTGTAAGCGGTGCCGCTGCGCGCGTTCGACACGTCGAACATGCCCCTGCGCACGGCGGCAAGATGGGCGCTGTCGATGCCAAGCTCCGGGGCCGGTTCCAAGGTGGCCTCGGTCTCGCCGATCGCCTTCACAAGGCGCGGCATGATGATCCGGCCCGAGGCGAGGCGGGCGCTCATCACCGCAAGCTGCAAGGGCGAGGCGAGAACGTAGCCCTGACCGATGCCGGAGTTCAGCGTATCGCCGATCAGCCAGTTCTTGCCGTATTTCTTGAGCTTCCAGTCCTTGTCGGGGGCGAGCCCTTCGGACACGGCCGACATCGGCAGGTCAAAGCGTGCGCCGACGCCAAGCCGCCGCGCCATGGCGGACAGCTTCTCGATCCCGACGCGCTGGGCGACCTCGTAGTAGTAGACGTCGCAGGATTGCTCGAGGCTTTGCGTCAGATGTACATGGCCATGGCCCGCACGCTTCCAGCAATGGAAGCGGCGGTTGCCAAGCTGGGTGTAGCCGGGGCACCAGACCGTCTCATCCGGCCCGATCACGCCGGCGTCGAGCGCGGCGAGGGCGGTGACGATCTTGAAGGTCGATCCGGGGGGATAGGCGCCCTGCACCGATTTGTCGGCAAGCGGGCGGTGGTCGTTTTCGGTCAGCGCCCGGTAGTCGGGCCCCGAGATGCCGCGTACGAAGAGGTTCGGGTCAAAGCTTGGAGTCGAGGCGATGGCCAGAATGTCGCCGGTCACCGTGTCGATGGCAACTGCGGCGGCGCTTTCGGTGCCAAGCCGTGCATGGGCGTAGTTCTGCAGGCGCCGGTCGATGGTGAGTTGCACGTTGGCGCCGGCGTCACCTTCCTTGCGGCCCAGCTCACGCATGACGCGGCCGGTCGCGTTCACCTCGATCCGGCGTGTGCCGGCCTTGCCGCGCAATGCCTCCTCAAGCTTGGCCTCGACGCCGAGCTTGCCGATCTGGAAGCGCGGAATCTGCAACAGCGGGTCTGGCTCTTCGAGCTTCGAGAGGTCGTAGTCGCTGACCGGACCGACATAGCCCAGAACATGGGCGAAGTCGCCGTGCTGCGGATAGATGCGGCTGAGGCCAACCTCGGTCGTGACGCCGGGCAGGGCGGGGGCGTTCACCGCCACCAGACTGAATTCTTCCCAGGTCAGCCGGTCGGCGACCGCGATCGGAAGGGTGGGGCTGCGCCGCGCAACCTCGCGCCTTATGCCGTCCAGATCCTCGTCCGTCAGCGGGATCAGCTGGCGCAACCGCGATAGCACCATCTCGGGATCACCCGCATCTTCCGGCGTCAGCGTGATCCGGTAGTTCTGCTCGTTGCCGGCGATGATCGCCCCGCCCCGGTCAAGGATCAGCCCGCGCGCAGGCGGCAGGAGGCGGATCTTGATGCTGTTCTCGTCCGCCAGGAGCTTGAACTGATCGGCCTGATCGACCTGAAGGTGACGCATCCGGAAGGCGAGCGTCGTCGCGACCGCCGCCTGAATGCCGACGAGGATCAGGCCGCGGCGACCGATCATCCGGGCACTTTCCTGCGTGTCCTTGGGCGAGCGTCTCATATCCGGTGCCCCAGCGCATCGATCTGTCCGGTCGCCGCCCGTCTGAGGCCAAAGATCCAGACTGCGGCGAGCGCGACGAAGGGGTAGGCGGCGAGCGTTGACAGAACCTCGAGGATGGTCAGGTCGAAGCCGCTTTGCGGCACCATTAAGAGGTCAAGGATCAGCCGGTTCGCCACGGTCATCACCATGACCGCAGCGGCGAAGATCGCCCATTCCAGCGCGAAGGGCAGATCGCGCAGAAAGACTTCGCGCGAACGCACGAATTCGGTCGTGACGAGCACGATCAATGTCCAGAGCCCCGGCGGGCGCATGCTGAGAAGATCACCGACTGCAAAGACCATGACGATGATAAGCGCGGGCAGGTAGTCGGCGCGCCTGAGAAGCCAGACGAAGGTCAGGCAGAGGATGAGGTCGGGACCCGGCCAGTGGCTTGGCATGGCGCTGAGCGGCAACATGCGCAGAAAGAGAAGCAGCGCCGCGAGCAGCACGAAGAGAAGCCGGTAGCTGATGCGTGAGGCGGTGACCGGATCAACCATCGCCCGGCGCCTTCAGCTCGGGTGGCACGGTGTCGGGCAGCAGCACCGAGGGCAGGACCGCCGGGTAGGCGGGCAGGACAAGCCCGCCGGCCTCGCCGATGGTTTCGGCGGCATGGCTTCTGAGAACGCGGAGAAAGTTCAGCCGTTCGTAGTCTGCAGCCAGTCGCACGCGAAGCCGCCGCTCGCTGTCGGCCTCGACGACGCCGACCAGAAGGCCCGCAGGAAAGATCCCGCCGTCGCCGGATGACACGGCCCGATCACCGGGGCGCACCTGTTCGGGCGCCTCCAGAAACTCGATCGGCGGGGCCGGGGTGTTGTCGCCGACCAGCATCGCCTTCTGGCCCGAAGGCTGGATCGTCACCGGGATGCGGCTTGAGGCGTCGGTCAAGAGGATGACCCGCGCGGTGCGTTCGCCAACGCCCGAGATGCGCCCGACAAGGCCAAGCCCATCCATCGTCGCCCAGCCATCCACGATTCCGTCACGGGCGCCGACGTTCAGCAGCACCGATTGCCGGAACGGTGAGCCGCTGTCAGCCAGGACGACGCCCGAGACCGAAGTCAGCTTCGGATCCAGCCGCACCTGATTCTGCGACAGAAGCTTGGCATTCTGCTGTTCAAGCTGAACCGCGGCCTCCTTCCACGACTTCATGCGCTGCAATTCGCGCCTAAGTTCCTGGTTCTGGTCATAAAGGCTCGCGTAGGACTGAAAGCCGGCCACCATGTCGGCGAGCTTTGTCACCGGGATCAGCGCCCAGTCCATGCTGGGCACCACCCGATCGACAAAGGCCGCGCGGAACCGTTCGACGCGCGGGCTGTCGATGCGCCAGACGAGGAAGACCAAGAGCAGCACAAACCCCAGCATCCCGATCAGGATGCGGCGCACGGGGGCCCGGAAATCATAGTCTGCGTTGCGGTCTCTTGCCACGCGTGGCCTCGCTCAACGGGCGCTGGACTCAGCTTTCGTAATCTATCACATGCCGGAGCTGTTTTTCATACTCCAGCGCCTTGCCAGTCCCGAGGGCGACACAATTCAGAGGCTGGTCGGCGATCGAGATTGAAAGCCCGGTCTGCTCGCGAAGGGCGAGGTCAAGCTCGCCCAGAAGCGCGCCGCCGCCGGTCAGCATGACGCCGCGATCGACGATGTCGGCGGCCAGATCGGGCGGCGTCGCTTCGAGCGCGGACATGACCGCCTCGCAGATCTGCTGAACCGGTTCGGCAAGCGCTTCGGCCACCTGCGCCTGATTGATCTCGATCTCCTTCGGGACGCCGTTCAGAAGGTCGCGGCCGCGGATCTGCATCGATGCGCCGCGCCCGTCATCGGGCATCCGCGCCGTGCCGATCGAGGTCTTGATGCGTTCGGCCGTGCTTTCCCCGATGAGAAGGTTCTGCTGACGGCGCAGGTAGGAGACGATGGCCTCGTCCATCCGGTCGCCGCCGACGCGGACGGAACGGGCATAGACGATGTCCCCGAGCGACAGCACCGCGACCTCGGTCGTGCCGCCGCCGATATCGACGACCATGGAGCCGGTCGGATCGGTGATCGGCATGCCGGCGCCGATGGCCGCCGCGATCGGCTCGGCGATCAGGCCCGCACGCCGGGCTCCCGCTGACAGCACCGACTGACGGATCGCGCGCTTCTCAACCGGGGTCGCGCCATGCGGCACACAGACGATGATCTTCGGCTTGGAGAATGTGGTGCGGCGGTGCACCTTGCGGATGAAGTGCTTGATCATCTCCTCGGCCACGTCGAAGTCGGCGATCACGCCTTCGCGCATCGGGCGGATTGCCTCGATCGAACCGGGGGTGCGGCCGAGCATCAGCTTGGCGTCCTCGCCGACGGCAAGCACCTGCTTCTTGCCGTCCTTAACATGATAGGCCACGACCGAGGGCTCGTTCAGGACGATGCCCTTGCCGCGAACATAGATCAGGGTGTTCGCCGTTCCCAGGTCGATCGCCATATCCGACGAAAACAGCCCACCAAATCCAACCATTGTCTTCCCCGTTCGACAATAAATATGGCCCGCGACTCGAAGGGCGCGGGCCGCAATCGTTATAGGCGTGACACGAGGTCAGCGAAAGGGGGCAGGGCACCGCGTGATGCGGGTTTCCGCCGGATTGCAAATTTCGAACATTTGCGAAGAGATTGACCGAACTTTCCCCGCGATACTGTTACGAAACCGACTTGAGCACCTCCGCGGGCTTGGTTTTCGCGCGCCGCACGATGAGGTTGTTCAGCGCGCTGACATAGGCCTTGGCGCTGGCAACCACCGTATCGGTGTCCGAGGACTGACCCGTCACGATCTTGCCGTCCTCTTCCAGACGCACCGAAACCGTCGCCTGCGCATCGGTGCCTTCCGTCACGGCATGGACCTGGTAGAGCGCCAGCCGCGCCTCATGCCGGAATATCTTCTTGATCGCATTGAAGGTGGCATCGACCGGCCCGTCGCCCTGCGCGGTGACCTGTTGATCGACGCCATCGACGGCGAGGATCAGATCGGCAGACTGCGGCGCCTCGGTGCCACAGACGACGCGCAGGAATTTCACCTGAAGGTGGTTGCCGACCTCCGAGGTACTGTCGGCCATGAGCGCGACCAGATCGTCGTCATAGACCTCCTTCTTGCGGTCGGCCAGGGCCTTGAAGCGCACGAAGACATCGTTGAGTTGGTTGTCAGCGAGATCGAAGCCCAGATCCTTGAGCTTGGCGCGCAAGGCGGCGCGGCCGGAATGCTTGCCCATGACGAGGTTCGTCGCGGCAAGCCCGACATCCTCGGGGCGCATGATCTCGAAGGTTTCGGCATTCTTCAGAACGCCGTCCTGATGGATGCCCGATTCGTGTGCAAAGGCGTTCTTGCCGACGATGGCCTTGTTGAACTGCACCGGAAAGCCCGAGACGGCGGCGACCCGGCGCGAGATGTTCATGATCTTCGTGGTGTCCACGCCGGTCGTGTAGGGCATGATGTCGTGGCGCACCTTCAAGGCCATCACCACCTCTTCCAGCGCCGTGTTGCCGGCGCGTTCGCCAAGCCCGTTGATCGTGCATTCGATCTGCCGCGCGCCTGCCTCCATCGCGGCGAGCGCGTTCGCCGTCGCCATGCCGAGGTCGTTGTGGCAATGGGTTGCGAAGATGACACGCTCGGCGCCCGGCACCCGCGCCAGCAGCATGGCGATCAGGTCGGCCGATTCGCGCGGCGCGGTATAGCCCACGGTGTCGGGGATGTTGATCGTCGTGGCGCCCGCCTTGATTGCGATTTCGACGGTGCGGCAGAGAAAGTCGTGCTCGGTCCGCGTCGCGTCCATCGCCGACCACTGCACGTTGTCGCAGAGGTTGCGGGCATGAGTGACCGTCTCGTGGATGCGCTCGGCCATCTGGTCCATGTCCAGATTGGGGATGGCCCGGTGCAAGGGCGAGGTGCCGATGAAGGTGTGGATGCGCGGCTGCTTGGCATGGCGCACCGCTTCCCAGCAGCGGTCGATGTCCTTGAACTGTGCCCGGGCAAGGCCGCAGATGACGGCGTTCTTCGCCACCTTCGCGATGTCGCGCACCGCCTCGAAGTCGCCCTCCGAGGCGATCGGAAAGCCGGCCTCGATGATATCGACGCCCATCTCGTCGAGCATCTCGGCGATTTCCAGTTTTTCGTCATGGGTCATGGTTGCGCCAGGCGATTGTTCGCCATCACGCAAGGTGGTGTCGAAAATCACCACGCGGTCGTCTTTGGGTGTCGTGCTCATATCCTGATCTCTCTTCTGTGTCCTCAGCGTATCTGGCGCGGTGTCACCTCTGAGCGGTCGCGCCGAAAGGCACGCTCAGAGGCGGCTAAGGAGAAGCAGGCCACGAAGCGGCATGGCGCGATCGGCGCCGTCGAGTGCAAGGCTATGCGGGCTTCGTGTCATGGCTGGCGACTATAGGAAGAAATCGGCCGAGGGAAAGAGGTTTTTCCCGGTTTGAGGTACAGACCCGGCGCTATTGTGCCGGTGCCGGTGCCGGTGCTGCGTCTGCGGCAGGCGCGGCTGCCCCGCTTGCCGGCGCGGGGTCCGGCGTACCTTCGGGCGCAGGCTTGGTCAGCGCGCCCTCGGTCCATTCGCCGGCGGCCGTCTCACCCGTGGCGTAACGCATGACGCCTTCGCCCTGCCGCTTCCCGGCGCTGAACATGCCCTCGTAGACATCGCCATTGGCATAGGTCGCGACGCCCTTGCCGTCGATCTCGCCCGCCTTCCACTGGCCGGAGTATCTGAACCCGTCGGGCATCGTGATCTCGCCCTGGCCGTGGCGCTGGCCGGCGACGAAGCCACCGGTGTAGATGGTGCCGTCGGCATATGTGGCGACGCCCTGACCCTCGCGCTGGCCGCCCTTCCAGTCGCCGTCGTAGGAATAGCCGTCGGGATAGGTCATCTTGCCTTTCCCCTCGTTCTTCCCGGCCTTGAATGCGCCTTCATACACCAGACCGTTGGCGTAGCGGGCAACGCCTTGACCCTCGATCACGCCGTCCTTCCAGCTTCCCTCGTAGGTCGCACCGTCGGCATAGGTAATCTTGCCGTTGCCATTGGCGAGGTCGTTCGCGAACTGCCCCTCGTAGACCGAGCCGTCAGGGTAGGTCACGCGACCCGTGCCCTCGATGCGCCCCTCGACCCAGTCACCGTCGTAGATGTAGCCGTCGGTGCCGCGGAAGGCACCCTTGCCCTGCCGCTTGTCGGCGACAAAGCCGCCCTCATAGATGTCCCCGTTGGCATAGGTGACCTTGCCCTGACCCTGGCGCTTGCCGCCAACGAAATCGCCCTCGTAGATGTCCTTGTTCGGCTGGATAAGCTTGCCCTTGCCGTTCATCTGGCCATCGACCCAGGCGCCCTCGAAGATCAGGCCGTCGGCGAGCGTCAGCTTGCCTTGGCCCGCGCGCTGACCGCGCAGCATGTCGCCCGCGTAAATGGCGCCGTCCGGGTAGGTGATCTTGCCCTTGCCCTCCTTCACGCCCAGCACCCAGTCGCCTTCATAGGTGTAACCGCCCGGGCTTTCCATCTTGCCCTTGCCGTCGTGCAGCGCCTTGGTGAAGCCACCGGTATAGGTCACGCCGTTGGCGTAACGGGCGGTGCCTTCGCCCTGAATTTCGCCATTGACCCAATCCCCCTCATAGGTGCCGCCGTCGGCGAAGGTGATCTTGCCCTTGCCCTGCGGTTTGCCCTTGACGAAGGTCCCCGCATAGACCGAGCCGTTGGGGTAGCGCGCGGTGCCCTGGCCGAGGATCTCTCCTTCCACCCAGTCGCCGGAATATTCGTAGCCGTTGGGCAGCTTGTAGACCCCCTGGCCGTGCTGCTTGCCGTCCTTGAACGTGCCCTCATAGATGCCGCCGTCGTCATATTCCTTGGTGACGACATCCTGTGCCACTGCGCCGAGCGGGGGGAGACTCAGCGCCGCCACGACCAGGCTCCGAAGTGCCATTCTGCCCATACGCACCATGTTCAACGCACCTTTTCCCCACTGAAGCCGACGACGGCCGCCGCATCTCCGGTTCGGGGAGACGCGGCTTCCATGCCACTAGGGAACCTAAAGCGAGGGCCGCGCGCTGACAAGACTCCGGCGGCAAGATCCCGGGTGGGCTTTCGTCGCCGGACAACTCTGCTAAGAGGAAGCGGAGACAATGCCGGGGGATCCCGATGGCCGACAGATTCCGCCTGACTTTGGCGCAGCTTAACCCCACCGTGGGTGCGATCGCCGACAATATCGCCAAGGCCCGCGATGCCTGGGCGGCCGGACGCGTGGCCGGGGCCGATCTGGTTGCCCTGCCCGAAATGTTCGTGACCGGGTATCAGACGCAGGATCTCGTCCGCCGCCCGGCCTTTCACCGCGCCGCGATGCGGGCCGTCGAGGCGCTTGCGATCGAGATTACCGGCGGCCCGGCATTGGGCATCGGCGGGCCCTGGGCCGACGGCGGCAAGCTTTACAACGCCTATTTCATCCTGCGCGAGGGCCGGATCGAAGCGAAGATGCTGAAGCATCATCTGCCGAACGAGGATGTCTTCGACGAGGTGCGCATCTTCGATGCCGGGCCGATCTCCGGTCCCTACCGGATCGGGCCGCTGCGGATCGGAACGCCGGTCTGCGAGGATGCCTGGCACGACGATGTGGCCGAGACGCTGGCAGAAACCGGGGCCGAGGTGCTCTTCGTCCCCAACGGCTCGCCCTACCGCCGTCGCAAGATTGACCTCAGGATGCAGCACATGGTGAGCCGCGTGGTCGAGACCGGGCTGCCGCTGATCTATCTCAACGCCGTCGGCGCGCAGGATGATCAGGTCTTCGACGGGGCGAGTTTCGCGCTCAACCCCGGTGGCCGTCTGATGATGCAACTGCCCGCCATGGTCGAGGCAATCACCCAACTTGATCTGGAACGCGACGACGAGGGTTGGCGCATCCTGCCCGGCGAGATGGCGCCGCAGCCGGATGACTGGGAGCAGGACTACCATGCAATGGTCCTCTCGTTGCGCGACTATCTCGGCAAGAGTGGATTTGCCAAGGTCCTGCTCGGACTTTCGGGCGGGATCGATTCTGCGCTGGTTGCCACCGTCGCATCGGATGCTATCGGGCCGGAAAATGTTCGATGTGTGATGTTGCCATCTGAATATACCTCGGCCCATTCGCTGCAGGATGCCGCGGCGGTCGCGATGGCGCTGGGCTGCCCCTATGACACGGTGCCGATCGACGGTCCGCGCGATGCGGTTGCGGCGGCACTGGGGCCGCTCTTTGCCGGGACGGTGCCGGGTATCGCCGAAGAGAACATCCAGTCGCGCCTGCGCGGCCTGATCCTGATGGCCTTGTCCAACAAGTTCGGCGGCATGCTGCTGACCACCGGCAACAAGTCCGAGGTCGCGGTCGGCTATTGCACGATCTACGGCGACATGGCGGGGGGCTACAACCCGCTGAAGGACCTCTACAAGACCCGCGTGTTCGAGACCTGCCGCTGGCGCAACCGAACTCACCGCGACTGGATGATGGGCCCCTCGGGGGAGCTGATCCCGCCGCGGGTGATCGACAAGCCGCCGTCGGCCGAGTTGCGCGCGAACCAGAGGGACGATGACAGCCTGCCGCCCTACGAGGTGCTGGACGCGATCCTTGAGCGTCTGATCGAGGGCGAGCAATCGGTCGCGGAGATCGTTGCCGCCGGGTTCGACCGGGCGACGGTGAAGCGGGTCGAGCATCTGGTCTACATCTCGGAGCACAAGCGCTTTCAGTCGGCGCCGGGGACACGCCTCACGACCATGGCGTTCTGGCTGGATCGCCGCTATCCGATCGTCAACCGCTGGCGCGACGAGAGTTGATGTGAAACATGAGAATAGCCGTTTTAGTGACTGAATATAAATATAAATAATTATCTTATGGCCGGACACATCCTGACGGTCACGGGTTTGTGATGTGCACCTGCCAACAGACCGGGTTCGTCCGGGTGTGAACCGGATCGCGCCGCGCCGCGGTATCCTCTGGCGGCAACCAGAGGAGGTTCCAATGAACAAGCCGAAGATCGCCGTGATCTATTATTCCACCTACGGCACCAACCACGCGATCGCCGAGGCGGCCGCACAGGCCGCAGAAGCGGCCGGGGCCGAGGTGCGGCTGCGCAAGGTGCGTGAAACCGCCCCGGCGGAGGTCGTCAAAGGTCAGGAGGCGTGGCAGGCCCAGTCCGACAAGACAGCCCACATCGCGGTCGCGACGCTGGACGACATGGAATGGGCCGATGGCTATTTCTTCTCCGGGCCGACGCGGTATGGCGTCGTGGCGAGCCAGATGCGCGCCTTCATCGACACTCTCGGGCCGCTCTGGATGAAGGGCGCGCTGGCCAACAAGACCTTCACCGCAACGTCGAGCGCGCAAAACGCCCATGGCGGGCAGGAGGCAACGATCCTGTCGCTCTACACCAGCGCGATGCACTGGGGAGCGATCCTCGTGCCGCCCGGATACACCGACCCGGCGGTGAGCGAGGCGGGCGGCAATCCCTACGGCTACTCGGCCAATGCCGGCGCCTTCGACGACAAGGGCAGGGCAGCGGTCGCTCATCAGGCGAGGCGCCTGGTGGCGTTCACGAAGAAGATCGCGGGCTAAGGCTCACACCGTCTCGACGGGGCAGTCGCCGATCAGGCGCAGCGCATCCTCGGGGCGGCAGAGCTCCGTCGCTTCGGTCATCACCGCGGCACTTGCGGCGGCAACCGCAGCCGATAGCGCCTCGCGGTTGTCGGCGCC
>JBGSNN010000118.1:0-15413 GCA_041739655.1 Albidovulum sp. | reverse complement strand
GAGGCCGGGCCGCCGGAGAAGATCACCGCCTTCGGGGCGAAATCCCGCAGGAGCGCCTCATCGACGCGGTTGTAGGGGTGTATCTCGCAATAGACATTCAGTTCCCTCAGCCGGCGCGCGATGAGCTGCGTGACCTGGCTGCCGAAGTCGATGATGAGAAGGCGTTGATGGGCGTGTGTCATGGCCGGGGAATAGGGTTTTGCCCCGGTCGGTGCAAGGGTGTTTGCGCGCAAGCGGGGGCTGTCTGCCCCCGCGCCCCCGAAGGTATTTCCGGCAAGATGAAAGGTCAGGCGGCCTTGGCCTTGGCGCGCAGAAGCATCCCGTAAAGGTCGCGCGGGTCGTCGGGGTCGGCGATCATGTCCAGCGGCTCGCTATAGGGCAGGCGCCTGAGCTGGTCGTGAATGTAGCGCAGCGCCGAGAAATCCTCGATCGCGAAACCGACGCTATCGAAAAGCGTGATCTGGCGGGCGTCGGTGCGGCCCTGCGCCTTGCCGGTGATGACCTGCCAAAGCTCGGTGACGGGGTGATCGGGGGCGAGTTGCTGGATCTCGCCCTCGATCCGGGTCTGCGGCGGGTATTCGACGAAGATCGCGGAGCGCAGGAGGATATCGCGGTGCAGTTCCGTCTTGCCGGGGCAGTCGCCGCCAACGGCGTTGATGTGGACACCGGCGCCGATCATGTTGTCGGTGAGGATGGTGGCAAGCTGCTTGTCGGCGGTGCAGGTGGTGACGATCCCGGCGCCCTCCATCGCCTCTTCCGCGCTCGTGCATGATGTGAGCGTCAGCCCGGAACCCACCAGATTTCTTGCACATTTCGCCGTGGCGGCCGGGTCGACATCGTAAAGCCGGACATGGGTCACGCCGCAGATCGCCTTGAAGGCAAGGGCCTGGAACTCGGCCTGGGCGCCATTGCCGATCAGCGCCATCGTCGTGGCGCCTTTCGGCGCGAGACATTGCGCCGCGAGCGCCGACATGGCGGCGGTCCGAAGCGCGGTCAGGATCGTCATTTCGGTGAGCAGGACAGGATAGCCGGTTTCGACCTCGGCGAGCAGGCCGAAGGCGGTGACGGTTTGCAGACCCTCCTTGGTGTTCTTCGGATGGCCATTGACATATTTGAAGCCATAGAGCGTGCCGTCCGAGGTCGGCATCAGTTCGATCACGCCGACATCGGAATGGCTGGCCACGCGCGGCGTCTTGTCGAAACTTTCCCAGCGCCGGAAATCGGCCTCGATATAGGCTGCGATATCGCGCATCACCTGTTCAGGTCCGATCTCAAGAACGATCCGCATCATGTTGTCGACGCTGACGAAAGGAACGATGTTGAGGGCCATTATCCGAAGCTCCGTGTGGGGCGGTCGAAGACCTTGCGGCCCATCAGGGAGCCGACGAGTTCGACCATGAGGCGCGCGGTCCGACCGCGTTCGTCGAGGAATGGGTTGAGCTCGACAAGGTCGAGTGATGTGACAAGGCCGCTTTCGTGCAGCAGTTCCATGACGAGATGCGCCTCGCGGAAGGTGATGCCGCCCGGAACCGTCGTGCCGACGGCGGGGGCGATGCCGGGGTCGAGGAAATCGACATCGAGCGAGACATGAAGCAGGCCATTCGCCGCCGCGACCCGTTCGAGGAATGTCCGAAGCGGCGCGACGATGCCCTGTTCGTCGAGGGCGCGCATGTCGCAGATGGTCATGTCGGAGTCGAGCAGGCCCGCATGTTCGGCAGGATCGACGGAGCGGATACCGTAGAGGCAGATGCATTCCGCCGGAACCGGCGCAGGGAAGGGCGGGAAGGCATCAAAGCCGGGCTTGCCCGCGATATAGGCGACGGGCGTGCCATGAAGGTTGCCGGACTGGGTGGTGAGTGGTGTGTGGTAGTCCGAATGGGCATCGAGCCAGAGCACGAAGAGCGGGCGACCGGCTTTCGCGGCGTGGGCGGCCATGCCCGCGACCGAGCCGAGCGACAGGGAATGGTCGCCGCCCATGAAGATCGGAAAGCCGGTTTTCATCGCCGCCTCACCCCGCTCGGCCAGTGCCTCAGTCCAGGCGACGGTTTCCGCAAGATGGTGGACAGCCGGATTGGGGCAGGTCACCTCGCGCAGCGGCGCGGGCGTCACGTCGCCCCAATCCTCGGACGCGATGCCGAGGTCGGAGAGGCTGCGGGCAAGTCCCGCGACGCGGAACGCGGCGGGACCCATCAGGCAGCCGTCGCGTTGCTGACCGCTGTCGATGGGCGCACCGATCAGGATCGGATGGGGTTTCATGGGACCTCCTGCACTATGCACCGAAGATGACGACGCTTTGTGACGATTGTAACTTGGCCTATTGGCGATATGGTTGACGTTGTCAGCAAACTGGAAGGGGATTCCGCCAGAATGGACGAAATCGACCAGAACCTGATCGCGGCGCTGCGCCGTGACGGGCGCGCCTCGCTCTCGGAACTGTCCGGAGCGCTCGGCCTGTCACGCGCCACGGTGCGGGCGCGGATGGACCGGCTGATCGCCAGGGGCGAGATTCAGGGCTTCAGCGTCGTCACGCGCGGCGATGTGACGGCGATGCCGGTGCGCGGGCTGATGATGATCGGGATCGAGGGGCGCGGGGCAGAACGGACCATGGCGCGGCTTTCGGGCCTGCCGGAGGTTCTTGCCGTCCATTCGACCAATGGCCGCTGGGACCTGATCGCCGAGATCGGGGCGCGGACGCTGGAGGAGTTCGATGCGGTTCTGTTCCGCATTCGCGGCTTTGACGGCGTGACGGCCAGCGAGACCAGCATGATGCTCACCACCCGGCGCGCGGGGCGGCGTTAGCGCATCCGGCTGGCTGCGGCGATCCAGAGCGCGGCAAGCGCGAACGACAGGATCGCGTTCCACGATGCCATCGAGAGGCCGACGAAGACCCAGGCGACATCGTCGCAGCGGACGAGGGGCGCGGTCATGATCTGACCGAGAAGATCTTCGGTGGAGCCGGTCAGGGCGCCGCCCGAGGTGCAGGTGGTGGGGCCTTGCCACCAGCCAAGTTCAACGCCGGAATGATAGACGCCGAGGGCGCCTGTCGTTGCGGCGGCGAGGGCGCCGGCCCAGGGCAGCCAGCGCAGACCGGTGAGGAGCGCCAGCGCCCCGATTGCGATCGCTGCACCATGCGGCCAGCGTTGCCAGAGGCAGAGCTTGCACGGCGCATAGCCGAAGGCCTGAAACACGAAGGCCCCGGCCAGCAGCGCCAGCGACCCGCCGGCGGCCAGAGCGATGAGTTTTCCTTCCCGGTTCATGCCTGGGCCCGTACCACGAACCAGGCCGCCAGGGCCATGAGGACGACTGCCCCGGCAATCCAGGTCAGCCGCTTTTCGATGAAGGCGAGAATCGGTGTGCCGTACCGCATCAGGAGCCAGGCGAGGCCGTAGAATCGCGCGCCGCGCGCCACGATCGCCGACAGGATGAAGAGCCAGATGTTGAAGCCGACAACGCCCGAGAGGATCGTCACCACCTTCATTGGCGGCAGATGGGACAGGCCCGATGTCACCAGAAGCAGAAGGATAAGCCAGACATCCTCGCGCACCGTCGTCCGCAACTGCTCGAAGGCATCAAGCTTGCCGTAGAAGTCGAGAATCGGACTGGCGATCAGGTCGAAGGCGAAATAGCCGATGATCCAGCCGAAGATCCCGCCCAGAACCGAGGTGACGGTCGCGAGGAAGGCGTAGGACATGGCTTTTTCGGGCCGTGCCGCGCACATCGGGATGAAGAGCACATCGGCCGGGATCGGAAAGACCGAGCTTTCGACGAAGGAAACGGTGCCGAGAGCGGCTGGCGCGTGGCGGGATCGTGCCCAGGACAGGGTCCAGTTGTAAAGTCTTCGAAACATCTCTGGCCTGCTGCGGCGCCGCGCCCGATGCGGCGCATCGCCCTTAGGCCATGCTCAAATCCCGTCGTCAAGCGGAACGGGCTTCCACCACATGGAGTTGTCGGCGTATTCTCTTCGCGACAGTGCGGAACGATTGATCGGGGGACTGAAGATGCGGTGGCAGGGACGGCGCGGCAGCGCCAATATCGAGGATCGGCGCAGCATGGGTGTCGGCCGTGCCGGTGGGGTCGGTGTCGTCGGGATGCTGGCGGTGCTGGCGATCGGCTATTTCCTCGGGATCGACGTGACACCCCTTCTGAACGGCGGCGCGCCGGGGATCGGCGGGTCGGGCGACGTCGAGATCACCGCGGCCGACCAGCAGGCGGCGGAGTTCGTCTCGGTCACGCTCGCAGACACCGAAGAGGTCTGGGATCACGTTTTCCAGACCCAGATTGGCAGCCAGTACACACCGGTGACGCTGGTCCTTTTCAAGCAGGTCACCCAGTCGCCCTGCGGCAACGCCTCGGGCGCGACCGGGCCGTTCTATTGCCCGATCGACAAGAAGGTCTATCTCGACACCGATTTCTTCGTGACGCTGCAGCGCCAGCTCGGGGCGCAGGGCGATTTCGCCGCCGCCTATGTCGTGGCGCATGAAGTCGCCCATCATGTTCAGGACGAACTCGGGATCCTGAGCAAGGTCAATGCCCTGCGCCAGCGCTCCTCGGAAGAGCAGTCGAACGCGCTGTCGGTGCGGATCGAGTTGCAGGCCGACTGCTTCTCGGGCGTCTGGGCGCGGACGGCGGCGGAGACGCTCGGCTCGATCGAGCAGGGTGACATCGCCGAGGCGATGAATGCCGCCGCGAAGATCGGCGATGACACCCTGATGCGCAACGCCGGGCGGCGGCCGATGCCGGACAGCTTCACCCACGGCACCTCGGAGCAGCGCCAGCGCTGGTTCGCGACCGGTTTCAAGGATGGACAGGTCGAGGCCTGCGATACCTTCGGGGCGGCAGATCTCTGAGGGCTCAGCAAGGCTCTTGTCATGGCTTCGGCGGAACGCTATCTCGCCCGAAGTGCCCGGGTGGCGGAATGGTAGACGCAGAGGTCTCAAACACCTCCGGTGCAAGCCGTGCGGGTTCGACTCCCGCCCCGGGCACCACCTTACGGTCAAGGCCGGCCTCGGGCGATAGGTCCGCGCCCTGCGCTGTCCCCGCACGGCTTCGGCCAGCGCCGCCGATTGGCCGAGGGGCGAGGGGCCTCGTCGTTTAAAACGACAGCAGGGACTCGTTTCCGCCTGAGGCATTGCCGACGCGCGATTGCGCCGGGGGCAGAACGCACTAGATTGAGGTGTGAACGGCCTGTCAGCGAGCCATCCCGGTTCGCCATCTTGCCCAAGCGGAGGACAATATGGCCACGGTAACGGTGACCGAAACGGCGGACCTCATCGCCAGATTGCGCTCCGCCGCGCCGCGGGACCGGATTCTGCTCAGCGGCAAGTTCGGCGAGGTAAAGCTGACGGGGATACGCCCGGACAATACGGTGACGGTCGCCGCCGCCGCGCCCGGTGCGGCGCATTTCGAGCGGCTGCTTCTGGACAACTGTGCCAACCTCTCGTTCTCCGGGCTTCAGTTCTGGCCGCTTTCGGAACTGCCGAAGGCGAAAGGCAAACAATATCTCTTCACATCCTTGCCAAACTGCGCCCGCATCGAGGTCACGCAATCGCTGTTTCGCGGGCGGGCGGACAGCGACGATTTCGCGCGCTGGACGATGGCCGACTGGCACGCCGGCAAGATCGGCGCGGTGCTGATGCGCGGCCCGAACAGCGTCATCCGCAGCTGCACGGCGATCGGTGTCCAGTTCGGATACGGAGTCTCCGCGCCAAATTCGGAGATCTACGGGAACCGGGTTTTCGGGTTTTCCGGCGATGGGCTGCGTGCGACTGCGGACAACTGCGTGGTGATCGGCAACCGCATCACAGATGCCATGCAGATCGACGACAATCATTCCGATGGCTTTCAGGCGTTCAAGGTTGACGGTGTCCTCGACGGGATCGTGGTCAAGGACAATGTTCTGGTCGAATGGACGGTCAGGCCGGACAATCCGCTTCGCGCCAAGATGCAGGGCATCAGTTTTCACAATGGCCCCTATGCCAACGTGGTGATCCGTGACAACGCGGTGGCGACGCGCGCGCCGAACGGAATGCATCTGAACGCGGTCAGGAACCTTGAGGTCGTCGGCAACCGGGTGCGGCACGCGGACCGGCCGACAGCAAAGGTGCCGTGGATCCGCGTTCACCAATGCTCCGGCCGGATCGTCATCGAGGACAATCAGGCCGAGCAGTTCAAGCTTCAGCCGGGCGTCGTCGGACGCGCCAACCGGCGCCCAGACTATTCCGCGCCGCTCTGACGGCGGGGCGCAGGGCGAATCCGGCGGGTGAGTCTTGCGGCCCCCTCGGCCGCCCCGGTGCCAAGGATAGCTGTTTCGGGTCAAATGATGCCGGAAAGGCGACATCAACCAGGGGTTGAAGTTGTTTCCATGCCATGGACGGCATAGGCGCTTGTTTCGGCAACATCACGCCGAATTAGCTAAAATTATCCTTAGGAAACCCGGTGCTGTCATCCGTGCGGACACATGAGAACTGCATTTGTGCCCAATCTTTGCCACGTTATCCCGCATTGTTCGGGGAAGGGACACACTCACCGACCAAAGGAACAACCAATGCAACTCGTCCGCTCGCTGCTCACCGCAGGCCTTGGGCTGGCCGTCCTGGGGACACAGGCTTGTGCGACAGATTTCTTCGTTCAGCCTCTTCGCCCCGGTCCGGTCGCCGGAACACCTCTCAGCGCGATTTCACTGCAAGCCACCCTCCAGGACGACGCCCCAAACGGAGACGCCCTCGCAGTGTCTACCGCACAAACCGGGTCAGTGACCGCCGCTCCTGCCGAGACCGCACCGGTCAGCGTCGCTCCGGTTCCTGCCGCGAGCGCAGCGAAGGCGAAATGGGTCAAGGCCAGGAAGGGCGGCACGGTGGTCCCCAGCGCAAGCACGACCACGACGGTCAGCACCACCACGACGACCGCCGCCACGACGACGACCGCAGTTGCGGCGAACACCACCTCCGGCACGACGACGACGACTGCTGCGGTCACGACCACGGCAAGCGGGCCCGCGCCGGTGGTGAGCGCCAGCCAGACCTTCGCCAGCCTCGGGGCGCTCATGAAGTCGGGCAAGGTCAAGGGCGGAGACCGTGTCTATCTGCTCGATGGTTATCACGGCGCGATGGTCGTGACCGGTCAGCAATATACCGCGCCGGTTCTTATCACCGCGATGCCGGGGCAAGTCGCCCAGGTGGACGGGATCACCGTGCGCAGTTCGAAGAACATCGTCTTTCAGGGCCTCAAGGTCTGGACCAGCGCCAATGCGAATGGCCTGATCGCAGAGGTCAGGAGCTATTCCGACACCAGCGATCTGACCTTCAGCAACCTCGACGTCCGCGCCGTCGTGGGTTCCACAAGCTACAATCAGTGGACGATCACCGACTGGAACAACAACCAGCGCTCCGGCTTTCTGATCGACGGGGCGCGGCAGACCGTTGCCCGCAACCGGGTGACCGGCGTCTATAACGGTATCCTCATGTACGGCAAGGACGCGCTGCTGGAAGAAAACATCATCGATGGCTTTGCTGGGGACGCCATGCGCGCGCTGGGCGACAACTCCATCGTCCGCCGCAACAAGGTGCAGAACTGCCACCAGACCAGCGCAAGCCACACCGACGGCTTCCAGACCTGGTCCCAGGCACCCGGCGGCAAACCTGGCTCGGGCGTCCTCAAGAACCTTCTGATCGAGGACAACAAGATCTTCGAATCGGTGGGGACACGCAGCCCGATCGCCTGCAAGCTTCAGGGCCTGAGCATGTTCGACGGGATGTATGACGGATTTGTCATCCGCAACAACCTGATCGTAACGACCGCCTATCACGGCATCGCCATGGCGGGGGCGTTGAACAGCCAGATCGTCAACAACACGGTGATTCACGCCCAGGGCCTTGCCGGGACATACCCCTGGATCCGCATTTCCAACCACAAGAATGGCACCTCGTCGCAGAATGTCGTGGTGGCGAACAACCTTGTCACCTCGAACAAGGTGGTCAACAACACGGCGAAGAATATCTCTGAAAGCAACAACATCGTCGTGACCAATGCGTCGTCCGAATTCAACTCGGTGGCCAATCGTGACCTGACGCTCCGCGTTGGCGCCAAGGCGATCGACGCCGGGGCTTCGGCCAAGGCGCCGAAGACCGACATCGCAGGCAATCCGCGGCCAAAGGGCAAAGCCCCTGACGCGGGTGCCTACGAAAACTTCTGATCTCTCCCGTGCCGTCGTCGGGTCCCGCCATCCGGCGGGACCCGATTTTTTCCCGTCCAAGGCCGCTCCGAAAGTGTGATGCGATCACTAAATCAAGCGAAAAAGGCCAGCGCCAGTGTTCATCCGCGTGTCGGCGGCCGCCCTTCTCTTGATCCCTGTCTTTGTCTCGGCTCCGTGAAGCGGCTGTACATCGTGAGTCGCCTCGCCGGTTCCTCCGCCCCGGCCTCGTCTTGCGTAACTTTCGCGTCGATCATCCAAATACCGGCGCCAAAGAAGAAGAAAACGAACGAAGAAATCTCATTCCAGACGTAAACTGTTCCCAACGCCAGGCTGGCGCTGACGATTGATGTGCTCCAGGCAAATCTTGCGTCGGCGAAACGGCTTTGCGCTGGTGCCGATTTGCGACCGATCACATGCATGGCGCCGATGAAGGCAACAAATTGCGAAAGGAAGGTGGGAATTCCGTACTGGACTGCCAGACCGAGCCAATAGTTATCTAGACTGCCGCTCATCCAAGGCGGAAGATCCCACCGTACCCCATACGCACCAAAAATCGGAGTGCGCCAGACCTGCGCCATGCCATAGTTCAGCAAGATGCGTCGGTAATTGGCCGTGGCCCCACTGAACGTGAGGCGAGATATGATATAGTAGAGAACCGGACCATTGGACGCGATCTCCAGCACCAAGTAGAGAACGAATAGGCCCCAGATCAAGATTTGCCAGCGGTTGGTCAGTTTTCTGGTGACATAGCTCCAGAGAATGATCAGCAACTGGATGACCATCGACAGCAGCGGACCACTCGACAGCGACGAAAATGTCACCAACGCGAGTACGAGCGTCTGCGCCCACAGGCGGAATGTGCCGACCTGCCGTTGCATGGCGACGAAGAACAGGCCAACGGAAAGAGAAGCAAAGATACCAAAGTGAATTGGATGCGAAAAGACAAACTGAACCCTATCCAGCCCCATACGAAGCGGATACTCAACGTCTTTGTTGGATCTTAGCCCTAAAAGCTCAATATAATAAGGGATCGTCAGGTGCTGCGAGAGCGTCTCGTACATCACAAAGGGAACGCTCAACAAAAGAACACCCGCAAAGAATCTGATGAACCCATAGAACTGATCGATATTCAATATTGTTGTTCGCGCTGCCAGATACCCACCCAGAATGATTATACTGTTGGAGCCTGCAAAGGTTATAGCGGCGGCGGGCTTGTTGATCGCCACGCTCAGGCTGAACCAAAAAACGTGAAAGATCACGAGCCAATCGACAAAGTTCACACGGCCTGCCTTGCCCGAAAATAGCCGGAACAACCAGAACGGAATTGCGAGCATGAAGAACAGCCGGGAAGGCGTCATCAGCAGGGTGCCGAACATGAAATATGCGGGCGTGAGCAGCGAAAGCATCGCAAGCTTCGCGGTCAGCGGCATCTTTTGCCGCGCTCGCTGTGAAACCGCCTGAGCAACCGACGAGCCGACCGGCATAGCCCCTTGATTGGCGGGCGCGAGATTTGTCCTGATGCTTGCCATGCAAGCCCTCCGATTCCTTCCTCACGTTTCTGGGCAAATGCCCCCCATAAGGCAAGCTACCTTCGCCGGTGCAGCGGACCGTCGCCGCGCCGGGGCGACGCGCGCGCCGAAACCGAGCCTCTGTTTCAGAACCGGAAACGGTGCCTTGGCCAAGCCTGCCGCGCCGATTGGGCGGCGCGCAGCGCCTGAACCTCAGATGCGGAAGTAGCGTTGCGTCAGCCGGGGCAGCCAGGTTCTGAACCGCAAGGGCGCGTCGGTCGCGGCGAGGCAGATGCAGGGCGCGCCCTTGCCTGCGACCGGCATGTGCGCCATCTCGCCATCCGCGCGTTCCAGATCGCCGACGCCGAAGGTCCCGGTTTCGTCGTGAAAGCTGCCTTGCAGGACAAGGGTCAGCTCAAGTCCGCCATGGCCGTGCTCGGGCACCGCCTGTTCGGGCGGGATCTGCAGAAGCCTGACGCTGCCATCGTCGTCCTCATGCAGGATGGCCTGCCTGACGCCAAGGCCAAGTGACGTCCAGCGCGGCGCGCGCCCGTCCAGCGCCGCCATCACCGGGCCGGGATAGACGCCCATTCGGCGGTGCCGGACCAGCGGGGCAGGGGCCTCATCGAGGCGGTCCATGATGCCGGAGCGCAGACCCGGCGACAGCGGGGCCTGCGCAGAGGCGTCCAGAACCGCGCCGCCAACCGTCTCAAGCGCGGTCATTCGCGCCCGGCACTCGTCACAGAGCGAGACATGGCTCGCGACGACAAGCTCGAAGGCATAGCCGAGCGATCCGGCCGCATAGGCGACCAGCATCGGTTCGGAAACGTGGTGAGAGATGCTGCTCATGCCTAGCGCAATCCTTTCAGTTCATGGCGCAAGCGTTCAAGCCCCAGACGAATGCGGGATTTGATCGTGCCGAGCGGCAGGCCGGTATCATCCTGAATCTCGCTATGCGACAACTCGCCGAGAAAGGCCTTTTCGATCATCTGCTTCTGTTCGGGCTTGAGGCGGGCGAGGGCGTCGCGCAACTGCGTCGCCTCCTGATCCATCGCCAGTCGTTGCGCCGGTTCATCCTGTTCCGGCTCGTACTCGATGTCCTCGGGTACCGCGCGCCGGGCCTTCCGGGCGAGGTCGATCTGCCGGTTGCGGGCGATCCGGTAGATCCATCCCGAAACGTGCGACCGCTCAGGATCGAACTGCCCGGCGCGGTGCCAGACCGCCAGCATCACGTCTTGCACGATGTCCTCGGCCAAGGCACCGGTCGCCCCCGCCCGCATCACGAAGGCCTTGAGCCGTGGCCCGTAGAAGTCGAACAACATCCCGAAGGCCCTGCGGTCCCGAAGGTCGCGCACGGCCAGCATCCACCTGGTCTGGTCGCTCAGCTCGGGTTCCGTCGCTTTGGTCAAACCGCCTCCGTTGGGTCTCGCCAACACATGGATGGCCCGCAGCCGTGGGTGCGGCGGGACCCATCTCGCAGACCTGTTGGCAAGCTTCAACACGGTTGCAGACCTGTTCGCAAGGTTCAACATGGTCTGGTTACGTCTGTCGGCATTCTTCGGATCAGAAAATGATCCGGCGCGCTTCCCTGCGCGTAAATTGGTCAAAAGAGGGGGGGCAGATGTCTTTCGATGCAATGCCGAGCGCGCCGAAGCGCATTGCCGTGATCGGGTCGGGCATATCTGGTCTGGCGGCCGCCTATCTTTTGTCGCCACGCGCGCGGGTGACGGTCTTCGAGGCCGAGAGCAGGCTTGGCGGGCACGCGCGCACCGTGATGGCGGGGTTGCGCGGGGATCAGCCGGTCGATACCGGCTTCATCGTCTTCAACTATGCCAACTATCCGCATCTGACTGCGATGTTCCGTGACCTCGACGTTCCGGTGGCGAAAAGCGACATGAGCTTTGGCGCGACGATCGATGAGGGTCGGATCGAATATGCGCTCAACAATCTCGGATCACTCCTCGGGCAGAAGCGCAATGCCCTGCGTCCGGCCTATCTGCGCATGGTGCGCGACATTCTTCGGTTCAATGCGAAGGCCGAGGATACTGCGCGCGATGACCGCATGACCATCGACGATCTGGTGGCGGAACTGCGGCTCGGGCCGTGGTTCCGGCGCTTCTACCTGATGCCGATCTGCGGCGCGATCTGGTCAACCGCGCCTGATGAGATCGGCGCCTTTCCGGCGCAGACCCTGGTGCGGTTCTTCCGCAACCACGCGCTCTTGAGCGCGACGGGGCAGCACCAGTGGTGGACGGTGGACGGCGGCAGCGTCGAATATGTCCGCAGGCTCGAAGCCCGGCTTTTGCTGCAGGGTTGCGACCTGCGTCCCGCGACGCCGGTCAGGTCGGTCCGGCGCGGTCCGGATGGCGTGACCGTGACCTATTCCGGCGGCGAGCCCGAAGTCTTCGATGAGGTCATCTTCGCCTGTCACTCCGATCAGGCGCTGCGGTTGCTGGACGATCCCAGCGCCGAGGAACGCGCGTTCTTGTCGCGGATCCGCTATCAGGACAATCGGGCCGTTCTGCACCGCGACGCGGCGCAGATGCCGCGCCGGCGCGCCTGCTGGTCGGCCTGGGTCTACAAGGCCGACACCCGCCGGGCAGAGCCGCGCATCGGCGTCACCTACTGGATGAACCGGTTGCAGAACATTGCCGAGGCCGATCCCCTGTTCGTGAGCCTGAACGCCGCGGACCCGATCGCGGACGAGCTGATCTACGACGAGACCGTGTTCCGGCACCCGGTCTTTGACGCAGCCGCACTTGCGGCGCAGGCCGGTCTGCGGCAGATTCAGGGCCGGAACCGGACCTGGTATGCGGGCGCCTATACCCGGCACGGGTTCCACGAGGACGGCTTTGCCTCGGCCGTGAGAATAGCGCGCGCGCGTGACCGGGAGTTTGCCTGATGTCCTGGCCCGAACATCTTGCCGGACACACTACCCATGCCCGCAAGGGCGCGGTGGGCCATGCCTTCCGCTACGGCGTCGATTATGTGCTGATCGACCCGGAGAGCGGCGCCGGCCCCATGCTGTTTTCGCGAAACACCTGGAACCTGGCCTCGGTCCATGACCGCAATCATGGCGGCCCGCCGAAGGCGGGGCAGGGGGTGGCCTGGGCGCGGCAGGTCCTTTGCGACCGTGGTCTGGATGCTGACCCCGATCTGCGCATCCTGCTACTGACCCAGCCACGCTTTCTCGGCTATATCTTCAATCCGGTCAGCTTCTGGCTGGCGATGAGGGGCGATGACCTTGTCGCGGTGATTGCCGAGGTCAACAACACCTTCGGCGACCGGCACAGCTATGTCTGCGCGCGCGCCGGGTTTGCCCCGATCCGGCCGTCGGACAGGATCGCCGCGACCAAGGTGTTCCATGTCTCGCCATTTCAGGACGTGGCGGGAACCTACCGCTTCGCTTTCGATCTGCGCGCCGACAGGATAGCGATTCAGATCGCCTATCGAAACGGCGATGAAGCGCTCTTCGCCACGCTTTCGGGCACCCGCGCCCCGTTGACCAACCGCGCCATCCTCGCGGCCTGTCTGCGGCGGCCGGCCGGAGCGTTCCGGACCATCGCCCTGATCCACTGGCAAGCCCTGAAACTTACATTGAAACGCGTGGCATACCGGCCCCGACCGCTGCCCCCGAGCCATGAGGTATCCTGATGTCGTTCCTGTCCGGCAGCGTCAAGAAGGCGTTCCTGCGAAGCTGCGAGCAGATCACTGAGGGCTATCTCCGGCTCTGGACGCCCGAGGGAGAGCGTCATGATTTCGGCCATGGCGCGCCCGCGGCCGAGATCAGGCTGCACGACTGGTCGATGGTGACGGCGACGTTGGCGCGCGGCGATGTCGGGTTTGGTGAAACCTATGTGGCCGGGCTCTGGGACACGCCCTCGATCGAGGATGTGATCAAGGTTGCGCTCCTGAATGCGCGGCAGTTCGATAACTTCGTCTATGCCGGCTTCTGGCAGAACCTGAAGTTCCGCACGGTCGGCCGCGTATTGCGCCTGAATTCGCGGCGCGGTGCCGCGCGCAACATCCAGGCGCATTACGATGTCGGCAACGAGTTTTTCCAACTCTGGCTCGATCCGTCGATGACCTATTCCTCGGCGCTTTTCGAGGAGGATGACGGCGATCTGGAGCGCGCCCAGAAGCGTAAATACGACCGTATCCTGAACCGATTGTCGGCGGGCGAGACCGTGCTTGAGGTCGGTTGCGGCTGGGGCGGATTTGCCGAACGAGCGGCGGATCTGGGGCATCGGGTGACGGGGCTGACGATTTCGCCAAGCCAGAAGGGCTATGCCGATGCGCGCCTTGACGGGCGCGCCGATATCCAGTTGCGCGACTACCGTGACAGCCGGGGCGTATTCGACAACATCGTGTCGATCGAGATGATCGAGGCGGTCGGGGAACGCTACTGGCCGGAGTTTTTCGCGGTCCTCAAGGCACGGCTGGCCGAACAGGGGCAGGCCGTCATCCAGGCGATCACGGTGCCGGACGCGCAGTTCGCCACCTATCGCCGGACATCGGACTTCATCAGGCACTACACCTTTCCCGGCGGCATGCTGCTCTGCGAGGAGCGAATCACCACACTCGCGCGTCAGAACGGTCTGGTCGCGCGCAACATTTTCGGCTTTGGCGCGCATTACGCGCAGACCTGCCGTCTCTGGGCCGAACGGATCGAGGCCGAGGCCGCGCGTGTGCGGCGCTTCGGCTATGACGAAGCCTTCCTGCGAAGCTGGCGCTACTACCTCGGCGCCAGCGCCGGGTCATTTGCGGTCGGCAATACCAACGTGATCCAGGTGGAGCTTGCCCATGCCTGACGTTGCGTCGGATCAGGCCGTCGCGGCGTCGTCGATACGGCGAAGCGTCCGCGGGCCGCGCGCGGGGCAGGGCGCATGACGCCGGGCCGGAGGACCGCGCTTTTCGCCGCGATGCCTGCGGCGGCGGGTTTGCCGCTTTACATCCATCTGCCGCAGTTCGCGGCGACCGAGATGGGGCTGTCGCTGACCGTCGTGGGAGCGATCCTGATCAGCATCCGGATCTTCGACCTCGTCCAGGACCCGCTTCTCGGCTGGATGGTGGATCGCGCTCCGGCACGGCGCGGGCAGTTCGCCGCGCTCTCCGCCTTCGGTCTGGCGACCGGCTTTGCGATGCTGTTTTCGGTCACGCCGCCGATCCGCGCCGATCTCTGGATGACCTTGGCGCTCGTGATCCTGTTCACCGCCTACAGCCTCGCCACGATCCTGATCTACAGCCAGAGCGTCGCGATCGCGGAAACGGGCGGCGTCGGCGGGCATTTCTCGATTGCGGGCTATCGCGAGGCCGGGGTGATTGCGGGCGTGGTCTTTGCTGCGATCGCGCCGGCGGTGCTCGGCGCGCTCGGCATCGCACCCTATTTCGGTTTTGGCGTCCTGCTCGCGGCCGTCGCGGTCATCACCTGGGCGATGACCCGTCCGCTCTGGGCCACCGCTCCGGTCGCGCTGCCCCGGCTGCGGTTCGCCGCCCTGAGGGATGCGGGCGCGGTCTATCTTCTCGCCCTTGCCTTCGCCAATGCGGTGCCGGTGGCGCTGACCTCGACGCTGTTTCTGTTCTTTGTCGAGGACCGGCTTGGCCTGCCCGATCAGGCGGGTCTGTTCCTGATCCTGTTTTTCGCGGCGGCGGGCCTGTCGGCGCCGGTCTGGTCGGCGCTGTCGCGGCGGGCCGATCCCCGCCGCGTCCTGATC
>JBGSNN010000294.1:0-4939 GCA_041739655.1 Albidovulum sp. | reverse complement strand
GGCTGCGCTGCCGGTGACCTTGCAGGCGAGGATCGGCTGGGCGGTGAAGGCGGTTTCGGCGAAGGCCTCGCGCGCGGCGTCGATGCGGGCAAGGGTGGGGGCGTCGGTCAGGTCGAAGCCCTGGGAATTGCGCCGCTCGGGCGCGAAGAGATCGGGCCCCTTGCGGATCGTCCGGTTCGAGACCGCGGGCAGCAGGGCCTCGACCGCCGTCAACGGGCAGGCGGCAACGGTCTCGGCCGGCACGTCCTCGTCCACGATCTGGTTGACGAAGGAGGAGTTGGCGCCGTTCTCGAGCAGGCGGCGGACGAGATAGGCCAAGAGGTCGCGATGCGCGCCGACCGGGGCATAGATGCGGCAGCGGGTCTTGTCGCGGGCGTGAACGATGTCGTGGAGCCGTTCGCCCATGCCGTGCAGGCGCTGGAACTCGAACGGCAGCCCGTGCCCCATGTCGAGGATCGCGGCGACGGTGTGGGCATTGTGGGTGGCGAATTGCGGGTAGATGCGGTCGGTCATGCCGAGCAGCTTTCTCGCATTGGCGATATAGCTCACATCGGTCGCTTCCTTGCGGGTGAAGACCGGGAAATCCGCAAGCCCGAGAACCTGCGCCCGCTTGATCTCGGCGTCCCAGTAGGCGCCCTTCACGAGGCGCACCATGATCCTGCGGTCGCGCCGTTCGGCCAGCGCATGGAGCCAGTCGATGACCGCGCCCGCGCGGCGGCCGTAGGCCTGCACGACAACGCCGAAGCCGGTCCAGCCGGCAAGCTCGGGATCGGCGAGAACCGCTTCGATCACCTTCAGCGACAAGGTTAGCCGGTCGGCTTCTTCGGCGTCGATGTTGAAGCCCATCCTGGAGCGCGCCGCCTGCCGGGCAAGATCGCGCACGACGGGGACAAGCTCGGCCATCACCCGGGCCTCTTGCGACACCTCATAGCGCGGATGCAGGGCGGAGAGCTTGACCGAGATGCCCGGATTGGCGCGGATGTCATCGCTTTTCGCGGCGCGGGCGATGGCGGCGATGGCCTTGGAATAGGCCACGGCATAGCGTTCGGCATCCTCGGCGGTCTTGGCGGCCTCGCCCAGCATGTCGTAGGAGTAGGTGTAGCCCTGCGCTTCCATCTTCTGGGCGCGTTCCATCGCGGAGTTGATCGTCTCGCCAAGAACGAACTGGCGCCCCATCTCCTTCATCGCCTGCCGCACGGCGCGGCGGATGACGGGTTCGCCAAGGCGCCGGATTGCGCCGCGCAGGTGGCCGGCGATGCCGGGTTCCTGATCGTCAAGCACCTTGCCGGTCAGCATCAGCGCCCAGGTCGAGGCGTTGACGAGGCTGGAGGCCGACTGGCCAAGGTGGCGGCCCCAGTCCGAGGGCGCGATCTTGTCCTCGATCAGCGCGTCCATGGTGTCGGCATCGGGCACGCGCAGCAGCGCCTCGGCTAGGCACATGAGCGAGATGCCCTCTTCGGTCGAAAGCCCGTATTCGGCGAGGAAGACCTCCATCAGGCCGGGCCGCACATCAGCGCGGATCTGGCGGACGAGCTCGGCCCCGGCCGCCGCGATGCGCGCCCGGTCCGTCGGCGCGAGGCTGGCCGAGGCGATCAGCCGCGTGATGAGATCGGATTCATCGGCGAGCGTGCCGGTGTCGATGGCGTGCCAGAGATCGGGCATTGGGTCCTCCGCTTGATTGGACCATGATATCCTTGAATCGCGAGGCAATCTGCCTGATTATTAACATAAGATAGGCTGATTGCCTGATATTAAGGATTTTAATATGCCGAGTGACCTTGCCGATCTCGACCGCTACGACCACGCGATTCTGCGCGCCCTGTCTGAGGACGGTCGCCTGCCGGTGACGGAACTGGCGCGCCGCATCGGTCTGTCGAAGACGCCGACCCAGGCGCGGGTGAAACGACTGGAGGACGCCGGCGTGATCGCCGGCTACCGCGCCGTGCTCAGCCCGATCCGCATGGGGCTGGCGCATGTCGCCTATGTCGAGGTGCGCCTGTCGGACACCCGCGAGGCGGCGTTACAGGCCTTCAACCGCGCGGTTCGCGCGCTGCCCGAGGTCGAGGAATGCCACATGATGGCGGCTGGTTTCGACTATCTGATGAAGGTGCGGACAAGTGACATCGCCGACTATCGCCGGGTGCTGGGCGAACGCATCTCGACCCTGCCGCATGTCGCCTCGACCTCGACCTTCGTCGCCATGGAGGCCGTTAAGGAGGCGGGGCTGTGAGTGCGGTTCATTGAACGCCCCGAGCCCGGCTGCTATCACCCGGACCGGAGCCGTCACCCCACGTGGCGAAACTGGTAAACGCAGGAGACTTAAAATCTCCCGCCTGCGGGCTTCCCGGTTCGATCCCGGGCGTGGGGACGGCTCCGCTCAGCTTCGCGTGTACATGCCCTCATAGATCGGGCTCAGGGTTTCCGTGTTGAAGAGCGATGACACCGAGGTGCCCGACCAGATGTTCATGATGGCCTGCGCGAACATCGGCGCGGTCGGGATGATGCGGATGTTCCTGGCCGCCTTCACATGCTCCGACGGCTCGATGGAATCGGTGATGACGAGGCTTTTCATCATCGAATTGGTGATGCGCTCGACCGCCGGGCCGGAGAGGACGCCGTGGGTGATGTAGGCATGCACCTCGCTCGCGCCCGCCGCCATCAGGACTTCGGCGGCCTTGCAGAGCGTGCCGGCGGTATCGCAGATATCGTCCACGATGATGCAGGTCTGACCGGAGACATCGCCGATCACCGTCATCTCGGCCACTTCGCCCGCTTTCACGCGGCGCTTGTCGACGATGGCCAGACCGCAGCCGATGCGCTGGGCAAGTTCGCGGGCGCGGGCGACGCCGCCGACGTCCGGCGAAATGACCGTCACCTGGTCGAGCTTGCCCTTGAAGTGATATTCGATATCCAGCGCGAAGACCGGCGCGGCATAGAGGTTATCGACCGGAATATCGAAAAAGCCCTGAATCTGCGCGGCGTGAAGGTCAAGCGTCAGGACCCGGTCCACCCCTGCTTCGGTCAGCAGGTTGGCCACCAGCTTGGCCGAAATCGGCGTCCGGGCCTTGGCGCGGCGGTCCTGCCGGGCATAGCCGAAATAGGGGATGACCGCGGTGATCCGGTCGGCCGAGGACCGCCTCAGCGCGTCGGTCATGATGAGCAGTTCCATCAGGTTGTCGTTCGCCGGGTTTGACGTGGACTGGATGATGTACATATCCTCGCCGCGGACGTTCTCGAACACTTCGACGAAGATCTCCTGATCGTTGAAGCGCTCGACCCGGGCATCGACAAGGCCGACGCTCATCCCCCGGTGCATCGACATGCGCCGCGCGATGGCATTGGCGAGGGGGCGGTTGGAATTGCCGGAGATCAGCTTGGGTTCGGTCATGCTGGCCATATGCGGGTCCTTCGGTGCCTCGTCCCCTGCATGGGGCCGGATGACGGATTCGTGACGGTGCGCATCGCTTAGCACCGGGTCCCGCCGCCCGCAAACCGAAGGCGCATGGAAGACTGCGATCCGGGCGAAGATTTTCGCGGCCGTCGCGACGAAAAAGCAAAAGGCCGCCTTGCGGCGGCCATGTCTGCCTCCCGTTTACCGGGAAATCTGGAGCGGGCGATGAGATTCGAACTCACGACCCTAACCTTGGCAAGGTTATGCTCTACCCCTGAGCTACGCCCGCATCCTTGGGTGAGGGGGGATTTATAAACTCTGCCCGGCGCCCGCAAGGGGAAAATTGCGCCGCCTGTCGAGATTTCCGCGCGCTCAGGCGGCGCGGGCGGTGCGGCGCAACTGTGCCGGGGTCTCGCCGAAGCGGCGCTTGAAGGCGCGCGCGAGTCCGGCCTCGGAAGCATAGCCCACCCGCTCGACGATCTCGGGCAGGGCGACATCGGAGTCAGCCACCAGCCGCCGCGCCTGCAAGAGCCGCCATTCGGTGAGGTAGGCACCCGGCGGCTGGCCCATCGCGGCATGAAAGCGGGTGGCGAAGGAGGTGCGCGACATCCCGGCCTCGCGCGCGAGGCGCGCAAGATCGAGCTCGTCCGCGTGGTTGCGGTGGATGTAGCTCAAGGCGCGGGCGAGGCGCGGATCGCTCAGCGTCGCCAGCACGCCGTGGGCGGGCGCGTTGTCGGCGATCCAGGCGCGCAGGAGCGAGACGAAGAGCACCTCGCCCATGCGGTCGGTCACCGCCGCGGCGCCGGGTGCGGCGCCCGTCTGTTCGGCGGTGATGAGATCGACCACGGTGGCAAAGAGCGCGCCGCCCTCGCGGTCGAGCATGTTGCGCACCAGAATGAGCGGCGGCAGTTCGGCGAAAAGTGGATGGTCGAGCGCGCCGTCCCATTCGAAATGGCCGCAGAGCATCCTTGCCACGCCGGTCGCGGGTTCCGGTCGGGCGCGCAAGAGTTCGACGATGCCGCCGCCTGTCATTGGACGCGCCGCAGGCGTATCGAGCATGGTGTGGGCCGTCCCGCGCGGCAGCAGAACCGCGTCGCCGGCGCGCAAGCCATGGTCCTCGGCCCCGATCCTGAGCGTGCAGCGCCCTTCGAGCACCAGATGCAGCGGCCCGTTCACGGTGGCGGGCGCGGCAAGGCCCCAGCCCGGCTCCATCGTCTTGGCGAAATAGACGCAGGCCCGCAAGCGAACCAGCCGCAACACCTCGCTCAGCGCATCGTCCCGGGTCGTCATCGCCGCATGGCCCTCCTTGGTCCGGGGGCTACCTTCCGCCTTTCGCGGCCCGCGGGCAAGCCGCCCGGATGGCGGTTTGAACGCCGCGTCGCGTCCTTTGAACGCGCGGAGCTTAGGCGGCGCACCGTTCCGGGCCATATTCCGGCAGTCCACCCCCACAGATACGGAGACCCCGATGAGCCTTTCCCTTCCCTCCCGTCGCCAGCTTCTGCTCGCCGGTGCCGCGCTGGCCGCGACGCCGGCCCTGACGCTGCGCCC
>JBGSNN010000053.1:0-2818 GCA_041739655.1 Albidovulum sp. | reverse complement strand
GGGACGGCGGTTGCCGCGCTGTTGGTCGGCGATCCGGCGAGCCGCTCGCCCGGGCTGCTGCCCGGTGCGCGCGTGATCGCCGTCGATGCGTTCCATACCGACGGCGGTGATGAACGGGCCGACCTCTACAGCCTGGTCGCGGCGATGGACTTCCTCGCCACCAAGGGCGTCCGCGTCGTCAACATGAGCCTTGCCGGTCCCCCCAACACGGTCCTTGAGGAGGCCGTGGCAAAGCTGTCGGAGCGCGACATGATCCTGGTTGCGGCGACCGGCAACGGCGGCCCGAGGTCCGACCCGGCCTATCCCGCCGCCTATCCCGGTGTGATCGCGGTGACGGCTGTTGACCGGAGCGGGACCGTCTACCGACGGGCAGGCCGGGGCGCGCATGTCGATCTGGCAGCGCCCGGCGTGGCGGTGTGGGCCGCAGCCTCGGTCATGGGTGCGAGACCCAAGACCGGCACCTCGTTTGCCGCACCTTTCGTCTCTGCCGCCGCTGCCGCCGCCGTCGCCGCCGATCCGCATCTCTCGGCAGCGGAGGTGAGCAAGCAACTGACGGCGGCGGCCAAGGATCTTGGCGCTCCCGGCTACGACGAGATCTATGGCTACGGCTTGGTTCAGGCCGGGCCGGGCTGCCATGCAGGGACGATCGCGGTGGAACCGTAAGGCCCGCGCGAGACATGACCTGACCGGCGTTGCATTGCGGTGCAGCGAAAGCTTCGCTAAACCGGACCGGCGAAGTGCGGAGGCGAACGGGTCGGCAGACCGACGATCCGGGACGACGGACAAGATGACCGAGTATCAATCATGCAGGCTCTCCGTCGCCCCTATGATGGACTGGACGGACCGGCATTGCCGGTATTTTCACCGCCAGATCAGCCGGGAGGTGTTGCTCTACACCGAGATGGTGACGGCCGCCGCGGTGATCCACGGTGATCGCGACCGGCTTCTGGGGTTTGACGCGGCCGAGCATCCCGTCGCGCTGCAACTCGGCGGGTCCGATCCGCGGGAGCTGGCGGAGGCGTGCCGGATCGCCGCCGACTACGGCTATGACGAGATCAACCTCAACGTCGGCTGCCCTTCGGACCGGGTGCAGTCGGGCTGTTTCGGCGCCGTGCTGATGGAACGCCCCGCGCTCGTCGCCGACTGCCTCGCCGCGATGATCGCCGCCAGTCCGGTCGAGGTGACGCTGAAATGCCGGATCGGCGTGGATGATCAGGTGCCGGACGAAGTTCTGCCGGAGTTCCTGAGGCAAGTGTCGCAGGCGGGCGTGGCGCGTGTCGTGATCCATGCCCGCAAGGCCTGGCTTCAGGGCCTCAGCCCGAAGGAGAACCGGGACATTCCGCCGCTCGACCATGCTCTGGTGCATCGCATGAAGGTCGCCTTCCCGCAGCTTCATGTCTCGGTCAATGGCGGGATCGCCACGCTCGCGCAGGCGGCGGCGTTTCTCGCCGACGGCCTCGATGGCGTGATGGTCGGGCGCGCCGCCTATCATGAGCCCTACGAGATTCTCGGCCGTGCGGATGAGCTGATCTTTGGCGGCGCAAAGGGGCCGGACCGGTTCGAGGTGATCGACCGGATGCGGCCCTACATCGCGGCGCATCTCGCCTCGGGCGGCCGGCTCCATCAGGTCACGCGCCACATGCTCGGCCTTTTTCACGGTCAGCCGGGCGCGCGGCACTGGCGGCGCATCCTGTCGGAACGCGCCAACCTGCCCGGCGCCGGGCTTGAGGTCATCGACGCGGCGCTCGCGCCGGTCCGTGCCGAGGCCGCCTGAAGGAAGGGTCGCGGCGGCGCGAACCGGATCACAAGTTCGGGCCTTCGTTTAGGCACAGGTGCCGGACAAAGGCCTCAATCCCTCTGGCAATGCCGGGGCGGGCGCGGTAGCAAGCGCAAGCCATGGTCACAGGGTGCCCCGATGCCTGCATTTGCCGAGCTTCTGCCGATGATCGTGCTGCTTCTGGCGATTGGCGCCTTTGCCGGGGTGATCGCCGGGCTTCTGGGCGTTGGCGGCGGGATCATCCTTGTCCCGGCCTTCTACTACGCTTTCGCCGGCCTCGGCTTCGAGGGGCCGGACCTGATGCAGATCTGCCTTGCGACCTCGCTCGCCACGATCATCGTGACCTCGGTGCGCTCGGTTCTGGCGCATGACCGGAAGGGCGCGGTCGATTGGACCATCCTCAGGGCCTGGGCGCCGGGGATCGTCATCGGGGCGGTGCTGGGCGTCTTTGCCGTGGCGCAGTTGCGCACCCCGGTCCTGCAGGCGATCTTCGGCACGCTCGCGCTCGTCGTGGCCTTCTACCTTGGTTTCGGGCGGCCGGAATGGCGGCTCGGGCAGGCGATGCCGCGCGGGATGCTGCGGGCCGCGCTGTCGCCGCTCGTCGGCTTTCTGTCCGTTCTGATGGGCATTGGCGGCGGCTCGTTCGGGGTGCCGTTGATGAGCCTTTACGCCACGCCGATCCACCGCGCTGTCGCGACGGCGGCGGGCTTTGGCGTGCTGATCGCGGTGCCCTCGGTCGCGGTGTTCCTGCTGACACCGGTCGTGGGCGGACCACCCTATACCCTGGGCTCGGTCAACCTGCCGGCCTTTCTGCTCATCATCGCGATGACGCTTTTCACCGCGCCGCTTGGCGTCAGGCTTGCCCATTCGCTGGACCCCAAGCCGTTGCGCCGGATCTTCGCGGTCTTCCTCGCGGTTGTCGCGCTCAACATGCTGCGCAAGGCGGCGGGATGGTAGAGGGCTTCGCCGACCGGGGCTGGGCGCGGTTCGGCGCAGAGCCGTCGGTGGCGGAATGGGCGCGGGCGGCGCTTGCGGCGCTTG
>JBGSNN010000018.1:0-4556 GCA_041739655.1 Albidovulum sp. | reverse complement strand
GCACCACCATCACCGCCCCCGCTTGCCGAGCAGATCGCCGATCCGGCCCTGCGGCCGGGTCCGGGTCAGGGCCAGAAGCATCCCCATGGCGATGCCGCTGGCGATGACCGACGATCCGCCGTAGCTGACGAAGGGCAGGGTCATGCCTTTGGCCGGCAAGAGCCTGACCGCGACCCCCATGTTGATCAGCGCCTGCACCCCGAAGACGCAGGCCAGCCCGGTGCCGGCCAGCCGCATGAACAGGTCGCGCTCGGCCATCAGCCGGTAAAGCGCGCGCACCGTGACGGTCGCGAACAGCGCGATGATCAGAAGCACCAGGACAAGGCCGAATTCCTCGGCGGCGACGGCGATGATGAAGTCGGTATGCGCATCGGGAAGCGACCACTTCACCGTGCCCTCGCCGACGCCGACCCCGAAAAAGCGGCCCTCGCGGATCGCGTTTGTCGCATAGCCGATCTGGGTGCGCGGATCGATCTCGGCGGCCAGGAAGCCGTCGATGCGGCGGGCGAAATGTTCCGAGGCGTCATAGGCGAAGATGCCGCCGGCGACGACCATCCCGCCGATCACCGTGAGCAGAAGGAAGGGCGCGCCGCCGACGAAATACATCACCCCCCAGGCAAACAGCACCAGGCAGGCCTGACCGAAATCCGGCTGCAGCGCCAGAAAGGCGGTGATGATCATGGTCAGCACAAAGGAATAGAACCGCCCCGGCGGCCCGGCGACATCCTGCGACGCCGCCATCAGCCAGGCGGTCATGATGACAAAGCCGGGCTTGAGAAACTCGGACGGCTGAAAGCTGGCAAAGCCGAGCGAATACCAGCGCACCGCGCCCTTGCCGAAATCGGTACCGAACAGCGGCAATGCGGCAAGTGCGGCGAAGGACAGGGCAAAGCCCAGCACCCCGAGACGGCGCACCACATCGGGCGACATCATCGATGTCGCGACCATCGCGACCATCGCCATGGCGCCGAAGAACATCTGCCTTGTGACGTAGTGGAAGGGGTCAAGCCCGTTCTTCTCGGCCAAGGGAACCGAGGCGGCAAGCCCGAGGAGGATGCCGATGCCGAAGAGCAGCAGGACGGCGCCCAAGGACCAGCGGTCGATCGTGCGCCACCAGCGCGGAATCACCGGTTCGCCGGCGCGCAGCGGCGCCGTGCCATAGACCATTTCCGTCATCGGATGCTGCTCTCACTGCCTCGGTTCGCCCGTTCGCCGGGTCTCGGGGCAAGTCTAGCCGAGAATGGCCAGCGATTCCAGCGAAAGAACCGCGCCGGCCGCGCCGCCGGCGGACCGAGGCATGGGCCCGTCCACCCCATGTGCCCCGGGGCGGGTCCGATTACGCGGGTCCGCTCAGGCGCGTTCGGAATATTCCATGAATTCGGTATGGACGATGATGTCCTCGCCCTCGCCGACGAAGGGCGGCACCATGATCCGCACGCCGTTGTCGAGGATCGCCGGCTTGTAGCTGTTGGCGGCGGTCTGGCCCTTCACCACCGGCTCGGTCTCGACCACCTTGCAGGTGACCTTCTGCGGCAGTTGCATCGACAGCGCCTCGTCGCCGTAATATTCGACCGTCGCGGTCATGCCGTCCTGCAGGAACGGCCGGCGTTCGCCGAGAAGGTCGGCGGGCAGTTCGATCTGCTCATAGGTCTCGTTGTCCATGAACACCAGCATGCCGTTGGTTTCATAAAGAAACTGCTGGTCCTTCTGGTCCAGCCGCACCTGTTCGACCTTGTCGGCGCTGCGGAAGCGTTCATTCAGCTTGCGGCCGTCGCGCAGGTTCTTCAGCTCGACCTGGGCGAAGGCGCCGCCCTTGCCGGGCTTGACATGGCTGACCTTGACGGCGGCCCAGAGCCCTCCGTCATGCTCCAGCACGTTGCCGGGGCGAATTTCGTTGCCGTTGATCTTGGCCATGTGACAAAACCTGGTCGAAAGGTTGATCGGATCGGGACCGCACCTATATATGCGAGGGTCTTCCCTGGCAAGCAGACTAGATACAGTGCGGCTGATGTATCACCCATGCGCTGACAGCATAACTGCCATGCGAAAAAGAAATACCGAATCGACCGCGAATAGCCATAGACAGCAGAGCGCCCAAAAACGCAAGAGCAAGAATAAAAGGACAGGATGATGCGCGACTTCGTTGACGGCACCGCATTCAACTACGAGCAGGGGCAAAGGTCGCGCAAGCTTTTCGCGGCCGTGGTCCTCGCGGCGCTGGATGATGCGATTGCCGATGATAAAAAGTATGGCAACGGGCCTGAACAGATCGCCCGCTGGGCGCGGTCGCGTGATGGCCGCGAGGTGTTGTCCTGTGCCGGGATCGACCCGAACGAACGGGTGGTGAAGGGTCTGATGGAATTCGTCTCGAAGGGGATTCGCACCTCGGTCGCGCTGTCGCGCGAGGAGAGCGAGCGCCGCCATGCGGCCGAAGAGGCCGAAGCAGCCTAGTCCGGCGTCACCTGCCCGGATGCACGAAACGCGCCCATCGGGCGCGTTTTCGTTTTTACCGGGGGCTGTTGTCCGGCGTCAGTCGAACTTCTGCGCCTCGAGCGCGCGCGCGATTTCCTGACGGACGAGCTTGCGCACGTTGCGGGTGATGCGCTCGCCAAGCGGGCCCTGCAACTCCTCGCGGATCACCTCGGCGACGAGATCACGCAGCATGTCCATGTCGATGACAGTGTCGTCGTCGGCACCAAAGAGCTGGACATCATCCTCTGCCGCCGCGTCGGCCGTCGCGGCGTCGGCGTCCGGCCCGTCGTGGGAAAGGACATCGGCTGCGGCCTCCTCGGCCGTTGTCGGTATGCCGGTCAGGACCTCCTCGGCCGCTGCGACACCCGCAGCATCAGGGCCATCCTCTTGCGCCGGAACGGCTGCGAACTCCGCGACCTCGCCCTGGACAGGAAACACCTCGATCTCCGACTGATGGTCTTGCGCCGCAACCGCCTCGACCGCACCGGTCTCGTCCCCGCAAACCGCAACAGCGTCATCGTCGGCCTCTGCCGTCGGCGCGTCGGCAGGGGCTTCAGTCGCCATTGCGGCCACAGCGGTCTCGCCCGCGTGGTCCTGCGCTGTCACCTTCGCGTCTTCGACAGCGTCGGCCGGGCGCAGGTGAAGGCGCCCCGACAGGATCGCCCCGGCTGTGGCAAGAAGGCCATCGCCGCCGGAAATCACCTGCCAGTCGGGCCGACGGGTCGCCGGTTCGTGGCGCAGGAACGCGATATCGTCCACCCCGGACCCGGTGTCGTCCCCGGCACCGTGCCGCTCATCCGCGGAAATCTCGGCCGCAACCGGCCGGTCCGGCGACCGGTCCTGCCGCAGGATGCTCATCGCGTCGCCAGCCACGGGCAGCGCCAGCGCCGCATCCTCATGCCCAACCCCGGACGGGCCGCCGAGATCGACAACAAACCCGGTGTCAAAGGCATCTTCCAGCGCCTGCTGGTCCGGATCATCGGCGACGCCGCTGACCTCGCTGCCGTCCGGTTCGAAGTCATGGCCGATCCCCGCCACCGCCGCCTCAAGCTCTGCGATGGTGGTTTCGAGCGAGGCGATATCGTCTTCGAGGACGGATGCCGGGCGGATCGGCGCGGGCGCGGCGCGCAAGACGGTGGCGCTCGCCAGCGTCACATTCCAGTCGGCATCCTGCGTCGCCTCTGCCCCCCTGAGGTCAGCCATCGAAGCAACGGCTTCGACCTCTGCCGCGCTGTCGTCACCCTGATCCGCGACGGTTTCGATGCGATGTGCCTCGGTCAGAAGCAGTTTGCCAACCGATGTGTCATCGACGGCGGCCGCAGCATCCTGACCGGTCTCCTTCGTCCTCCTGTCCTCGGACACAAGCCGCCTGATCGACGACAAGACGTCCTGAATCTCGAGATTCGAAAGGGGATCTGACATTGGCATTCCTCAAGAGCACGCTTCGGTCAGTCTAGACCGGCAGAAATCAGCCGACAACTGATCCTTCGGGTTCAGTTCTTGCCGATGGCCTTCAGGACACGATCGAGGCTCTTGCCCTGGACCGAGGTCGTGGGGCCGTTCTTGACCGCGTTGTAGTAGGCCGCCGGATCATAGACCGGAATTCCAAGGTTCAGATGCTCGACCGTCAGAAGACCCATAGACGCCAGAAGTGAATAGTTTGCTATCTGGAGATTGGCGACGGCGGTGATCCGGCTCGACCGCGCGTCAAGCAGGGCCTGTTCGGCGTCAAGCACGTCAAGCGTGGTTCGCGCGCCCAGCTTCGCCTCTTCCCGCACGCCGTCATAGGCGATTTCAGCGGCCGAAATCTGGAGGTCCGTCGCCGAAATCTGCGCCTGCGCCACGGCAATATCGGCCCAGGCATTGGCAACGTTCTGCACGATGCCGATGCTGGTCTGCTGGAGGCCGGAGCGCGCGGCATCGCGCTGCGCAATCGCCTGACGGTGGACCGAGGACAGCCTGCCACCGGCGTAGATCGGCTGCGTCAGCCGCACCCCGAGCGCGGTCGCATCGGCACCGGTGTTGTCCTTGGCAAGCGAGGCCTCGGCCTCGATGGTCAGCAGGCGCTGCGCCGCACCCAGCGC
>JBGSNN010000169.1:0-2658 GCA_041739655.1 Albidovulum sp. | reverse complement strand
GTGCCCGAGGCGCTGGCGGCGCTGCCGGAGGCGCTCCGCCAGAACCTGCGCGTCGCGCATCAGGCCCGCGCCGAGGATCAGACGCGCGTCGTCGAAGCCTATGCCAGCGCCGGTATCCGCGCCGAGGTCGCGCCTTTCTTCGCCGACATCCCGCGCCGCCTGAGCGCGGCGCAACTCGTGATCTCCCGCGCCGGTGCCTCCTCGATCGCCGATATCTCGATCATCGGGCGGCCGTCGATCCTGATCCCCTTCGCCGCCGCCGCGAGGGATCACCAGACCGCGAATGCGCGCGGGCTGGTTGACGCGGAGGCAGCGGTCCTGATCCCGGAATCGCGGCTTGACGCCGCCACGCTCGCGGGGCATGTCGCCGCGATCCTCGAAAACCCGGCAGCCGCCCGGCGCATGGCCGGGGCTGCGCTGAGCTACGGGACACCTGACGCGACCAACCGCCTTGTCGAGATGGTCCTCGACCTGACCGAAAGAAAGACGCGATGAACGCAGCCACCAAACTGCCCGGAAAGCTTGGGCCCATCCATTTCGTCGGCATCGGCGGTATCGGCATGTCGGGCATTGCCGAAGTGCTCATCACGCTCGGCTACCGGGTGCAGGGCTCGGATGCGAAGGCCTCGAAGATCACCGACCGGCTCGCCCGCTTGGGTGCGACCTTCTTCGAAGGGCAACGTGCCGAAAACATTGGCGAAGACGTCGCCGTGGTGGTGATTTCCTCGGCCATCAAGACAGGCAACCCCGAGCTGGAGGAGGCGCGCAAACGCGGCCTTCCCGTGGTCCGCCGGGCCGAGATGCTGGCCGAGCTGATGCGGCTCAAATCGAACGTCGCCGTGGCCGGCACCCATGGCAAGACCACCACGACGACGATGGTGGCGACGCTGCTTGACAAGGGCGGCTTCGATCCCACGGTCATCAATGGCGGCATCATCCATGCCTATGGCTCGAACGCCCGCGCCGGGGCCGGGGAATGGATGGTGGTCGAGGCGGACGAGAGCGACGGGTCCTTCAACCGCCTGCCCGCGACCATTGCCATCGTCACCAACATCGACCCCGAGCACATGGAGCACTGGGGTACGATCGAGGCCCTGCGCAAGGGGTTCCTCGACTTCGTCTCGAACATTCCGTTCTACGGCCTTGCGGTCTGCTGCACCGATCACCCCGAGGTTCAGGCGCTGGTCGGGCGCCTCACCGACCGGCGGGTCGTGACCTTCGGGTTCAACGCCCAGGCCGATGTCCGGGCGGTCAACCTGAGCTACAAGGCCGGCGTCGCCCACTTCGACGTGGTGCTGGCTGCGGAGGCCGGCATGATCGAGGGCTGCACCCTGCCGATGCCCGGAGATCACAACGTTTCCAATGCCTTGGCCGCGATCGCCGTGGCCCGTCACCTGGGCATGAAGAAGGACGAGATCCGCGAGGCGCTGGCCGGTTTCGGCGGCGTCAACCGGCGCTTCACCAAGGTCGGCGAGGTTCTCGGCGGCGTCACCATCATCGACGACTACGGCCACCACCCGGTCGAGATCGCGGCCGTCCTCAAGGCCGCGCGTCAGGCCATCGAGGGCCATCCCGGCGCCCGCGTCATCGCCGCCCACCAACCCCATCGCTATTCGAGATTGTCCAATCTTTTCGAGGACTTCTGCACCTGCTTCAACGAGGCCGACGTGGTCGCCATCGCCGAGGTCTATGCCGCCGGCGAGGATCCGATTCCGGGCGCCTCGCGTGATGATCTGGTCGCGGGCCTGATCCGCCACGGCCACCGCCATGTGCGCGCCATCCTCGACGAGGCCGACCTTGCGCGGCTGGTGAAGGAGCAGGCGAAACCCGGAGATATTGTGGTCTGCCTTGGCGCGGGCACCATATCGACCTGGGCCAACGCGCTGCCGGCGCGGCTCGGCCCATGAACGGCTCGATCCTTCTGGCCTGTCTCTGGGCCGTCACCGCGACGCTGGTCGCGATGCTGCCATCGCGCGACCACCACTGGCGCGCGGCCTATGCGCTGATCGCGGCGGGCATCCCGATCCTCGGCTGGGTCAGCTACCAGAACGGCCCCTGGGTCGGCCTGACCGTGCTGGCCGCAGGCGCCTCGATCCTGCGCTGGCCGCTGATCCACCTCTGGCGCCGGGTGCGGCGCAGAGGCCGAATCTGAGCGTTCGGGCGCGTCGTGTCCCCGTCGTGGTCCCGTAGGGTCTGTGTAGGTTTCTTGTAGCTACAGGGGATGCGTGGGGGTCCTTGCCCGGAAGAGGGGTTTCGGGGATGGTGACGGCATCCGTTTTCGAATCTGAAAGGGACACAAAGCTGGTTGGAACGCTTGCCAAGCGGGTCGACCGCCCTTGTGGTGATGGGCACACAGTTGCCTGCGGTGGTCGAAGCTGCGGATGAATCCGTCAACTTGGGGGGTGAGCCACAGGTCAGCGAAGTGATCGCGACCATGGCCACCGCGATCAAGTATCTTACCGATAACGGCACCCCGGGAAACTACGCGACCGCAATCGCCTTCGCTGAACTTTGGCGGCAAAAAATCGCGAAGTGGCGAAAGGGCTGACTAGCGCAGGGGGGTGCCACCGAGGGCGGCGCCCGACCGCGGGTGGGCGCTGCGCGGCTGGTGGGGGGCGCTTTATGGTGCCGCCCCACTGAACGGTCGTGCGGCAGACC
>JBGSNN010000424.1:0-9158 GCA_041739655.1 Albidovulum sp. | reverse complement strand
CCACGTTCCGCGTGCGTGAAGAGATGCCGCTGGGCTGCAAGGTCACGCTGCGCGGCGACCGGATGTACGAATTCCTTGACCGTCTCATCAACGTGGCGCTGCCCCGCGTCCGCGACTTTCGCGGCGTCAAGGGCACCTCTTTCGACGGCCGCGGCAACTATGCCATGGGTCTGAAAGAGCAAATCGTGTTCCCCGAAATTGACTTCGACAAGGTCGACGAAGTTCTCGGGATGGACATCATCATCTGCACCACCGCGAAGACCGATGCGGAAGCCAAGGCGCTGTTGAAGCATTTCAACATGCCCTTCAATTCCTGATCGCGAGGAACCTGTACAATGGCAAAGAAATCCATGGTGAACCGCGAGGTCAAGCGTGCCAAGCTGGTCAAGCAGCACGCCGCCAAGCGGGCCGTCCTCAAGGCGGTTATCAACGACCAGGCAAAACCCATCGAAGAGCGCTTCAAGGCGACTCAGAAGCTGGCGCAACTGCCGCGCAACTCGTCTGCCGTGCGGCTGCACAACCGCTGCCAGCTGACGGGCCGTCCGCATGCGTATTACCGCAAGCTCAAACTCTCGCGCATCATGCTGCGTGATCTCGCCTCGTTCGGCCAGATCCCCGGCATGGTCAAGTCCAGCTGGTAAGGGAGGCATCACATGTCCATGAACGATCCTCTCGGCGATATGCTGACCCGTATCCGCAACGCCCAGATGCGCGGCAAGTCCACTGTCGTGACCCCCGCATCCACGCTGCGCGCCCGCGTGCTCGACGTGCTTCTGTCCGAAGGCTACATCCGTGGCTATGAAAAGGCAGAGACCGCCAACAAGCAGGGCGAATTCACCATCAGCCTGAAGTACTACGAAGGCGAGCCTGTGATCCGCGAAGTCAAGCGCGTGTCCAAGCCCGGCCGTCGGGTGTACATGGGTGTGAGCGAGCTTCCCTCGGTCCGCAACGGCCTGGGCGTCGCCATCGTCTCCACGCCCAAGGGTGTTCTTTCCGATGCAAATGCACGCGCGGCCAATGTTGGCGGCGAAGTGCTTTGCACCGTGTTCTAAGGGAGGGGTGAAATGTCTCGTATCGGCAAGAAACCCGTCACGCTCGTCAAAGGCACCTCTGCCTCGATCAGCGGCCAGACCATCGAAGTGAAGGGCCCGAAAGGCACCCGCAGCTTCACCGCAGGCGACGACCTCACGCTGACCATCGAGGGCGACACCGTCAAGGTGACCCCGCGTGGCCTGTCCAAGCGCGCGCGCCAGCAATGGGGCATGACCCGTTCCATGATTGACAACCTGGTGACCGGCGTCACCACGGGGTTCAAGAAGGAAATGGAAATCCAGGGCGTCGGTTACCGCGCCTCCATGGCCGGGAACGTGCTGAAGCTGTCGCTCGGCTACTCCCATGAAGTGAACTTCGACGTGCCGAAGGGGGTGACCATCACCTCTCCGAAGCAGACCGAAATCATCGTGGAAGGCATCGACCAGCAGCAGGTCGGCCAGGTGGCAGCGAACATCCGCGAATGGCGCGCGCCCGAGCCCTACAAGGGCAAGGGCATCCGCTACAAGGATGAGTATATCTTCCGCAAGGAAGGCAAGAAGAAGTAAAGGTGGCAAAATGGCTTTGAAGAAAAGAGAGCTGTTCCTCAAGCGCCGCCTGCGCGTCCGGAACAAGATCAAGGCGACCTCTCATGGTCGTCTGCGCCTGTCGGTGCACCGTTCGTCGAAGAACATCAGAGTCCAGCTGATCGACGACGCGAAGGGTGTGACGATTGCGGCGGCCTCCAGCCTGGAGAAAGACCTGGGCGTGGTCGGCAAGAACAACGTCGAGGCTTCCGCGAAAGTGGGCGCCGCGATTGCAGAACGGGCCAAGAAGGCCGGGGTCGAAGAGTGCTATTTCGACCGTGGCGGCTTCCTGTTCCACGGCAAGATCAAGGCGCTTGCCGACGCGGCCCGCGAAGGCGGTCTGAAGTTCTAAACCCGCCCGCGTAGGCGGGCAAACTAAAGCTCGGCGGGCGGTGGCGACACCGCCCCGATGATCCGGGTCCTTCAGGGACACCAGGATTGGTTTTAACGGCGCCCATGCGCGCCACCACGAAGGAATTGCCATATGGCAGAACGTGACAACCGCCGGGAAGGCCGTGGCAATGACCGCCGCGACAACCGCCCGGAAGAAACCCCGGAATTCGCCGACCGTCTGGTCGCGATCAACCGCGTCTCGAAAACCGTCAAGGGTGGCAAGCGCTTCGGCTTTGCGGCTTTGGTGGTCGTCGGTGACCAGCGCGGTCGCGTCGGCTTTGGCAAGGGCAAGGCCAAGGAAGTGCCGGAAGCGATCCGCAAGGCGACCGAGCAGGCCAAGCGCAGCCTCGTCCGCGTGCCGCTGCGCGATGGCCGGACCCTTCACCACGACATCGAGGGCCGTCACGGTGCTGGCAAGGTGGTGATGCGGACGGCTCCGGCCGGGACCGGGATCATCGCCGGTGGCCCGATGCGCGCCGTGTTCGAGATGCTCGGCGTCGCGGATGTGGTTGCGAAGTCCATGGGGTCGGCGAACCCCTACAACATGATCCGCGCCACCATTGACGGTCTGAAGCAGGAATCCAGCCCCCGGATGGTCGCGCAGCGTCGCGGCAAGAAGGTTGCCGACATCCTGAAGAAACCTGACGCGGCCGAGGCACCTGCCGAAGCGGCTGAAGCGTAAGGAACCAGAGATATGGCCAAGAAAACCATCGTCGTGAAGCAGATCGCTTCCGCAGCCCGCCGCCCCGACGTGCAGCGTCGCACTCTGATCGGTCTCGGTCTGAACAAGATCAACCGCACCCGCGAACTTGAGGACACGCCCTCGGTCCGCGGTATGGTCAACAAGATTCCGCACCTTGTCACCATCATTGAAGAGCGCGGCTGAGCCACGGGCGCGACCCCGTCCCGGACATGATCCGGGACCTCTTAAGATTTCGGACGCCCCGGTCGCATGACCGGGGCGTTTTCATATGTTCCTGTGAGGTTGCGCGGACACGCCATGACGCGGACTCAGGTTTTCGATCCATGCTACACTTGCCCCGTCGCGGCGCCCGGACAGAGGAGTCGGCCGGTTGGCGCGCACAACCGACAAGAACGCAAGGGAGGAAGTCCATGTCCGATTACAGAGGCGGCTGCGAACACGTTCACGCGCACGCCACGGCTGAGCCGATCGACAATCATGTCTGCCACTGCAACGTGTGCAAAGCCGTCACCGGCCAGCAGACGACCCATGTCGCCTTCTTCAACTACGGCGACATCAAGGTGGATCACCCCGAGAAGCTGAAGCGCGTCCCCTTCAACGCCAACAATCCCGACGGGCCGCTGGAAATCTGTCTTTGCAAGGATTGCGGGGCGGTGGTCATGCTCGATGACAAGCAAAAGCGCATCCGCGTCGCGGTGCCAAATGTCATGGGCTATGACGATGCGCAGTTCCCCAAGGCGACCTATCACGCGTTCTACGACACCACGAAGGGCTATCCCAAGCCGCAGGACGGCCGCCCGGTCTATGAGGGGCTACGACCGGACTTCGTCTGGCCTGCAGGTGCCTGACCACGAGCCTTTCGTCAGGCGCAGTACCACCCATGCGCATGACGCAGGGCGGGGCTTCTGAAACGGCGGTAGTCGCGGCGCGGCGCGAAGACTATCTCATCAGGTAACAGAAATCACGCCTGAGGGATGATAAAATGCTTGTAGCACAACGCCATACTGGCTTGCTCAGCGACTTCGCCCACGCTGTCTTCAGCATCGGTCGCGCCGTTGCGGCGGCCTTTCCTGCCGAACCTGCTCCGTACTGGACCGACTATCTGCGCGCGACGGATCGCCGCGAACGCTGAGGCCGAGCAAAGTGAAATGACGGCCCTGGACGGTGCGCCAGGGCCGTTTCCTTTTGCGCCCCGCTCATGTGCACGGCGCCTCAGGTGCTATCGCCCTTGATCAGGCCTGTCTTCCCGTCTATACGCCCCGGATGGCCCTTGGGGGCTGAGTCACAATGAAGAAACGCCGTGTTTGGCCGCTCCCGTCGCTGGGGGCCAACTCCGGCACAGGAGAAGCGACATGAAACTGAATGAACTCCGGGACAATCCCGGTGCTGCGAAGAAATCCAAGCGCGTCGCGCGCGGCCCCGGTTCGGGCAAGGGCAAGACCGCCGGCCGCGGCATCAAGGGTCAGAAATCCCGTTCGGGCGTAACCATCGGCGGCTACGAAGGCGGCCAGATGCCGCTCTACCGGCGCCTGCCGAAGCGCGGCTTCACCAAGCCGAACGCCAAGACCTTTGCCGTGGTGAACCTCGGCCAGATCCAAAAGTTCATCGAGGCCGGCAAGCTTGATGCCAAGAGCGAGATCACCGAGGACGTGCTGGTCGCGGCCGGCGTCGTCCGCCGCAAGCTTGATGGTGTCCGGGTTCTTGCCAAGGGTGAGATCACGGCCAAGCTGACGCTTGCCGTGACCGGCGCCTCCAGGGCGGCCATCGCCGCGGTCGAGAAGGCCGGTGGCGCGCTTTCCGTCACGACGGCGGCGGCGGCTGAATAAGGTGTTGTGGGCGGCGATCCTGCCGCTTACATAGGCTTCGTGTTTTCCAACGCCGCCGACCGGAAAACGGTTCGGCGGCGTTGCCCATGAAAGAGACAGGAATGGCATCTGCTGCAGAGCAAATGGCGGCGAACCTTAGCTGGGGCGCCCTTGGCAAGGCCACCGACCTTCGCCAGCGCATCTTCTTCACCCTCGGTCTGCTGATCATCTATCGCCTTGGCACCTATATCCCGGTGCCGGGCATCGACGCAGACGCACTTCGCAAGTTCATGGACAGCGCCAACCAGGGTATCGGCGGCATGCTGCAGATGTTCACTGGCGGCGCGCTCGGCCGGATGGGTGTCTTCGCGCTTGGCATCATGCCCTACATCTCGGCCTCGATCATCGTGCAGCTTCTGACGGCGATGGTGCCTGCGCTCGACCAGATGAAGAAGGAAGGTGAGCAGGGGCGGCGCAAGATCAACCAATATACCCGCTACGCCACTGTTGCGCTTGCGACGTTCCAGGCCTTCGGCCTTGCACGCAGCCTCGAGGCGGGAGATCTCGTCCATGAGCCCGGGCTCTATTTCCTCGTCGCCTGCGTCATCACCCTGGTCGGCGGCACCATGTTCCTGATGTGGCTCGGGGAGCAGATCACCGCCCGTGGCATCGGCAACGGCACCTCTCTCATCATCTTCGTCGGCATCGTCGCCGAGGTTCCAGGCGCGCTCGCACAGTTCCTTGAGCAGGGCCGGGTCGGCAACCTTTCGGCCGCGGCCATCATCGGCGTGATCGTGATGATCGTTGCCGTCATCGCCTTCGTGGTCTTCATGGAGCGCGCGCTGAGGAAGATCCATATCCAGTATCCGCGGCGTCAGGTCGGGATGAAGGTCTATGACGGCTCGTCGAGCCATCTGCCGATCAAGGTGAACCCCGCAGGCGTGATCCCGGCGATCTTTGCCTCATCGCTCCTGCTGCTGCCGACCACGATCTCGACCTTCTCTGGTGCGCAGACCGGGCCGATCATGTCGACGATCCTTGCCTACTTCGGCCCAGGGCAGCCGCTCTATCTCTTGTTCTTCACGGCGATGATCGTCTTCTTCTCGTACTTCTACACCGCCAACGTCGCCTTCAAATCGGATGATGTTGCCGAAAACCTGAAGAACCAGGGCGGCTTCATCCCCGGGATCCGTCCGGGTGCAAAGACCGTCGATTACCTCGACTATGTCGTTGCGCGCATCCTTGTCGTCGGCTCTGCCTATCTCGCGGCCGTATGTCTTCTGCCGGAAATCCTGCGTTCGCAGTTGGCCATCCCGTTCTACTTCGGCGGCACCTCGGTGCTGATCGTCGTGTCGGTGACAATGGACACCATCAACCAGATCCAGTCGCACCTTCTGGCGCACCAGTACGAAGGGCTTATTGAAAAGTCCCAACTGCGCGGCAAGAAAAGGGGCAGCACGCGCAAGGCACCTGCGCGCCGTTAGACGCATCCAGCGACCGGAGGGGGACCGTCGATGGTCAATATCATTCTGCTTGGCCCGCCCGGTGCGGGGAAGGGGACCCAGGCCCGCCTTCTTGTGGAGGGGCGCGGTCTGGTTCAGCTTTCGACCGGCGACATGCTCCGCGCGGCACAAGGCTCGGGCACCGAGATGGGGAAGAAAGTTGCCGAAGTGATGGCGGCCGGACAGCTTGTGACCGATGAGATCGTGATCGGCCTGATCGGTGAAAAGCTGGCCGAGGGCGGCTCTGGTTTCATCTTCGACGGTTTCCCGCGGACGCTGGCGCAAGCCGATGCGCTCGGGCACCTTCTGGAGCGGTCGGGCCAGATACTCGACGCCGTGATCGAGATGCGCGTGGACGACGAGGCGCTGGTCAGCCGGATCACGGCGCGGTCGACCTGCGCGACGTGCGGCGAGGTCTACAACGACATCACCAAACCGATTCCGGCAGATGGCAGATGCTCCGCTTGTGGTGGGACCGAGTTCACTCGCCGCGCCGACGACAATGCCGAGAGCCTGAAGCAGCGGTTGATGGAATACTACAAGAAGACCTCTCCACTCATCGGCTACTACTATCATGCAGGCAAGCTTCGCACGGTTGACGGGCTTGGCGAAATCGGGGACGTGGCGAAATCCATCGACGCCGTGCTGGATACGCCAAACGCGTCTTGACGCCAGTTGCAATTCCCACTAGGTCACGGCGTCTCAGATGAGAATCGTCTTGCTTTGCTGAAATTTCCGTTTCGCGAATCGGACTGATAGAACCGGCCCGATGGTCCAGACCCTCGGGCCAGAGTTGTGAAAAAAGGTTCCGGCGCTACGGAACCGCAACGAAAGGAAGATACGCGTGGCACGTATTGCTGGCGTCAACATCCCGACGGGGAAACGCGTCCCCATTGCTCTTCAGTATATCCACGGCATCGGCAACGACATCGCCCACAAGATCTGTGAGGCCGTCAAGATTGAGCCGAGCCGCCGGGTGAATGAGCTTTCCGATGCCGAAGTGCTCGCCATTCGCGAACACATCGACGCGAACTACACGGTCGAGGGTGACCTCCGCCGCGAAGTTCAGATGAACATCAAGCGTCTGATGGACCTCGGTTGCTACCGCGGGCTGCGCCATCGCCGCAACCTGCCGGTGCGCGGTCAGCGGACCCACACCAACGCTCGTACCCGCAAAGGCCCCGCAAAGGCCATTGCCGGCAAGAAGAAATAAGGGGGCGTTGAGATATGGCACGCGACAAGACCCGTATGAAGAAAAAGGAACGCAAGAACATCGCCGCCGGCGTTGCTCATGTGAACTCCTCGTTCAACAACACCAAGATCCTGATCTCCGACGTTCAGGGCAACGCGATCGCCTGGTCCTCGGCCGGCACCATGGGCTTCAAGGGGTCGCGCAAGTCGACGCCCTATGCCGCCCAGATGGCCGCTGAAGACGCTGGCAAGAAGGCGCAGGAACACGGCGTGAAGACGCTCGAGGTCGAGGTTCAGGGTCCCGGTTCGGGCCGCGAATCGGCGCTGCGGGCGCTGGCTTCGGTTGGTTTCAACATCACGTCGATCCGTGATGTCACGCCGATCGCGCACAATGGATGCCGCCCGCCGAAACGTCGGCGCGTCTGACACCCATTTGCACTTCGGGCTGCGCTGACCGCGCAGGCCGGAGTGCGTTCGTTTTTTTCCTCGGGCGTTCCCGGAGGCCGGACATGATCCGGGAGCAGGTATGGAGGCAGAACGCATGATCCACAAGAATTGGGCCGAGCTCATCAAGCCGCAGCAGCTTGAAGTGAAGCCTGGCAACGATCCTCAGCGTCAGGCGACGCTGATCGCCGAACCGCTGGAGCGTGGCTTTGGCCTGACGCTCGGCAATGCGCTGCGCCGCGTGCTGATGTCCTCGCTTCAGGGTGCGGCCATCACCAGCGTGCAGATCGACAACGTCCTGCACGAGTTTTCGAGCGTGGCCGGTGTGCGTGAAGACGTCACCGACATCGTGCTGAACCTCAAGGGCGTTCGGATTAAGATGGAGGTCGAAGGGCCGAAGCGCCTGTCGATTTCGGCCAAGGGTCCGGGCGTCGTCACCGCGGGCGATATCTCCGAGACCAACGGCATCGAGATCCTGAACAAGGATCACGTGATCTGCCACCTCGACGAGGGCGCGGATGTTTTCATGGAGCTGACCGTCGCAAGCGGCAAGGGCTATGTCGCGGCCGACAAGAACCGCCCGGAAGACGCCCCGATCGGTCTCATTCCGATCGACGCGATCTATTCGCCGGTCAAGAAGGTCTCGTATGAAGTGCAGCCGACCCGTGAGGGCCAGGTGCTCGACTATGACAAGCTGACGATGAAGATCGAAACCGATGGCTCGCTCAGCCCGGACGACGCCGTGGCCTATGCGGCGCGCATCCTTCAGGACCAGCTTGGCATCTTCGTCAACTTTGACGAGCCGGAATCGGCGCTGAAGGGCGAGGCGGAAGACGGTCTCGAGTTCAACCCGCTGCTTCTCAAGAAGGTGGACGAGCTCGAGCTGTCGGTGCGTTCGGCCAACTGCCTGAAGAACGACAACATCGTCTATATCGGCGACCTGATCCAGAAGACCGAGGCCGAGATGCTGCGCACGCCGAACTTCGGGCGCAAGTCGCTGAACGAGATCAAGGAAGTGCTGACGGCGATGGGCCTGCACCTCGGCATGGAAGTGCCGGACTGGCCGCCGGAGAACATCGAGGACCTGGCCAAGAAGTACGAGGACCAGTTCTGATCCATCCGGGGGCCTGCGAGCCCCCGCGGACCACCCGGGCAATCCCGCCCCAAGGAGTGCGGCCCCACCGCAGGGCCGCCGGACAAAGCAAAACAAGCTGAAGGACCTTTGAAATGCGCCACGGCAGCGGCTACCGCAAGCTCAACCGCACCCACGAACACCGCAAGGCCATGTTCGCCAACATGGCCTCGTCGCTGATCGAGCACGAGCAGATCAAGACGACCCTGCCGAAAGCCAAGGAGCTCAAGCGGATCGTCGAGAAGCTGATCACGCTGGGCAAGCGCGGCGATCTGCACGCCCGGCGCATCGCCGCGTCCGAACTCCAGCAGGACGCCGCCGTCGCAAAGCTGTTCGCGACGCTGGGTCCGCGCTATGCGGCCCGTGCCGGCG
>JBGSNN010000395.1:0-2979 GCA_041739655.1 Albidovulum sp. | reverse complement strand
CGCGGCAACCACGAGGTGATGATGCGCGGCACCTTCGCCAACATCCGCATCAAGAACGAGATGCTGGACGGCGTCGAAGGCGGCTACACGCTCGGGCCCGACGGCAAGCAGACCTCGATCTACGAGGCTTCCGAGGCCTATCAGGCGGCAGGCATCCCGCTGATCGTGGTGGGCGGCGTCGAATATGGCGCGGGCTCCAGCCGCGACTGGGCGGCCAAGGGCACGAACCTCCTCGGCGTCAAGGCGGTCATCGCGGAAAGCTTCGAGCGCATCCACCGCTCGAACCTCGTCGGCATGGGGGTGATCCCGTTCGAGTTCACTGGCGGCGACACCCGCAAGACGCTCGGGCTGAAGGGCGATGAGGTGATCTCGATCCACGGCCTTGAGGGCGACCTGAAGCCCCTCAGCCTCGTGCCCTGCACGATCCGCTACGCCGACGGCAGCGAGAAGACGATCCAGATCAAGTGCCGGATCGACACCGAGATCGAGGTCGAATACGTCGAACACGGCGGCGTGCTGCACTATGTGCTGAGGAACCTCGCCAAGGCCTGATCGGTTTCCGAGACCGGGGAAGGGTCGCGCCAGCAGGGTGCGGCCCGTCCTGTTTCTGGTGCGGCAATGTTAACAAAGCCTTGCATTGACGCCGCCAGGGAAATGGTAGGCGCTTCCGGTGCCGCTTGTCGCCGTCCCCGCGCCCCCAAGAGACGATAACTTGACGCAGTTGCGTCCTTGGCCCATCGAGAGGGCAACGATGAACAGATTGCCGTATGTTCCGAGTGTGATGTGGCTGGAGGCTTTGGGGCTGTTGATCCTGATCTGCGCGACACGGACACACTGACGGCCAGCCGCCGCGGAGAGCAGCTACTCCGCGGCGGCTTCTTTCAGTCCCGCCCGGATCACGTCATCGAGCGTGCGCCCGGTGATCGGACCGGGGAAGCGCAGCACCACCTTGCCCTCACCGTCGATGATAAAGGTCTCGGGTACGCCGTAGATGCCCCAGTCGATGCCCATGCGCCCGCTCTCATCCGCGCCGATGGCGGTGTAGGGATTGCCGAGTTCAGCGAGGAAGCGCGCCGCCGCCTCGGGCTTGTCCTTGTAGTTCACGCCGTAGATCGTGACGCCCTCGGCCTGAAGCTGTGTCAGGTTGGGGTGTTCGGCGCGGCAGGGTGCACACCAGCTCGCCCAGAAATTCACCAGCTTCACCTTGCCGTCGCGCAGATCGGCGTCGGTGAAGGATGGCAGATCGGCAAGCTGAGCGACGACGACGGCGGGGGCCTGCTGCCCGAGCAGCGTCGAGGGCAGCGCATCAGGATTTTCGCGGTTCATCCCGACGACGAACATCGCGGCGATACCGGCGAAGATCACCGGCGGCAGCAGCATCAGCGGAGATATTCTAGCCATGCCGCCGCGTCCTCTTCTCCTGTGCGTCAAGCCGCTTGCGCATCCTGGCGCTTTGCCGCAGCGACAGCACGACAAGGCCGAGCAGGAGCAGGATTGTCACGCCATAGGCGCCCAGCACCGTCGTTGCGTATTTGCCGAGGTCCACCATCACGCCATCCTCTCGCGGGCCTCGAGCGCGCGCAGCCGGCGGGCGCGGATCTCGGTCCGGGTGCGAAAGAGGACCAGCGTGACGAAGAGCAGCACGAACCCCGCCATCGACACCCAGAGCGGCCAGGCGAAGACATCGGCCACATGTTCTTCCTGATCCAGCGACAGCGACGCACCCTGATGCAGGCCCTGATTCCAGAACAGGACCGCGTAGCGCGACAAGAGCGCAAAGACCGAGCCGACGAGACAGAGGACCGAGGTCAGGTCCGCTGCGGTGTCGGGATCCTCCACCGCCTCCCAGAGCGCGATGTAGCCCAGGTAGAAGAGAAAGAGGATCAGAAACGACGTCAGCCGCGGGTCCCAGGCCCACCAGGTCCCCCACATCGGCTGCCCCCAGATCGCCCCGGTGAAGAGCGCGATGAGGGTCATCGTCATGCCGATCGGCGCGGCCGCCTTGGCCGCGAGCGCCGAGACGTGATGCCGCCGGATCAGCCAGATCAGCGAGGTCACGAGCATCATTGCCCAGGCGTTGATCGCCATCATGGCCGAGGGCACATGGATATAGATGATCTTGACGGTCGAACCCTGGCGGAAATCCTCAGGCGTGAAGAAGAAGCCCCAGACCAGCCCGGTCATGAGCGTGACCACGGCGAGCGCCGTCACCCAAGGCAAGGCCCAGGACGAGGTTTCCATGAATTTCTTCGGATTGGCGTATTCCCAGATCGACATGATGCCGTTGCTACCTTTTCAGGGCTGCGCCCTCAATACCCTAACACGCTGCGCCCTAGCGCAGATTGACGCGGATTGCCGCAGCCGCCGCGAACGGCAGGATCGCCACCGCGCCGAGCGTGATGCCGGCCAGCATCAGAAGCGGTGTGCCGGTCGCCAACCCCTCCGCCCCGCGGCGCGCGGTTTCGGCGCCGAAGATCAGCGTCGGGATGTAGAGCGGCAGCACCAGGAGCGAAAGCAAGAGCCCGCCGCGTTTGAGCCCGACGGTCAGGGCCGCCCCGAAGGTGCCGATGACCGAGAGCGCCGGAGTGCCGAGAAGGAGCGAGAGAACGAGTGGATGGACCGCCGCGCCGGGCAGGCTCAGCAGCACACCGAGGACCGGCGCGGCGAGGGTCAGCGGCAGGCCGGTGGTAAGCCAATGCGCCGCGGCCTTGACCGCAACCATGCCCTCCATCGGGATCGGCGCGGTGGCCAGAAGGTCGAGCGAGCCGTCCTCGCGGTCGAGCGCGAAGATGCGATCGAGCGACAGCAGGCAGGCCAGAAGCGCGCCGACCCATAGGATGCCGGGCGCGATGCGGGAGAGTGTCCCGGCCTCGGGGCCGACGCCGAAGGGAACGAGCGTGGTGACGATGAGGAAGAAGGCGAGGCTGAGGCCAAAGCCGCCGCCCGCGCGGGTGGCGAGGCGGAGGTCGCGGAGCAGGA
>JBGSNN010000364.1:0-9627 GCA_041739655.1 Albidovulum sp. | reverse complement strand
GAGGCGCGCGGCATCGTGGCGCGGCCGGTCGGGATGCAGGAAATCCAGCGCCGCGCGCTGGCCGCGATGGCCAATGAGGGCGCCCGGCTGGTCGAGGAAGGGGTCGTGCTCAGGCCCTCGGATGTCGATGTGGTGATGCTGGCGGGCCATGGCTTTCCGCGCTGGCGCGGCGGGCCGATGCTGGCGGCGGATCAGGCCGGGCTCTTGTCGCTGCGCGACGACCTCAGGCGCTATGCCGAGGCAGATGGTGAGGTCTGGCAGCCCTGCGGTCTCTGGGATGAACTCATCAAGTATGGCCAGACCTTTGGCGGCCTGAACGACGCCTGACGCGCCTAGCGCAGAAAGATGCCGACTACGACCATCATCAGACCGATGGCCGACAGAAGGAGGGCCGCGAAGTTCATCACCACGGCGCGCTGGAGCCGGGCCCGCAGCTCCGCATCCGGCAATCCCGCGCCGCGCGCCCGCACCACCGCGAGGATGCACCAGAGGAGCAGCGCCAGCCCCGCTACGGTCACCGCAGCGCCGATCCAGATGAGCGTCTCCATGCCGACCTCCGTTGCCTGCGCCGGTGCAGTAGCGCGCAGGGCCGTCTGCGACAAGTCCGAAGCGTCCTGCAGGGCTTGAAGGGGGACGGCGGAGCGACTAGTCAGGGACCAAATCAGGATCCCCGGGAGAGCAGGATGAACGATCAGGTTTCCGACGCCACCTACAGCGTCGCCGCCGACGAGCTGCGTCAGTTCATCGAGCGGTACGAGCATCTCGAAGCCGAGAAGCAGGACATCGCCGACCAGCAGAAAGAGGTGATGGCCGAGGCCAAGGGCCGTGGCTATGACACCAAGGTGTTGCGCAAGGTCATCGCGCTGCGCAAGCGCGACAAGGACGATCTGGCCGAGGAAGAGGCGGTGCTGGAGATGTACAAGGCCGCACTCGGGATGGCCTAGGCGGAGGACAGCGCGGCGCCCGCGTCCGGGTCAGCCGCAGCGGCGTCACGGCAGCAGGAAGGTGACCCCCGGCAGTGCGGCGACCTCGGCCACGTCGGCATCGTAGGCGGCGCTGATCTCCGTGATCAGGGTCTCGGACCAGCCCGGCAGATCGACAGCCAACTCCATCTCCTCGGGCCTGGCGAACTTGCGCAGGAAGGCGGCGGCGACGCGCTGCTGCTGCGGCGGGCTGAGCGGCGCCTCGCGCGAGGTCAGGAACTCGCGGTAGCGTGCGAACCCCGGCTCGGTCAGCAGGAGCGCGAGCATGTCATCGCCGCCCTCAAGCGGGACCGGGTCGCTGTCGCCCGCGATCCGTCGCAAGAGATCAGGCCAAATGAGCGGCGTATCCTCATTGCACCAGAGGACGAGACCGGCATCCGGAACCGCGCTCAGCATCGCCCGCAGCACCGGGCCCCAGCGCAGGCCGCGCGGATCGGTGTCGCCCATGAGATCGTCGTATTTCATGACATTGCCGCGATCGAGGATTTCCGGCACCAACGTCGCGGGATTGCGCAGCGCCACGAAGAAGGTGCAGCGATCGGTCGGGAAGATATTGGCAAGCGCCGCGAGCCGCAGGTGCAGATTCGGATAGAGCCCGTTCGGTCCGACTGCCTGTGTCGGAAAGCAGGCGAGGTTCTCATGGCTGAGGATCAGCCGCCGGGTGCTGTCGTCGACCCCGAGCGCGTCGCGCACCATCTCCTGCGCATCGGGTCCGGCCGGCGCCCCGCGCAGCGAGCGGACCAGCTTGGGCAGCATTTGGCGATAGCTGCGCGTCACCGGCAGCGCGGTTCCGGTCGCCGCCAGACGGTCGCGGTTCTTCATCAGCGCGCGAAACAGACGCTCATCGTCGGTGCAGTGCACGCCGAGATGAAGTGCGATGTCCATGGGCCTGTCCTGCTGCTCCTGCGCTGACGGCAACCGGGCGCTCCCGCCCTTTTCGGGAACCCTATACGGGCTTGCTGGACAGGAAAACCGCTTTCCTGTAACCGCGGATCATGGCCGACCAAAACGCTCAGTTAACCTTGCCGCCTGCGGCGCCGCCTCAGGCGCGGCGCGCCCGGACCGGAGGCGGACTCTGGTCTCTGGGGGCCCTTGCCATCGCCGCGCTGGTCGTGCTGCCGATCCTGTCGGTGGTGGTGCTGGCGCTCGACCCGACCGAGAACATCTGGCCGCATCTTCTGGCCACGACGCTGCCGCGCTATGCCGCCAATACCGCGATCCTGACCTTCGGCACCGGGCTTCTGGCGGCGGCGATGGGCACCGGGGCGGCCTGGATCGTCACCATGTACCGTTTTCCCGGCGCCCGGCTGCTGGAGTGGTTGCTGCTGCTGCCTCTCGCGATTCCGGCCTATGTCGGCGCCTATGCGCTAGTCGATTTCCTCGACTATTCCGGCCCGGTGCAGACCGGCCTGCGCGAGGTGATGGGCTGGACCTCGGCGCGCGACTATGTGTTTCCGCAGATCCGCAGCCGCTGGGCCGCGGTCGTCGTCCTTGCGGCCGCGCTTTATCCCTATGTCTACATGATGGCCCGCGCCGCCTTTCGCGAACAGTCGGCGGGCAGCTATGAGGTCGCGCGCGCGCTTGGCGCCGGGGCCTTCGGCCTTTTCTGGCGCGTCGGGCTGCCGCTTGCCCGGCCCGCCATCGCCGCCGGGGCGGCGATCGTGATGATGGAGACGGTCAACGACTTTGGCGTGGTCGATTTCTTTGCCGTGCAGACGCTGACGACGGGCATCTTCACGGTCTGGCTCGAAACCGGCAATGCCGGCGGCGCCGCGCAGATCGCCTGCGTCATGCTGGGCGTGATCCTGCTTCTGGTGGCGCTCGAGAAAGTCAGCCGCCGCAATTCGCGCTACTATCAGTCCGCGCGCCAGCCGCGCCCGATCGTGCCGATGACGCTGCGCGGAGCGGCGGGATGGCTGGCCTCGGCGCTCTGTCTCATCCCGGTGCTGGCCGGATTCGTGCTGCCGCTCGGCGTCATCCTGTCGCACGCGCTGTCGCAGTCGCGCGGCTGGATCAATCCGGGTCTGGCGCAGGCTTTCGTCAACACGCTGAGCGTCGGCGGCGGCGCTGCGCTTCTGACCGTCGCCGGGGCGCTCTTCATGGTCTATGGCGTGCGCCTGACCGGGCGGGCGCTGCCAAAGCTCTTGCTGCCGGTCACCACCATCGGCTATGCCGCGCCGGGGGCGGTGCTGGCGGTCGGCATCCTGATCCCGCTCGCCGCCTTCGACCACGGCGTCGCCGACCTTGCCCTGTGGCTGACCGGGCGCGATCCGGGGCTTCTGCTGACCGGATCGGCGGGCGCAATCGTGCTGGCCTATGTGGTACGCTTCTTTGCGATCGCACAAGGGGCGACCGATACCGCCTTTGGCCGGGTGCCGCCCTCGCTGCCGATGGCGGCGCGGTCGCTCGGACGCGGTCTCGGCGGCACGCTGCGCGAGGTCTATCTGCCGCTGATGCGGGGATCGGTCGGTACAGCGCTTCTTCTCGTCTTTGTCGATTGCGTCAAGGAACTGCCCGCGACGCTGCTGCTCAGGCCCTTCAACTTCGACACGCTGGCGACGCGGGTGCATGAGAAGGCGAGCCTCGAGAACCTTGGCGAGGCCGCCCCCCCGGCGGTGCTGGTGATCCTGGTCGGTCTGGTGAGCGTGCTGCTTCTCGCCCGCGCCAATCTTGGCCGCCAGAGCCGCTGAGCCCGCCGCGAGAGGACTTGCACGGCGCCAAAAGCCGCTCTATGTCCGTCACGATGCCCCTATAGCTCAGCTGGTAGAGCATCTGATTTGTAATCAGAGGGTCGGGAGTTCGAGTCTCTCTGGGGGCACCACGTCTCACAGCATGAACAGGCGCGGTGATCGCGACTACCGGGATGATCGGTGGGCGAGGCCGCCGGACGGGACCCGCGAGGGCAGTTCTTTCGCAAGCGCCGTTCCATTCGGGGACCGGGGGGATGGCAGGCCCGGAGGGACTCGAATCCTGACTAATATATATAATATCAAATACTTAAAACTGTACTTGCAACCATGTAACCGGGAAGAAAATTGGCGGAATTTTCTCAATCAGGGTCGCCGAGTAGCGCATTTCGCCAGTGAACTCGAGTGCGCGGCCTACGCACGACGATTTTGCCAATATCTTCCGCACTCGGATGCTTCAACGTCATGTCAATAAACTCCGTTGTGCGGCACCGCGCGCATTCAAAAGGCGGGATGTGGGCGTAGTGGTCGTGACCGACGATCTTAGCCAGGTCGGAGGCGATGAAGTGGATCATCCTATGGCATCCGTTGCAGCGCATCACGATCAGGAAGTTATCCCGCGCCGCGTCGCCGAGTGTCCGGTAGGTGCCGGGATAGGGATGAACGGGCGGAAATGAGACGGGCATGACCGGGACTAGCTCACGGTCAGCGCGCTGTCCGCCAGCGGCCTTTGCAATGCCTGGGCTTGGCTCCACGGCGCCTTGAGCCACATTTCCCATTCATCGGCTTCGGTCAGTATCACCGGCATGGCCTTCGGGTGGATCGGCGCTACGTCCGCATTCGGCTCAGTCGTGAGAAAGCCGTAGAGGTCGTCGGTCGTCTCGCCATCCTTCACCTTGCGCACCGAGGTCCAGCCGGGAACGTAGAGCCCCGCGAAGAAGGCGGGGCGGTCATCGGCCAGCCTGAACCACGCATTGCCGCCACCCTGCTTCGGCTCGGCGAAGGCGTCGAACGGTACAAGGCAACGGTTCTCAGGGCCGAGCCAACGGCGCCAGTGCGGCGACTTGGCGTTGCGCACGTTCGTCACGCCCCGGTCGGTCTTCTTGCAGATCAGATATTGTGGTGGCGTCGGCAGACCCCACCGCGCCATGACAAGTTCGCGGCCTTCCGCGCCATCCCGGACCACCGGGGCTAGGTAACCGGGATAGATTTCCGGCTGCGGCTTCAGGTTGCCGAGACGATCGATCACCGGCAGCGGATCGAACAGGCGGCGCATGGCCTCTTGCGCCTTGGTCTGGTTGTAGAGATTGCACACGGGGTCTAGCTCTCTGCGGCCAAAGGGATGGTGCGGCGAAGTGTAGGCGACACTTGTCGTCCCGTCAGCAAGGACAAGCTCGGGATGGGCGAGCATGAAGGCGTCCGCATGGTCGGTGCTGCGAAAGAGGAAGGCAACGGCATCGCCGAGGAGGCTCTTCGCTACGGCTCGGGCATATTCGCCACGGCCTATCTGCGCATCCAGCCATCGATTTATCCGATCAAAGAGCGCACCTAAGCCAAGTTCGGGAACCAGGAACCGCACATGCACCGGATAGGCGATGTGATCGGTCTTGTGCTGCGGAGTGGTAGGGCGAGTCATGGATAAGAACATTACACGAACATACAGCGCGAAGCAACGTGCCCGCCGGCGTGACCCGGCGGGCGTCCCACCGCTGCAACCTGGCTCAGGAGAGCGATCGTCAACGCCATGTGAGGCCGGTTTGGAGCTGCGTGACGATTGCGACACGGTTCTGGAAGAAGGCATGGTCGTGTCGATGGAGCCGATGATCACCGTGCCGAACCATCTGCCCGGCGCTGGCGGCTACCGCGAGCATGACATTCTGGTCATCACCAAGGAAAACAACAAGGGCAACACCAGCATCACCGGTTTTGCCTATGGCCCCGAGCATCTGATCGTCAAGAACTGAAGCTGAACACAAAGACAGATGCACCCCGGCCCGTCAGACTGGGGTGCAGTTCCTTTTGACCAGAGCGACAGAGCCACCACTGGAATACCGCGATGATCGGTCAGGCGCAAACAGCGGTGCAGGCATCAGGCCTGACATTGTTTTTGCAGGCCTCAACCGTTCGCACCGCACGGCCGGATTTACCGGCGAACGGTTCAGGTGTGGATGAAATTGACGCTAACGATCATGGCCCGGCATGCTCGCACCCGGGACAAAGTGCTGCCGGGCCTCAACACTCCGGCAGGTTGACAGCAAGGCCCCCGGTCGAGGTTTCCTTGTACTTGGCGTTCATGTCTATGCCGGTCTGGCGCATCGTCTCGATGCAATTGTCCAGCGGCATGAAGTGCGTGCCATCGCCGCGCAAGGCAAGGCTGGCGGCAGAGACCGCCTTGATCGCGCCCAGACCATTGCGCTCGATGCAGGGCACCTGAACAAGGCCCGCCGCCGGGTCGCAAGTCATTCCCAGATGATGCTCCAGCGCGATTTCGGCGGCGTTTTCCACCTGTTCGTTGGTGCCGCCAAACGCGGCACACAGCCCGGCCGCCGCCATGGCTGCCGCACTGCCCACCTCACCCTGACAGCCGACTTCGGCCCCCGATATGCTGGCATTGTGCTTGATCAGCCCGCCGATTGCGGCGGCGGTCAGCAGGAACGTCTGGATGCCCGCATGTGTGGCCCCGATGCAATGGTCGCGGTAATAGCGGATCACCGCAGGCACCACACCTGCCGCCCCGTTGGTGGGCGAGGTGACAACCCGACCTCCGGCCGCGTTTTCCTCATTCACCGCCATGGCATAGACCGACAACCAGTCATTGGCGACATGCGGCTGACTTTGGTTCCGTCCGCGTTCGGCCAATAGCTGTTCGTGGATCGCCTTGGCGCGGCGTTTGACCTTCAAGCCACCGGGCAAGATCCCGTCCTTGCACAACCCGCGCGTGATGCAGGCATCCATCGCCTGCCACAGCGCGTCAAGGCGATCATCCAGACCGGGCCCGGAATGCACTAACTCGTTTGCGCGCTTCATATCGGCAATCGTCAGGCCAGTGGCCTGGCCCATTGCCAGCATCTCTACCGCCGTGCCGAATGGGTGAGGATAGCCCTTTGTCGCCTTCTGCGCGTGCAGATTGCCGGATTTTGACGCCTCAAGTTCTGCCGCCGTCACGACAAAGCCGCCGCCCACAGAATAATACGTTTTTGTCAGATAGGGCTTGCCGCGTTCGTCATAGGCCCGCAGGACCAGGCCATTGGCATGGCCGGGCAGGGGCGGGCCGTAGTCGAACACAAGATCGCGGTCGGGATCAAATGCCATATCACCCAGCCCGGGCGGCGCGATGCGTCCGCTGCTACGCACAGCGGCTTCCAGCGCTTCGGCAGCGTCAGGGTCCAGCGTGTCAGGGCGGAACCCCAACAGACCCAGCACGACGGCGCGGTCGGTGGCATGGCCCTTGCCGGTAAAGGCAAGGCTGCCATGCAGGCTGGCTCCAAGGCGCGACAGTCGCCCCGCGCCGGGGATCTTTTCGGCCCCGCCGCGCAGATCATCCAGAAACCGCGCGGCTGCGGTCATCGGCCCCATCGTATGGGACGATGACGGACCGACGCCCAGCTTGAAGATATCAAATACCGACAGGAACATTGGATCAGGCGCCCATGCCATAGACCGGGTATGCTGCACACAGCCCGCGCACCTCGGCAAGGACCGCCGCCTCAACACTCGCATCGCCTTCGGCATTCGCTGACAGCGCGTCGATGACCTGCAATACCAGTTCGCCCACCTTGCGGAATTCGGCCACTCCAAAGCCGCGCGTGGTACCTGCCGAAGTGCCAAGCCGCACACCCGAAGTGACAAACGGCTTTTCCGGATCAAACGGGATCGAGTTCTTGTTGCAGGTCAGTCCGGCACGTTCCAGCGCGGCCTCTGCTGCCTTGCCTGTCACGCCCTTGGGACGCAGATCGACCAGAACCATGTGGCAATCTGTGCCGCCTGATACGATGCCAAGGCCACCTTCTACCAGCACCGCAGAAAGCGCCTGCGCATTGCCGATCACGGCCTTTGCATAGTCCTTGAACGACGGGTCCAGCACCTCGCCAAAGGCCACTGCTTTGGCAGCGATCACATGCATCAGGGGGCCGCCCTGATTGCCGGGGAAAACGGCCGAGTTGAACTTCTTGCCCAACGCCTCGTCATTGGTCAGGATCATGCCACCACGCGGACCGCGCAGGGTTTTGTGCGTGGTCGTCGTCACGACATGGGCGTGGGGCATCGGATCGGGGTATTGCCCAGCCGCGATCAGGCCTGCGTAATGCGCCATATCCACCATCAGATAGGCACCCACCTCATCAGCAATCGCGCGGAAGGCGGCAAAATCGATGTGGCGCGGATAGGCCGAGGCCCCGGCGATGATTAGCTTGGGCTTCTTCGCCAGCGCTACTTCGCGCACATTGTCCATGTCGATCAACTGGTTGTCGGCGCGCACTTCATAGCTGACCACGTCGAACCACTTGCCAGACATGGTGACGGGCGAGCCGTGGGTCAAATGACCGCCATGGGCAAGGTTCAGCCCCATGATCCGGTCGCCGGGCTGCAACAGCGCCAGAAACACCGCCTGATTTGCCTGCGCGCCGGAATGCGGCTGCACGTTGACAAAGCCCGCGCCGAACAATTGCTTGGCCCGGTCAATGGCGATCTGTTCCACCACATCGACATGCTCGCAGCCGCCGTAGTAGCGTTTGCCCGGATAGCCCTCGGCGTATTTGTTGGTGAGCACCGATCCTTGCGCGTCCAGCACCGCCCGGGAGACGATGTTCTCGGAAGCGATGAGCTCGATCTGCTCCTGCTGGCGAGTCAATTCGCCGTCGAGAACCGCCGCGATGGCCGGGTCGGCTTGGCCAACGCCTTGCTGAAAGAAGTCTTCCGTCGAGGCCTGGGAGGGCGCGTGCAGGTTCAAGGGCAAAGCCTTTCAGTGCGTTGCTATCGAGTCTTGGGTGGCGGAGGCTCCCTTTACTCCTGAACTCTTGGCCTTCCAACCTTGGCTGACGCGGATCTGCGGGAACCATTCTCCAGAACCCGGCGTTCCTCGGTGAACGCCGGGACGTGGCTCGGCCACTGTCGCGGGCGATCTGCCGACCGAAAGGGAAACTCATGAGTGTTGCACCCGATACCGAAGAGCTTTCGGGCGAAGACCTCCTGCGCCTCGGCGCGGGCATCGTGTCGGCCTACGTCAGTCGCAACGCCGTATCGGTCGACACCGTGCCGGACATCATCCGATCCGTGCACGAGGCCCTGCAACAGGCGTCCAACGGCGCATCCGCACCCGCCTTGCCGGCCGAGCGGCCCAAGCCCGCGGTGCCGGTCAGCCGGTCGGTGCAGCATGAGTACATCGTCTGCCTGGAGGACGGAAAGCGGCTGAAAATGTTGAAGCGCTACCTGCGCTCGCGCTTCAATCTCAGCCCCGACGACTACCGCCGCCGCTGGGGCCTGCAGCCAGACTACCCGATGGTCGCACCGGCCTACGCCGCGCGGCGCTCAGCTTTCGCCAAGCAGATCGGATTGGGCCGCGGCGTCCGCCGCCGGACCTGAGATCAGAGGACGCCGAAACGGGAGCCCAATAGTAAGAACGCCCCTGTTGCGGCAGGGGCGTTCGGGACCAGTCCAGTGTCGGGCTGTTTAACGACTGATCTTGAGCGCGAGTACGCCATGGTTCGGCCTACCTTGCGTTGTGCCAAAGTAGCGCAGCCGAGAATGTCGCAGGGCGATCTTTCGGTCAGGCGGCGTAGCCGCCAATGCGCTGGACGTTGCAGCGATCCCAGAGCCGCTCCAACACCTCGACCAAGTCATCCATCATCCCATCGGTATGCGCCGGCGAAGGCGTGAAGCGCAGCCGCTCCGTGCCCCGGGGCACGGTGGGATAGTTGATGGGCTGGACGTAGACACCGTAGTCCTCAAGCAGGATGTCC
>JBGSNN010000363.1:0-11695 GCA_041739655.1 Albidovulum sp. | reverse complement strand
GAGGCGCGGATGGCCGCGGCCGGCGCGGCACTGGCGGCCCATCCCGGCGTGACGCTGTGCTATCAGCGCCGCACCGTGCCGAGGCTCTGGCCCTACGGGTTGTTCGCCATGATCCACGGCCAGGACCGGGCGCAGACCTTGCAGGTTCTGGCCGCGGCAGCGACCCTGCCTGCGGTTGCAGGCCTGCGGCATCGGCCCCTGTTTTCAACGCACTGCTTCAAGCAAACCGGAGCGCTGCTCCATCAGGAGGCCGCATGAGACGCAAGCCTCTGCCAACCGATGCCCTGGACGCCACCGACCGCGCGATCCTGAACGCGTTGCAGGACGGCTTTCCCTTGGTCCCACATCCCTTCGCCGAGGCCGGGGCGGCCCTCGGTCTCGACGAGGCCACGCTCATCAACCGGATGCAGCGGCTCCGCGATGAGGGCGCGATCACCCGGTTCGGGCCGTTCTTCGATGCCGAGGCGATGGGCGGGGCGTTCTGTCTTTGCGCGATGGCGGTGCCGGCGGCGGATTTCGACAGGGTCGTGACTTTGGTCAATGCCCATCCGGAGGTGGCGCATAATTATGAACGTGCCCATGCGCTGAACATGTGGTTCGTCCTGGCCTGCGAAACGGTGGACGAGGTCGCGCGGGTGGCGCGGCGGATCGAGACGGAAACGGGGGTGCGTGTCTTGCTTTTCCCAAAGGAACACGAGTTCTTCATAGGCTTCCGGGTGGTGGCATGACGCTTGATGCCACCGATCGGCGGATCATTGCGGCCACGCAAGGCGGGCTGCCGCTGACGCCCGCGCCCTATGCCGAAGTGGCCGGTTGGCTTGGACTGACCGAGGCCGAGGTCATCGCGCGCATGGCGGCGATGCAGGCGTCGGGCGTGATCCGGCGGATTGCGGTGGCGCCCAACCACTATGCCCTGGGGCTCGTGGCCAATGGCATGAGTGTCTGGGACGTGAACGACGCCGAGGCCATTGCGCTTGGCACCCGTGTCGGGGCGCTCGGGTTCGTGTCGCACTGCTATCTCAGGCCACGGGCGCTGCCGGAATGGCCCTACAACCTCTTTGCGATGATCCACGGCACCTCGCGTGACGCGGTGGAACGGTTGCGGGCCGAGATTGCGGCGCTTCTCGGCGATGCCTGCCGCGCCCACGACATCCTCTATTCGACACGCATCCTGAAAAAGACCGGGATGCGGTTGAAGACCATGGAAGGCTGAGACATGTTTCGGATGACGCAGTACATGCAGGAACTGGTCACGCCCGGCCCGGTACGGGTGCGGCGCGGATCGGGTGAGACGGGCCAGGCAGTCAAGCCGGTGGTGATCTGGAACCTGACACGGACCTGCAATCTCAGATGCCGGCATTGCTACACCACCAGCGCTGATGTGCCGTTTCCCGGTGAGCTGAGCCATGATCAGGCCATGGCGGTGCTTGAAGACCTGTCTGGCTTCGGCATTCCGGCACTGATCCTCTCCGGGGGTGAGCCTCTGGCGCGGTTCGATTTCTGGGCGCTGGCGGAACGCGCACGGGCGCTGAAGTTCCGGCACCTGAGCCTGTCCACCAATGGCACCAGACTGACGGGCGAGACGGCTGATCGGGTGGCGGCGCTGGGGTTCGATTATGTCGGGATATCGCTCGACGGCACCGGGGCCGCGAACGATTGGTTTCGCGGCGTCGTGGGCGCCTTCGATCAGGCGCTTGCGGGGGTGCGGGCCTGCAAGGCGCGCGGCGTGAAGGTGGGGCTGCGCTTCACCCTCACCGAGGACAACGCCGGTTTCTTGCCCGCGATGCTCGATCTCTGCGACAGCGAAGGCGTGGACAAGTTCTATCTGTCGCACCTGGTCTATGCGGGGCGCGGCGACAAGCATCGCGGCGAGGATGCGGCCCATGCTCGCACCCGCGCGGCGATGGACCTGCTGATGGAATATGCCTGGAACGCGGTGCGGGCAGGGCGCGGCTTCGAGGTGGTCACCGGCAACAATGACGCCGATGCGGTCTATCTGCTGCAGTGGATCGAGACACGGTTCGGCGCCGCAAAGGCCGACCATGTGCGGCGGCACCTCGAGGCCTGGGGCGGCAATTCCAGCGGGCTTGGTGTCGGCAACATCGACCCGCAGGGCAAGGTCCATCCCGATACATACTGGTCGGATTACACCATCGGGTCGGTGAAAACCGATGCGTTCTCGACACTATGGACCGGCGACGATGCGATGCTGGCGACGCTGCGGCAGCGCCCGCGACCCCTGAAGGGGCGCTGCGGGGCCTGTGCATTTCAGGCCGTTTGCGGCGGCAACACCCGGATTCGCGCGCTGCAGGTCACCGGCGACCCCTGGGCCGAGGACCCCGCCTGCTACCTGACCAATGCCGAGATCGGGCTGGCCGATGCAACCCGGCTCACCGTCACGCCGTTCCGCGGGAAAAGCCATGATCCGGCACATTCTTATCTCTAGCCTGCTGCTCGCCGGTCCGGCGATGGCGGCCGGCGATGGCGCGGCGATCTTTCAGGACCTGTGCGCGGGGTGCCATGCGCCGACCCGTCTCGGTGGGACCGGGCCGGCGCTGATCCCCGAGACATTGGGCAAGCTGAAGGGCGAAAAGCTGGCGGCGGTCATTGCGAAGGGTCGCGCGGCGACCCAGATGGCCGGGTTCGCGACCACGCTTTCGCAGGACGATATCGCGGCGGTGGCCGCCTATCTGATGACGCCCCTGGCGACACCGCCGCGCTGGAGCGCGGAGGATATCGCCGCGACCCGGACCATGGCTGTGGACTACACGCCCGCGGCGGCGCCTGTGTTCGGCGGTGATCCGATGAATGTCACGCTGGTCGTCGAATCCGGCGATCACCATGTCTCGGTGCTGGATGGCGACAGCTTTGCGGTCCTCGACCGCTTTGCCACCCCCTTCGCGGTGCATGGCGGGCCGAAGTTCTCGCCCGATGGCCGCTATGTGTTCATCATGTCGCGCGATGGCTGGGTGCAGAAATACGATATCTGGAGCCTGAAAGAGGTGGGCCGGGTGCGCGCCGGCCTGAACAGCCGCAACATCGCGATGAGCGAAGACGGCAAGTGTCTCGCGGTCGCGAACTATCTGCCCGCGACGCTGACCATTCTTTCGACCGGTGATCTGAGCGTGCGCAAGGTGATCGAGGTGGCGGCGCGCGATGGCACGCCCAGCCGCGTCGCGGCGGTCTATCAGGCGCCGCAGCGCAAGACCTTCGTAGTGGCTCTGAAGGATGTGCCCGAGATCTGGGAGATTGCCACCGATGCGGACGGCGGGCCCTATCCCGAAGGCTTCGTGCATTCGAACGAGGCCGGTATGCAAGAGGCTCTGGGCGTGGAAAATGGCCTGTTCGCGCGCCGCAGGATAGCGGTTTCCGCCCCGTTGGATGACTTTTTCTTCAGCCCGGACTACCGCGAGATGATCGGCACCAACCGCGCGGCCGAAACCGGCGTGGTGGTGAACCTCGACGTCGGGCGCGAGATCGCGACACTGCCGATGCCGGGGATGCCGCATCTGGGCTCGGGCATCACCTGGATGCGCAGCGGCCATCGGGTGATGGCCGCACCACATCTGACCGAGGGCCTCATCTCGGTGATCGACATGGAGGACTGGTCGCTGATCAAGGAGATCAGGACCAGCGGCCCGGGCTTTTTCCTGCGCAGCCATGGCACGAGCCCATATGTCTGGGCCGACGTGTTCAGCGGCGCGCACAAGGGCGAGATGCACATCATCGACAAAGAGACGCTTGAGGTGGTGCGGGTGCTGACGCCAGAGCCGGGCAAGACCGTGGCGCATACCGAATTCACCAGGGATGGCCGCCATGCGCTCGTCTCCATATGGGAGGATGATGGCGCGGTCATCGTGTTCGACGCAAAGACCTTCAAGGAAATCAAGCGTCTGCCGATGAGCAAGCCGGCGGGAAAGTACAATGTCTGGAACAAGATCAGCTTCGAAGACGGCACCAGCCACTAGGCCGCTGTGGAAGCTGGCGCTGCTGCTCTATCCCTTCGCGGCTTCGGCCTGCGCGATCAACCTGTTCTTGCTCGGGCTTCTCGGTCAGTCGGTGGGCTTGCCGGCCTTGTCCCCGGTGCAGGCGGTGCTGTGGGCGGTGCCACTCGGGGTGCCCGCGACATGGGCGGCGGCGCGCTGGGTCCGCCGTCTGATCGCCGAGGCCGAGCGCTGAGGTCCGCACACCCGAGAGATCATGCGCGGCTTGACTTTCTGCGCCGCAGCGTCCATATCGCGCAGGTCGCCAGAGTTCTGCCGCGTGAGCAGGCGGGTTTCAGACCCGAAACGAACCACTGACCGACAGTTTCCCGCATCACGCGAGGGGGACGCCGCCGCGAGCGGCCCGGGGGCAATGAGGCCTGTCGGGCAGTGCCCCGTGGTGCATCCCGGCGTTGCCGACCGTCAAGGGGACGGAGGGACGCTACACCCGGGCCTCGGTCCGGCAAAGGATATTCATGACTTTCGAAACCCTGGGGCTTCTGCCCCGTCTCGTGTCGCGGCTGAAAGAGCTTGGCATGACAACCCCGACCCCGATCCAGGTGCAGGCGATCCCGCGCGCCCTGGAAGGCCGCGACATCATGGGGCTGGCGCAGACCGGCACCGGCAAGACCGCCGCCTTTGGCCTGCCGGTCGTGCAGGCGCTGCACATCGCCGGCGACCGTGCCGCGCCGAAAACCGTTCTGGCGCTGGTTCTGGCACCGACGCGCGAGCTGGCGATGCAGATCATGACGGCGCTTCAGTCGCTGTCCACCGGCAAGGATCGCCCGCGCATCAATCTGGTCGTCGGCGGACGCTCGCTCTTTGCGCAGCAGCAGGTGTTGCAGAAGGGGACCGAGATACTCGTCGCGACGCCGGGACGCCTGATCGACCTTCTCGACCGCAAGGCCGTGCGCCTGAACGAGACGCGGTTCCTCGTCCTTGACGAGGCCGACCAGATGCTCGACCTCGGCTTCATCCACGCGCTGCGCCGGATCGCGACCCTGCTGCCGAAGGAGCGCCAGACCATGCTCTTCTCGGCGACGATGCCGAAACTCATGGAGGACCTTTCGCGCGCCTTCCTGCACGATCCGCTTCGGGTTCAGGTCGCAACGCCGGGCAAGGCCGCCGACAAGGTGGCGCAATCGGTCCACTTCGTGGCACAGGATCAGAAGCAGGCGCTTCTCATCGACCTGCTCGACGCGCACCGGAACGACCGGGCGCTGGTCTTCGCGCGCACCAAGCATGGCGCGGAGCGGCTGATGAACCAGCTCGACCGCGCCGGTTTCGCGGCAAGCTCGATCCATGGCAACAAGAGCCAGGGGCAACGCACCCGTGCCCTGACCGACTTCCGCGAGGGCAGGGTCCGCGTCCTGGTTGCGACCGATGTCGCGGCGCGCGGGATCGACATTCCCGGCGTGGAATACGTCTATAACTACGAGCTTCCCAACGTGCCGGAGAACTATGTGCACCGTATCGGCCGGACCGCGCGGGCCGGTGCCGAAGGCCGCGCCGTTGCGCTCTGCGCCGCCGACGAGATGGGCGACCTGCGGTCGATCGAAAAGGCGCTGGGCGAGAAGGTCCCGGTCGCCGGTGGTGTGCCCTGGGCGGGGCGTGGTGGCGACGCCAAGGCCGAGAAAAAGCCGTTCCGGGCGCAGCGCCGTCCCGGCAGGCGTCCGGCAGCACCGCGTCGGGCTGCCTGATCCGATGATCCGGGGGGGCGGCGCAGGCCGCCCCTATTCGGCCGCCATCTGCGCCGTTGGCGTCGAGAGTGAAAGCGCGGTTTCCTCGTCGCTCATGCCCTCGACGATGCCCTCGAAGAGCGGTGTTGACAGATAGCGCTCGCCGGTATCGGGCAGCATGGCCAGGATGACCGAGCCTTTCGGCGCGGTCGCGGCAACCTTCATCGCCACGGCGACGGTCGCGCCGCCGGAAATGCCGGTGAAGATGCCTTCCTCGGCGGCCAGGCGTTTCGACCAAGCAATACCTTCGGCGCCGGCGATCAGAATCAGCTCGTCATAGAACCCGCGGTCGAGCGTCTCTTGCAGCACCAGCGGAATGAAGTCCGGGGTCCAGCCCTGGATCGGATGCGGCTCGAACGCCGGGTGGCCGCCCGCCGGGGCCCCTTCGGCGGTGCGCGCCTGCGGGGTGCCGGACTGGACGAGCGCGGCATTGGCCGGTTCGGTCAGGATGATCCTGGTCTCGGGCCGTTCCTTGCGCAGGACACGGCCGACGCCGGTCACGGTGCCGCCGGTGCCGTAGCCCGACACGAAATAGTCAAGCCGCGCGCCCTCGAAGTCGGCAAGGATCTCGCGCGCGGTTGTCGCCTCGTGAATGTCGGCATTGGCCTTCGTCTCGAACTGGCTGGCCAGGAACCAGCCATTCGCCGCGGCCAGTTCCTGCGCCTTGGCATACATGCCGACCCCCTTGAGGGCGCGCGGCGTGAGCACGACCTTGGCGCCAAGGAACCGCATCAGTTTGCGCCGTTCGACCGAGAAGCTGTCGGCCATCGTCACGACCAGCGGATAGCCCTTGGCGGCGCAGACCATGGCCAGCCCGATGCCGGTATTGCCCGAGGTTGCCTCGACCACGGTCTGGCCGGGCTTGAGCCTGCCCTCACGCTCTGCCGCCTCGATGATGTTGAGCGCAAGGCGGTCCTTGACCGAGGCAGCGGGATTGAACGCCTCAACCTTCACATAGACGGTGACGCCCTTCGGCGCGATCCGGTTGAGACGGACGACGGGCGTGTCGCCCACCGTGTCGAGGATGGAGTCGTACCGTCTGCCACGTCCGGTTGTCGTGCGAATGCCCATCATTGATCCCTCTGAATGATGCCCCTGTCGCTCTGGCAGAGGGCATTTTAGCACACTTCGCCGCGCCGCTCTATTCCGCCGGGCTCGCGGCGGTCCGGCGCCAGCGACCGAACCAGCGCCGCGGTTTTTTCGCGCCATGCTGCGGCACGTCGCGCGATGTCAGCATCAAGAGCGACGGCGTGACGACCAGAGTGAGTACGGTCGCGAAGGCCAGGCCGAAGACGATGGCCGAGGACAGCGAGATCCACCATTGCGTCGAGGGCGCGCCGAACGTCGTCTCGTGGCTCAGGAGTTCAAGGTTGAGCCCGAAGGCGATGGGCAGCACGCCGAGGATCGCGGTCAGCGCGGTCAGGACGACCGGCCGGGCGCGTTCGTGGCAGGTCTCGAGGATCGCCTCGACCTTGGGCATCCCCTCGCGGCGGAGCGTGTCGTAGGTGTCGATCAGCACGATGTTGTTGTTCACCACGACCCCGGCCAGCGCGATGATGCCGATGCCGGTCATCACGATGCCGAACGGGTAGCCCATGATCATCAGGCCGAGAAAGACGCCGATGGTGGACATGATGACGGCGGAAAAGATCAGGCCGACCGAGATGAACTTGTTGAACTGCGCCAGAAGCACGATGAAGATCAGGAACAGGGCGGCCCCGAAGGCCTTGGCCAGGAAGGCCCCGGCGGCGGCCTGTTCCTCATCCTCGCCGGCAAGCTGCCAGCGGATGCCCCTGTCTTCAAGTCCTGCGGCCTCCAGTTGGGCGGTGATGCCCTGACGGATCGGATCAGCCTGCACACCTTCGCGGATATTGGCCTGCACCGTCACCGTCCGCCGCGCGTCGATGCGCTTGAGTGTGCCGGTCGTCGGCGCCGATTGCCGTGACAGGAAGTTCGACAGCGGCACCGGACCGAGTGCGGTTTCCACCCGCAACTGGTCCAGCGCGGAGATCGTGCGCTGATCCGGCGGCAGACGCAGCACGATGTCCACGGCATCATCCGCGCCGGCCGGCCGGTAGTCCGACAGCTTCAGTCCGTTCGTGACGAGCTGCACCACCGCGCCGACGGCACCTGGAGAGATTCCGTAGCGCGCGGCGGCGTTGCGATCCACATTCAGTTCCCAATCGACACCCGGGGGCGGCAGGCCATCGTCGATGTCGATCACGTCCGGCACCTTGGCCAGTTCGTCGGCGACCTGTTGGGCCACGGTATTCAGCCCGGCCGGGTCTGCCGCCGACAGCCGGATCTGGATCGCCTTGCCGGTGGACGGGCCCGCGGCCGGGACCGAAACCTCGATATCGGCGCCGGGGATGCCCATCATCGCGCTGCGCAGGTCGGCCAGGATCGCGTTGGCATCCTTGCGCTCGCGCCAGTCGACGAATTCGTACTGGATCACCCCGACCACATCCTCGGCGACCTCGTTGCCGCCGCCGCCGGCCTTGCCGGAGCGGGTATAGACGGTCTTGATGCCGGGCCAGCCAAGGATGCGGTCCTCGGCCTGCCTGACCAGCGCATCCTTCTCCTCGATCGAGAGGTTGCCGCGCGCATGGACGTAGAGCAGACCGTAGTCGGGCTCGACATTGGGGAAGAACTCGACGCCCTTGCCGTATTTGCCGTAGGCATAGGGAACCGCGAAAAGCAGAGCCAGGGCCGAGAGCGTGACGAGCCACGGATGGCGGATCGCGCGGGTGACGAAGCGCATGTAGAGGCTGTCGCGGCCCCGATCCTCTTCCGGTATCGGCTTGGCGATGATCGCGCCGATGGTGGGCGCGAAGATCAGCGCATAGACGAGCGAGGCCGACAGCGTGGCGATCAGCGTGATCGGCATGTACTTCATGAACTCGCCGACGATCCCCGGCCAGAAGAGCAAGGGCGAGAAGGCCGCGACCCGCGTCGCCGTCGCCGCGATCACCGGGCCGGTCATCTTGTGCGACGCCATCGCAAAGGCCTGGCGCTTGTCCATGCCTTCAGACATGCGGCGTTCGGCGAATTCGGTGACGATGATGGCGTCGTCAACCAGCATCCCGACGGCGAGGATCAGGCTGAACAGCACAACGATGTTCACGGTGAGGCCGGCAAGCTGAAGCCCGAGGATGCCGATCAGGAACGACGCCGGGATGGCGAGGCCGATGAGGATCGAGGCGCGCCCCGAGAGCGCGTAGAGGATGACGATGAAGACGAGGATGACGGCGGTCAGGACCGAGTTCTGAAGGTCGCTCAGAAGCTGGCGGATCGAGGTGGATTTGTCCTGGCTGTAGGCGACGGCGGTGCCAGCGGGCATCGTCTTCTGGAATTCCTCGGTCACCGCCTTCACCTTGTCGACCGTCTCGATCAGGTTCGCGCCGGTGCGTTTGGACACCTCGATGGCGACCGCGGGGGCGCCGTCGAGCCGGGTGATCGTCTCGGGGTCCTTTGAGGCGTTGCGGATCGAGGCAAGGTCGCGCGCGCGCACGACTGCCGTACCGTTCGAGAGCACCGGCAGGTTGGCGACATCCTCAATGGTCTCGATGAGCGATGGAACCTTGATCGCGTAACGCCCCTCGGCGCCTTCCATCGCGCCGGCGGCGATCAACTGGTTGTTCGCGGTGACCCCCTGGATCATCGTGTCGAGCCTGAGCCCGTAGGATGACAGCTTCGCGGGGTCTATGATGACCTCCACCAGATCGTCGCGCACGCCTTGAAGCGCTGCGTCGAGCACGCCGGGGATCTCCTCGATCCGGTCGCGCAGGTCGCGGCCCGCCTTCGCCAGCACGCGCTCCGGCACGTCGCCCGACAGGGTCACGACCAGAACCGGGAACTCCGAGATGTTCACCTCGTTCACGTTCGGCTCATCGGTGCCCTCGGGCAGGTCACGCTTGGCCTCGGAGACCTTGGAGCGCACGTCGTCGAGTGCCTTCTTCAGGTCGGCCCCGGCCTGAAACTCGATCAGGACGTTGCCGCCGCCCTGATAAGCGGTCGAGCTCATCTGCTTGATGCCGGTGATGGTCTTCAGCGCGGTTTCCATCGGACGCAAGAGCAGGCGTTCGCTGTCCTCGGGCGAGATGCCCTGATAGGTCATGCTGACATAGATGATCGGGATCTGTATGTCCGGCTCGGCTTCCTTGGGGATCGAGCGATAGGCAAGCGCACCCGCGACCATCAGGAACACGAGGATGGACAGGGTCAGCCGCGCATTGCGGATGGCCGCCTCGACAAGGTTCATTGTGCGGCTCCGGCGGCCTGTGCGAGGGAGCCCTCGACCACGTTCACCGTCTCGCCGTCGCGGACAAGGTCCTGCCCGGCGACGATGATCCGCGCATCGGCTGGAACCCCGGCAAGAATGAGGCCCGCAGGCGTGTCGTCAATCAGCTCGACCGAGGCGAAATGCGCGACATTGTCCGCGCCGACGATGCGCAGGCCAAGTTCGCCCTCGGACGACAGCGTGATGACGGAACGCGGCACGGCAACCGCCCTGATCGGCGCGGTGTAGAGTGTCACCTCTGTCGTCATTCCGGCGGGGATCCTGTGATCGGGGTTCGGCAGCGCGATCTCGATCGGATAAGTCCGGGTGCCCTGCGACGCATCGCGCGACAGGGTCCGCACCTTGCCCTCAAGTGTCGCCCCGCCGACAAGGCGGACGGCGGCGGTGTCGCCGACCCTGACATTGCCGACGTCGATCTCGCTGACCTCGGCGCGCACCACGATCGGATCAAGTGCCAGAAGCGTGGCGATCGGCGTGCCGGTCTGGACCCATTCGCCAAGTTCCACATCGACCTTGTCGATGACGCCGACGAAGGGCGCGCGAAGCGTCAGTCGGTCGGCCTCCGCCTCGGCCTCGCTGACCTGCGCTTCCGCCGCGGCCAGCGCGGCGCGCTGGGCGATCAGCTGGAGCTCGGCGGTATTGCCGCTCTTGAAGAGTTTTTCGGCAACGTCGAGTTCCTGCTGGCGCTGCGTCAGCGCCGCCTTGGCGGTGGCGATTCCGGCGATGACCTCAGGCCCTTCGATCGTCATCACCACCTGATCGGCGGCCACCATATCGCCCTGCTTGACCGCAAGCGTCTTGATGATACCGCTCATGCGGGCGGCGAGGACCGAGCGCTTGTCGGCATCCGTCGCGCCCGAAATCCGGATGCCGCGGGCATGATCGGCGAAGACCGGGGTGATCGCCGCCACGGTCCGCCGGACCGGCCCCGCGTCGACGGTTGTCGGCTCAGCTTCGGTCTTGGAGCCCGCGGGCTGCGCGGCCTGAGCCTCTTCGCTGCCGACCGAGGCAAATTCCCCGGTGCCGACCCACAGACCTGCTGCCACAAGCACAACGATCGCGGAAAAGCGGTGCGCTCTGAACCGAGAAGCCATCAAACCAGATCCTAATTTCTCACCAGCCGCCAGTCATATGGGCAGCGGTGCGCGTTTCTTCAAATCCTGCGCCCTGCATATACAGTCAAGTAGGTGAACGCGAAAGTTCAATATGCGGCGCGGGCGTCACCGGCGGGTTTCGCTTGTGAAACGGCGGGGCATCGGCTGAACTGCCGACGAAAGGCCCGTGCAGGGTCCGCGACGTGTCGGAAGGCAAAGCTGAGATGCCAGACCATGAGGCGGGCTTCCCCCGTATCCTGCCGATGGGGCTTTCGGGCCTTCTGGTGCAGTTTTCCGACCGGCTGGAGGAGGACGCCAATCGCGCTGCCCTGAGGTTCTGGGAGCGGCTGCTGGCCGATTCCGTGCCGGGGGTGGAGGAGATCGCGCCGTCGCTTGCCGGGGTGTTCCTGCGGCTTGATCCGCTGATGGCGGATCGGGGTGCCATCGAGGCGCGGGTGCGCGGGCTGCTGGCGACGAAAGCGGCTGGTTCCGGCGCGGCGGGGACTGTGCGGCGCTGGCGTATTCCGACGGTTTTTGGCGGTGCGGCGGGGCCGGACCTTGCTGCAGTTGCGGCCGCGA
>JBGSNN010000360.1:0-2102 GCA_041739655.1 Albidovulum sp. | reverse complement strand
CGCGGCAAGGGCGGCAAGGAGCGCATGGTCCCGCTCTCGGGCCCGGCGCGGCAGGCGCTGGCCGCCTGGCTCAGGGTCCGCGACGCTGCGGAAGACCAGGCGCGGATCGAGGTCAGGGCTGCTCCCGGCAAACACCTGTTCCCGGCGCGGGGCGCCGAGGGCCACATGACCCGGCAGGCCTTCCACGGGTTGCTGAAGGACCTCGCCATCGCCGCCGGGATCGCGCCGGCCAGGGTCACGCCGCATGTCCTGCGCCACGCCTTCGCGACCCATCTTCTCGCCGGTGGCGCCGACCTTCGGGCGATCCAGACCATGCTTGGCCATGCCGATATCTCGACCACGGAAATCTACACCCATGTCCTCGACGAACGGCTCAAGGCGCTGGTTCTGACGCATCATCCGCTGGCCCGGAGCCGCGACTGAAGGCGGCCCGTCTTGCGGGATCGACGACAGCACCCCATAAAGATGCAAACCAAAGGGATATGACATGCCGAGCCTTGACGTTCTCGACACCGGCTTCTGGCTGACCGCGGGAGCGATCCTCTGCCTTCTGCTGATGTCTGCCTTCTTTTCAGGCTCTGAAACCGCGCTGACGGCGGCGTCGCGCGGCAAGCTCAGGTCGCAGGCCGACCGTGGCGACCGGGGCGCCGCGCAGGCGCTGAAGGTGATGGAAGACGGTGAAAAGCTGATCGGCGCGATCCTGCTTGGCAACAACGTCGCGAACATCCTCTCGGCCTCGCTCGCAACGGCGCTCATGTCTCGGCTCTTCGGCGCGCACGGGGTGGCGGCGGCGACGCTGGTGATGACCGCGCTCGTGCTCGTCTTCGCCGAGGTGCTGCCGAAGACCTATGCGATCACCGCGCCGGAAAGCGCGGCATCCCGCGTGGCGCGGCCGATCGGCTGGCTGATCGCAGCGCTTTCGCCTGTTGTCGCGCTGGTCCGCCTCGTGGTGCGCGGCATCCTCTTCCTCTTCGGGGTCCGCACCGATCCCAACAGCAACGTCCTGTCCCTGCGCGACGAGATCGTGGGCGCGCTCTCGCTCGGCCATGCCGAGGGCACGGTGCAGAAGGAGGACCGCGACCGGCTTCTCGGTGCGCTCGACCTTGCCGACCGCACGGTCGAAGAGATCATGACCCACCGCAGCAAGATCGGGATGATCGATGCCGATGCGGCGCCCGCGCAGATCCTGTCGGAAGTACTCGCCTCGCCGCATACGCGCCTGCCGCTCTACAAGAACGAGCGTGAGAACGTGGTCGGCATCCTCAACGCCAAGGATCTGCTGCGCGCGGTCGAAAAGACGGTGCGGAACGAAGATGGCAACCTCTCATCGATCAGTGCGTTCGATATCATGAGTGTCGCGAAAACGCCCTACTTCGTGCCCGAGACCACCCCGCTCGACGAACAGATGCGCGAGTTCCTCAAGCGACGGACCCATTTCGCGCTGGTCGTGGACGAATACGGCGACCTGCGCGGCCTCATCACGCTTGAGGACATCATCGAGGAAATCGTCGGCGAGATCACCGACGAGTTCGACCTCGACGCCGAGCATCCGCTGAAGCGGACCGAAAGCGGCGACTATATGATCGACGGCGGCATGACGATCCGCGACTTCAATCGTGCGACCGAGTGGAGCCTGCCGGATGACGAGGCGAACACGGTCGCGGGCCTTGTCATCCACGAGGCGCAGATGATCCCGAACGAAGGCCAGGTGTTTTCCTTCCACGGCTTCCGGTTCGAAATTCTTCAGCGCAAGGAAAACCGCATTACCCGGCTGAAGGTGCGCCCGCTCTGACAGAGCACCCCAGCGTCGGTCAGCAAGCCATGCGGCGCCCCATGCCGGATCGCCGCAAGGCGCTTCAGCGTGACTTGAAGAGCGACCCGAGGATGCCGCGCACGATGGCCTGCCCGGTCTTGGTCCCAAGCTGCCGCGCCAGGCTCTTGCCGAACGAGGTCGCGATGCTGTCGGACCGGCTGCTGCGCGCGGTGGAGCGTCCGACCGTCTGGCCGTCATAGCGCCGGGCCTGCTTCAACTCGCGCAGCTCGGCCTTCATCTTTTCATCTTCGGTGGCGGCCTCGGCGGCGGCCGTTGCGGCGGCGGCGGC